>CAZJOA010000167.1:0-5038 GCA_964547515.1 uncultured Faecalibacterium sp.
TTTCTCCTTCAGCGTCGCTCCCATTATAACACAGCACAGACCCGGACGCAAGGGGTCTTTAGGAATTAGGAATTAAGAATGAGGAATGAGAAGCTGGGAAGCCGGGAAGGGCGGGCGTGTGGTTACTCGGTTCGCAGGGCGACCACGGGGTCCTTCTTGGCGGCGGAGCGTGCGGGGATCACGCCGGCAAAGGAGGTCAGCAGGACACTGATGCCCACAAGGATGAGCGCCACCTGCCAGGGCAGGTAAGCCGCCAGCCCCATGATGCCCGTCAGGTGCTGGATGATGGCGTTGATCGGGATGCACAGCAGCCAGGTCACCCCCACGCCGATCGCGCCGGATGCAAAGCCGATGATGATGGTCTCGGCGTTGAACATGCTGGACACATTCCGCTTGGACGCGCCGATGGCACGCAGGATGCCGATCTCCTTGGTGCGCTCCTGCACGGAGATCAGGGTGATGACGCCGATCATGATGGAGGACACCACCAGCGAAATGGCCACGAAGGCGATGAGCACATAGGTGATGGCATCGATGATGGAGGTCACGGAGGACATCATCAGCCCCACATAGTCGGTGTAGCGAATGCGGGACAGCTCATCGACGCTGGCGTTGTAGTCGGCGATGGCAGCCTCGATCACGTCCTTGTCCTCGAAGGTGGAGGCGTAGATGCTGATGGAGGCGGGGCTGTCCAGGCTGACGCAGCCCAGGGAGATGAGGTTCTCCTCGTAGGTGGAATCGGAGAAGGTCAGCACCGCATCATGGAATGCGGCCAGCTGCGCGGTGGTGAAGGGCGGACGCGCGGCCTCCAGGGCATCGCACATCTCCTGTTCGGACATGGCGGCGAGCTGTTCGGCGGCCTGGGTGCGGATCTGTTCGGCGATGGCGGGGCGGAGCTGTTCGCGCAGCTGCTCATCGGTCATGGCGGAGAGCATGGGGGCGGCTTCCTCGGCGGACACGCCCATCTGCGCGGCCATGCCGGGCAGGATGGCGGACTCCAGCGCCTCGCGGGTCATGGCGGACAGCGTCTGATCCGCCAGGGCGTTCACCTGTTCATCGGGCATTTGCGCGGCGGACGCGGCGTACATCGCGGCCTTGGCGGACACCTGCTCGGGGGTGGTCGCGGGCATGGACATGTCCAGTGCCATGGCGAGGGTCGCCGTGTCCATGGAGGACATCTGCGCCTTCACCTGCTCGGCGTACTGCATGGTGACCTGCTCGGCCATCATCTGGGCGAACATCTGGCGCATTTCGTCATCGGACATGTTCGCGATATAGTCGGACACCTTTTCCGCATCGATGCTCATCTGGGCGGTGAGCGCCTCTAACATGATGCTTTCCATGTCCGCCCGGGTCATGGCGGAGAGCTGCTGATCGATGATCTGGTCGACCTGCTCCTGGGTGGGGATGGACATCATGTCCGCATAGGCATCGGCCTTCTCCTCATCGGAGAGGGTGGCGATGTAGGCGGTGAAGTCAGCGGCCTTCTGCTCGTCGGACATCGCGCCGGTGGACTCGGAGAAGGGCAGGCCGGTGAAAATGTCGGTGGCGGGGTCAGCCATCTGCGCCTGAACGGCGGCGGACTCCTGCGCCTTGGCGATGATGTGCTCCGTCAGCGCGGCGGTATAGCACAGCGTCCCGTTGAGCATGCCGGAGACGGCTTCCTCATTGGGGCGGATGATGCCCACGACCTTCAGGTCGAGGCCGTTGTCGTACAGGTAGCGCAGACCGGCCTGGGTACTGCGCAGATCGGTGTAGGTGCCGGTGGCCTCGTCGTAGGAATAGCAGTCGGCGGGCAGGACGACGCGGAAGGTCATGCCGCACACATCCTGATACGTCCACCGGCCATCGGAGACCTCCACGCCGGTCTGGCTGAAGGCGGCATTCGCCAGCTTGCTGATCTCGTCCTTGGATTTCAGACCCATGGCGTAGAGCGTCATGTCCGCGATCTCGTTCTGCTGATCCACCACGACCACCACTTCGTTGTAGTCGTTCGGCCACGAGCCGTACACCAGGTCATACTGCTTTTGCAGCAGGGGGTTAATCATCTCGCCGTCGCGGCCGGTGAGCATCTCCTGCCAGAGAATGGCGGAAGAACCGCCCATGCTCATCAGCGGGGAGGAGGACATCATGGAGGATGCATCCATGCCATAGGCGGAGGACAGGCTCATCATGGAGGACATATCCATGCCCATGTATTCCACCAGCAGCTCCTGCAGGAGCACCTGGGAGTCCGCCTGGAGGATGTCGCCGTCCACATTCTGGGTGTAAACGGTCAGGGGCGCGTCGTAGGTGTACTGCACGCCGTTGACGGCCTGGTGGAGGGTGCTGTTCTCGTCCGTTAGCTGACCCTCCAGATGGGCCTTGAAGGCCTGGAGGTCATTGGTGGTCTCCTCCATCGAGCCCAGCGCATTGACCAGGTCGTAGATCATGGTCTTCTCGTACACCGCATCGTTCTCGTGCGGTTCGCCGGACAGGGCATTCCCGATGAAGGTCGCCAGCAGCGAGCCCATGTTGATCTCGCTGGCCTGGAGGGTCAGCGGGTAGGAGGACAGGGTGTCCTCCTGGACGGTGTCGATATAGGTGGTCATGCCGTTGGACACGGCGAAGATCAGCGCGATGCCGATGATGCCGATCGACCCGGCGAAGGAGGTCAGCAGGGTGCGGCTCTTCTTGCTGATGAGGTTTTTCAGGCTCAGGCCGAAGGAGGTCGCGAAGGACATGGTGGGCTTCCTGACCTTCCTGCCGCCCTTCTGACGCTCCACGCGCGCATCCCGCGCCTGCTTTTCCAGCGCCGCGGACTCATCTGCATCCAGCGGACGCGAATCGCTGATGATCTCGCCGTCCAGCATGCGGATGATGCGTGTGGAGTACCTTTCCGCCAGGTCGGGGTTATGGGTCACCATGATGACCAGCCGATCCTTGGCGACCTCCTTGAGGATGTCCATGACCTGCACGCTGGTCTCGGTGTCCAGCGCGCCGGTGGGTTCGTCCGCCAGGATGATGTCCGGGTTGTTCACCAGGGCGCGGGCGATGGCGACGCGCTGCATCTGTCCGCCGGACATCTGCGCGGGCTTCTTGCGCAGCTGATTCCCCAGCCCGACGGCCTCCAGCGCCTGTGCGGCACGCTTGCGGCGCTCGGCCTTGCTCACGCCCGACAGCGTCAGCGCCAGCTCCACATTTTGCAGCACGCTCTGATGGGGGATCAGGTTGTAGCTCTGGAACACAAAGCCGATGGAGTGATTGCGGTAGGCGTCCCAGTCGCGATCCTTATATGCCTTGGTGGACGTGCCGTTGATGACCAGGTCGCCCTCGGTGTACTGATCCAGACCGCCGATGATGTTCAGCATGGTGGTCTTGCCGCAGCCGGACGGCCCGAGGATGGAAACGAATTCGTTCTTGCGGAATTGCAGGGTCACGCCCTTGAGCGCATGGACGATACCGTCGCCCGCGGGGTAATCCTTCTTGATGCCTTTAAGCTCTAACAAGGTGGTGCTCCTTTCACTGATAAGTCAGCCGATGGATCGCCCGGAATCGGACGATAGCCTATTCTTGCAGAAAAATATGAACGCAACAAAAACAAAGCATCCAGAATAGGGGGTTTCTGAGAAAAAAGAGGGACACTTTTGCGTCGGGCGGACACAGCGCAGCCGGTGAAAATGCACGCTGCGGCAAAAAGCGCGAAAAAAGCCCGCCAGCCCCCTTGACACTGTGAAGTTTGGGCTGTATAATGGTCATAATGGAAAATGTGCGATTTGGTTGAAGGAGGCCGACCGTATGGAGTCCTATCTGTTTGCGAATGTGGAAGCCGCGGCTGACACCCTGGTGGTCGAGGGCTGGCATAAGCCCGGCAGTCTGACCCGTGCCAGCGGTGTGTGGCTCCATGCGGCGGGCACTGCCATGCTTGACGCGGGGGAATACCCGATCAACAGCCATGACCAGTGGGTGTGGCTGGCTGTGGAGGCCGGTGAGGCGACGCTTTGCTGGCAGGACACGGAGCTGACGCTCAAGGCCAAGGACACCTGCTTCCTCCCGGCGGGGGAGCATGCTGCCCGGCTGAAGGTGTCGGAGCAGGTGCGCTGCCTGTGGACGGCGCTGGAGGGCGAGCTCTCCCCCATGATGGTGCGCAAGATGGGCGCACTGCTGCATATGCCGCTGCGTCAGGGCGCACTGCCCAGCCAGATGTACCTGGCCAAGCAGATCGTGCAGGTGATGGTGCGCCATTCCGGCACGAGCGACGCGACCTATCAGCTCCAGCACCTGATGTATGGCATGCTGGCCAGCCATTGGGGTCAGCCCGTCGCCATGGATGCGATGCTCTCCCATGAGATCGCCAAGGTGGTGGACACCCTGCGCGCCAATCAGTATCGCGACAATTTCTCCCTGGCGGAAATGGCCGCCATCTCCCGCATGCCCATGGAGACCTTCCGCAAGCGCTTCGTCAGCGAGGTCGGTATGCCCCCGCTGAGCTATGTCCTGCACTGCAAGATGGAACGCGCCAAGGAGCTGCTCCGCGAGGAGGGGCATACCGTCCGCCAGGCCGGTATCGAGGTCGGCATGCAGGACCCCTACCACTTCTCCAAGCAGTTCAAGAATATCGTGGGCATCAGCCCCTCCGCGTTCATGAAGCAGGCCTCCAAGCCCGATGCCACCATCCGCGGCCGCAATAAGTGATGATGCTGCCCCTTCGCCCCCTGTGGCCGGAGGGGCTTTTGGACACCTCTAAACTCATTATTTCTCATTTACTACATGGAAAGTCCAGCACAAGGCCGCTTTCGCGCGTCGAAAGCGGCGCAAAGCCGCCGGGGGGAAAGCAAGTTGTGGCTTTCCCCCCGGACCCCCTCGTAACCGGTGACGTGTAGTAAAGGCGGCTGCATATCTTGGCGGCTCAGGATGCGTGGGATTGCTTTGAACTGAATGTAAATGCACAGTTGTCTTTTTCTCCAGAGTTGGATAGGAATGCGGAAGCAATCCCCCGCATATTCGCCGCGTCATCCCCTTTGAGGTTTCGATGCAGCCGCCTCACCCGTCTGCCCCC
>CAZJOA010000168.1:0-2556 GCA_964547515.1 uncultured Faecalibacterium sp.
CGTTGTCCACAATGCCGTCAGCCCGCAGGTGACGGGTGCGCTTGGTGGTCTTCAGGCGAACCTGATGGTTGGCGTTCATCTGCTTATGCTTAACGATACCGGACTTGGTAAAGGAAAAGCGCTTGGCAGCACCACGGTGAGATTTCTGCTTAGGCATGGTATTGTCCTCCTTCCAATGATTCGGGCTTCAGCCTGGATGCCGGTGAAGGCATCAGGCGATATATCGGCAGACGCATATGCGTCCATCCGCGGGCCTTACTCCTGGGTGGTCTTCTCCTTGGCGTCGCGAGCCTCGCGGGCGGCCTTCTTCTCGGCGAAGGAAGCCTTGGCGGCCTTGGGCGCAAGGATCATAATCATGTGGCGGCCATCCATGGCGGGGCGGCGCTCCACATTGGAGACCTCCGCGCAGCGCTCGGCGAAGTTCTGCATGACCTTCAGGCCGATCTCGCTGTGCGTGATCTGACGGCCGCGGAAGCGAATGGAGACCTTCACCTTATCGCCATCAGCCAGGAACTTCTGTGCCATCTTCGCCTTGGTGAGAACGTCGTTCTCCTCGATCGTGGCAGACAGCTGAACCTCTTTGATGGACACGACCCGCTGATTCTTCCGGTTATCGCGCTCCCGCTTTGACTGTTCGTAGCGGTACTTGTCATAATCCAGCAGCTTGCACACCGGGGGCTTTGCCATGGGCTGGATCTTGGCCAGATCCAGGCCGCGTTCCTCCGCCAGCTCCAGTGCCTTATGCGTAGGCATGACGCCGAGCTGCTCGCCGTTTTCGTCGATCAGGCGAACCTCTCTGTCGCGGATCTCTTCGTTGATCATCAGATCGGTAGCGATGTCCATACACCTCCATATTTGGGGAGCGATTGCTCCTGATCCCAACTTGTTTTCGGCAGCGCCGCACAAAAAAGCGACGGATCAGCCGACCCGTCGCGTTCACATGCGCAGTATCTCCACCTCGCAGGAGGATGGAAGATGCCATGATACCCGGCAGCGTGAGCCGCGCGAGGTGAGAGACGGGCAAGCCTCTGCTTCAAACAAGGGGATTATAGCACATCCGCGGCGGGATGTCAATAGGGGAAAAGCAATTTTTTCACCTGCCGCATCATTCGCGGATGTCGTTGACCAGCTTATACAGGTCATGGCGGAACTCGCGCTTCTCCTTGAGGGCCTCCTCGATGCCCATGTGGAAGACGCGGCCATGGCGCGTGCCGATGACCTGGTTGGACACGCCCTCATAGAGGAGCTTGACGGCGAGGTGTCCGGCCTCGAAGGCGAAGGCGCTGTCCTTGGCGACGGGGAGTGCGCCGCGCTGGGTGTAGCCCACGACGGTGGAGCGCACCTCGACCATGCCGCACTTGCGCTTGAGGATGGAGGCCAGGCGCATCGCGCTGATGCTCTCGCCCTCGAAGCACTGCTTGCCGTGGCTGGTCAGGAAGCCATACATATCGAAGGGCTCCATGGATTCCCAGCAGCCCTCGGCGATGACGACGGTGGCGCGGCAATTCCCCTTGGCGATCTGCTTGTTGAGGCGGGTGGCCACCTCATCGATGGACCACTTCACCTCGGGCACGAGGACGATCTCCGCACCGGTGGCGCAGGCGGCCTTCAGGGCGACATCGCCGCAGTGACGACCCATGCATTCCACCACATGGGGGCGGTCATGGGAGCGGCTGGTGGCGCGGATCTCGCGGATGGCCTCGGTGCACTTCTGCACGGCGGTCTCATAGCCCAGGGTCATCTCGGTATAGGCCAGGTCATTGTCGATCGTGCCGGGGATGCACACACAGGGGATGCCCAGCTCGCACAGGCGCATCGCGCCCTGGAAGGAGCCGTCGCCGCCGATGACCACCAGGCCGTCGATCTCCATGTCACGCAGGGTCTGCGCGGCGAACTCGCGGTACATCGGGTCCATGAACTCGGTGCAGCGCGCGGTGCGCAGATAAGTACCGGGCTGATCGGCAATATCCAGCACGGTATCGAGGGTCAGCTCCTGCAAGTCATCATAAATGCTGGTGGACTTGCGCAGCAGGCCGTTATAGCCGCGCTTGATGCCCACCAGGGGCATGCCGTAGCGCGCTGCATTCTTCGCGACGGACATGACCGCCGCGTTCATTCCCGGCGCATCTCCGCCGGAGGTCAGTACACCGATCTTTCTCATGGTGAACACGCTCCTTACCGCCTCAGCCGCACGGGCTGAAGCCTCTATCCTTGGCTGACACGGCCTCCGCAGCATGCGTCCGCTGAAACCGATGCCATAGCAATCCGATTGTTAGTATAGCACAGATCGCGGCGGGGGTGCAAGGGGTGGAAAGCAGTTTCATGCAAACGTTTTCTGTGCGGCGGACAGCGCGTCCGCCCGACCGTGCCCCGGGGATGAAAACGCCCCTGCTCGCCCGGGAAGGGAGCAGGGGCTGACATTCACTTACTCGCCGAAGCTCGCGTTGACCTTTTGGAGGCACTCGATCAGGCTGTCGATTTTGTCCACCGAATAGTATTTCGTCGCTTTGGAATCGACTTTCACAAAGATTTGTGCTTCTTCCGCGTTTTTGTAGG
>CAZJOA010000168.1:2656-5029 GCA_964547515.1 uncultured Faecalibacterium sp.
TCAAATCCCAGTGTATCTGACGCAGAAATATAGCCGTGGTAATTATCATCTTCCTCAAACAGACAGCAATCCTTAAACTCTTTCACGATGAGCGAGCCTTTCTTCAGGAGCACCTTCTCGAACTCACTTTCGCTCTCCGCAAATTCGTCTTTGAACATCTTTTGATGGTCTATCATTATCCCTGAGGTGATAGGAATGGACGAGCGTTTCATTCGCGACAGGATCACGCAGCTGCGTCTGCGCAAGGGTGTGTCAGAATATCAGATGAGCTACGACCTGGGGCACAGCCGGGGGTATGTATACAACATTTCATCCGGCAAGGCGCTTCCGCCGATGAAGGAGTTCCTCGCCATCTGCGACTATTTCGACCTCACGCCGCAGCAGTTTTTCGACGAGAGCACACAGAATCCCGAGCTGATCCAGAAGGCCGTCTCCGGCATGAAGCAGCTCAGCGAGGATGACCTGCTGATGCTCCTGGGCTTCATCAACCGGCTGCGGAAGCACGACTGATCCCCCATTTTCCGCATTCGGCGCTTGACAAGTGCCCGTCCGAACGACTATAATAGGGATGTTTCTTGAGGGAGTAATCGGTATCCGTCCCCCGCCGGGCGGATACAGCCGCATCGTCAATCCCGATGGAGGTTCGTCTGACGCGCCTTCCGTCCGGTGCTGCTTGAAATGGTGAGACTCACGGACGCGAGCATGCCGACTCCGTCTGTGAGTCTCTTTTCACTTTTCTTCCCCGACCATCAATCTCTTTCAGAAAGGATCATGACCATGAATCTGGATTTTGCTGCGCTCATCGAGGAGCTTTTCAGCGGCCTGTTCTACATGATGTCCGGCGACGGCTTCAAGACGCTCGTCATGTTCGTCATTGCGGGCATCCTGATCGCGCTGGCCATCGTGAAGGACTACGAGCCCACGCTGCTGCTGCCCATCGGCTTCGGCTGCATCCTGGCCAACCTGCCCCCGGCCATCAACGCCATCACCGGCGAGGCCGTGCCCTCCGTGCTGGGCGAAGGCGGCTTCCTGTCCGTGCTCTTTGATGCGGGCATCGCCAATGAGCTCTTCCCCGTGCTGATCTTCATCGCCGTCGGCGCGATGATCGACTTCTCTCCCCTGCTGAAGGACCCCTCCACCATCTTCTTCGGTGCGGCGGCGCAGTTCGGCATCTTCGCCACCTTCCTGCTGAGCATCTGGCTGATTCCCCGGGTGCTGGGCGTGACCGATAACGACCTGGTGATGAAGCTCGCCTCCGCCATCGGCATCATCGGCGCGGCGGACGGCCCGACCACCCTCTATGTCGCCAACCATTTCGGCCTGAAGAACTACATGGGGCCCATTTCCGTCGCGGCGTATTCCTACATGGCGCTGGTGCCGGTCATTCAGCCCCCGGTCATCAAGGCGCTGACCACCCGCAGCGAGCGCATGATCCGCATGGACTATCAGGAGGATCGCTGCTCCAAGACCACGCTGATCCTCTTCCCCATCATCGTCACCGTGGTGGCGGGCATCCTCGTGCCCATGAGCGCGCCGCTGGTCGGCTCTCTCATGTTCGGCAACCTCATCCGTGAGTGCGGCGTGCTGGAGCGCCTGAGCAAGACCGCCCAGAATGAGCTGGCCAACCTCGTCACCATCGTCCTGGGCATCACCATCGGCGGCACCATGGTCGCCGACAAGTTCCTCGACCCCACCACCCTGCTCATCCTGGCGCTGGGTCTGCTGGCCTTCGTGTTCGACACCGCCGGCGGCGTGCTCTTCGCCAAGCTCCTGAACCTCTTCCGCAAGAAGAAGATCAACCCCATGGTGGGTGCGGCGGGCATTTCCGCGTTCCCCATGTCCTCCCGCGTCATCGCCAAGATGGCGCTGAAGGAAGACCCCAGCAACTTCATCCTGATGCAGTCCACCAGCGCCAATGTTTCCGGCCAGCTGGGCTCCATCGTGGCGGGCGGCATGGTCATCACCCTGGTCTCCATGCTCATCGGCGGTTAAGAGAAGGAGGATACGACAATGAAGAAGCTGCTTTTCTCCCTGCTGCCGCTGCTTGTGGCATCCCCCGTCCTGGCGGAGGAGGCGACCGAAGCCGCCGAGCTGGCGGACATGTCCCTGATGTCCAAGGGGCTGATCGTCACCGTCGGCGGTCTGGGCGGCGTGTTCCTGGTGCTCATCCTCTTCTTCCTGATGATTAAGATCATGGGCAAGCTGCTCAAATAAGGGCATATCCCGTCCCGTCCGCGCCATCCGCCGGACGGGGCTTTTTCTGTCCGCAGCGCTTGTCATGCCGCGCGGATCGTGGTATACTGATGCTGGATGAATGTGTTCCAGGCAGGGAGGCGACAGCATGAGCACACAGAAATTGCCCGTGGGCATTGA
>CAZJOA010000169.1:0-4978 GCA_964547515.1 uncultured Faecalibacterium sp.
CTATTGTATCACAAGGGAAAGGGGGTGTCTACAGTTTAGATGGGAAATAGTATTAGACGTAAATTAGTATAAAAATACCGTTTCAGTATTGTGAAAAAGCGGGATTTGGTGTATACTGTTCACAAGACACATTCCGGGCATCGGGCACGGCGAAATGCGGCAAAATCGGCATCCGCAGAGCCGTCAGCGGGATGGAACGCCTGATACACCGAAATGAAAAAGGGAGGAGAAACATCATGAAGAAGATCACGGCGATATTGCTCGTGCTGTGTATGCTGCTGGGCAGTCTTGCGCTGGCAGAATCGGCAGAGGGCACCTGGCGCTTTGACGATTGGAATTTCACCGCCTATGTGGAGGGCGAGCTGTCTGGTGACGTGCACGTCCCCAAGAAGATCGGCGGCTACATCCCCACGGCGCTGCAATCCGGCGCGCTCAGCGAACAGAATGCCATCACGTCCCTCACCCTGACCGGCGACATCTATGCCGTCCAGGATGGTGCGCTGTCCCAGATGGAGAGCCTGCAAGCCCTGACGCTCAACGACGAGCTCCAGGTCATCTGCAGCGGCAACATCTCCCGGCTGCCCGGGCTGACCAGCCTGACCATCCCGGCCAATGTCCGCCTGATCGAGGGTGCTATCAGTCAGTGCGACAACCTGACCGAGATCCGCTTCCTCGGCGAATGCCCCATCTTTACCAAGACGGCCTTCTGCTTCTGGTGGATGCCGGATGATTACACCATCTATGTGCCGGACGATCAGTTCGACGCTTATGCCGCCGCCCTCAAGGATGCCAACGGCGCGGCCGATCACCTCAAGCCCAGCGGCCAGAACGCCCTCCCCCACACCCAGACCAAGGACGACTGGTTCACCTTCGATGCCGCGACCGGCACGATCACCGAGTATAATGAGTACTATGCCTTTGTGGAGTTCCCCGCGAGCATCGGCGGCGTGCCGGTGAAGGCCATCGCCGAAACGGCCATGCAGTACGACACCAGCATCTACGCCATCACCCTGCCCGAGGGTATGGAAACGGTGGGCAATGCTGCCTTCGACGAGGTCACCAACCTGATGTATATCAAGCTGCCCTCCACCCTCAAGGCCATCGGTGACAGCGCGTTCTGCAAGATCGCCGGTACGGACATCCTGTGGAGCGAGGGCCTCGAGAGCATCGGCGCCCATGCCTTTGAGGACATCCGTGCCAAGACCCTGACCCTGCCCGACTCGGTCAAGTCCATCGGCGAGAGCGCCTTTGAAAGCAGCTGGCTCGAGGAGCTCCATCTGGGCAGCGGCATGGAGCACATCGGTGCGCGTGCCTTCGCCGACTCGAAGCTCACTTACATGGCCTTTGACCTCCATGCCCCCATCGACATTGCGGCGGATGCCTTCACCGGCAATCCCCTTGCCGACCTTGACCTGCCCTGGGACAGCTCCTTCGAGAACCAGGCGGCCTATGCGGACCTCCTGCGCGGCCAGTGCCCCAACTGCACGGTGTGGATCAACAATCCCGATGCCGGCGGCGTGGCGGAGCTCCCCGTGAACGACCCGTCCATCTGCACGTTCGAAAACGGCGTGCTGACGATGTACAAGGGCGATCAGCCCGACCTGACCCTCTGGACGGGGTATAACGACATCAATGTGACCGCGCTGGGTGACGGCGTGTTCAAGGGCAACCAGACCATCCGCTCCTTCTATCCCCATCACTGCGGCTGGTTCACCACCATCGGCAACGAGGCCTTTGCGGACAGCTCCATCGAATATGTGGAGCCCTTCGGCTCGATCACGACCATCGGCAATGGCGCGTTCCGCAACTGCCTGAACATCAGGGAGCTGACCCTGCCCGCGTCCCTGACCAGCATCGGTGCGGATGCCCTGTCCGGCTGCGACAACCTGCAAAAGCTGGTCGTCCTCTGTGACCCGGCCATCCTCCCCGACGGCTTCCTCGATGAATGCTTCGCCCACACCGAGATCTTCGCCGCCCCCGATGCCACCGATGAACAGGTGCGCATCCTCACCGAAAAGGCGCATCGCCCGTGGTATGCCCCCGTGTCCCGCGTGGGCGAAGCGGTCAAGGATCTGATCCAGATGCCCTATGCCATGTTCCTCATCGACGATTTCTGGTATGACACCGAATACGCCCGTCTTGATCGCTATCATGGCTACGAGCTGAACCTCTATCTGCCCCGTGAGGCGGAGGGCATCACCCTGACCGCCATCGGCGGCGACCTGTTGGGTCGCGCCCGCGCCGGTGACAACTACGACATGGAGCTGCCCGTGCGCTCCCTGGTCATCCCGGAGAACTACACCGAGATCCCCACGCTGGCCTTCTATGACTGCACCACGCTGGAGACCGTCATCTGCTATGCGCCGCTGGAGAAAGTGCCCGACAGCCTCTTCGATGGCTGCACCAGCCTGCGCGAGGTCGTGTTCGTCAACGGCGTGCGCAATGTGGGCACCTACGTCTTCGATGGCTGCGAAAAGCTGGAGACCGTCTACCTGGGCGACCATGTGGAGAATGTCGACGACTATGCCTTTGCCGGCAGCAGCTTCGACCTGAGCCGCTGCATCACCGATCCGGCGCTCATGCCCGATGTGGAAGCGCTGCTGACGGCGGTCAAGAGCGACCCCATGCCCGAGCCCGAACCCGTCGTCGTGCCCGAGGCTGCCCCCGTGGGCGAGGCCGGTGCACCCTATGTCGGCCAGTGGGAGGCTTCCATCCTCGAAATGGAGGGTGAATCCTACGCTGTTGCGGAGATGGGCATGCAGATGCTCATGACGCTGAGCGAGGACGGCACTGCATCCAACTACGACGGCGAAACCACCGAAACCAGCGTCTGGTACATGGAGAATGGCGTGGCCATGCTGGACGGTCTGGCGCTGGTGCTGACCGAGAATGGTCAGCTGGTCATGGCGGACGACGAGATGAAGCTGATCTTCGTGCGTCCGGGCAGCATGCCGGAGACCCCCGCGGCGGGCGATGCTCCCGTGGCGGATGCTCCCGCAGCCGGCACCGGTGACATCAGCAGCCGCATGGAGACCCGCTATGTCGCCAAGAATGCCGAGACCGGCGGCATCACCATGGATGCGGCCCTCATCGGCGAATACGCCCTGACCCTCCACGCGGACGGCACGGCGGACTTCGTCATGGTGGGTACGCCCGTTTCCGGCCTGAAGTGGACACAGGCGGACGGCACGATCACCATCGACTACTACGGCACGCCCCTGACCGTCACCCTGACCGATGCCGGCTTTGACATGGACTATTTCGGAACGATGCTCATCCACTTCGTCCCCGCGCAGTGATGTGTCACAGGAGGTCACAAGATGCAGACAAAAGCCTACAAGTGCCCGTGCTGCGGGTCATCGCTGGCCTATGACGGCGCGAGCAGCAAGCTGAAATGCGCCGCATGCGACAACACCTTCGACGTGGAGGCGCTGGATGCCATGGACGCTGCCGGGGAACAGGGCGGCATCGACTTCGACCTGCCCCGGGAGAGCTTCGGCGCGGATGATGCCGCACAGATGAAGGGCTACCGCTGCAAGAGCTGCGGCGCGGAGCTCATCACCGAGGAGACCACCACCGCCACCGAGTGCCCCTACTGCGGCAGCCCCGCCGTCCTCCCCGATCGCGTCGAGGGCGGCGTCAAGCCCGAGAAGGTCATCCCCTTCACCGTCGGCAAGGAACAGGCGCAGCAGCAGTTCCATGATTACTTCAAGGGCAAGCGATTGCTGCCCAATGTCTTCCTCAAGGGCGGCAACAGCATCACCGAGATGCGCAAGCTCTATGTGCCCTATTGGCTCTTTGATTGCCAGGCGCATGCCAACATCGTCTACGACGCGGAGAAGCGCCATGTGGAACGTCAGGGCGACTGGGAAGTCACCCGCACGGAGCATTTCATCGTGCGCCGCAGCGGCTCGATGGCCTTTGAGAACATCCCGGTGGACGGCAGCGCCAAGCTGGACGACAAGATCACCGAATCGCTGGAGCCCTACGACCTGAGCGCCGCCGTGCCCTTCCAGCCGGGTGTGCTGGCGGGTGCGATGGCCGATCATGCCGATGTGGACAGCGAGGCCTGCGAACGCCGCGCGTCCGAGCGCGTGGAGAACAGCATGGCTGACTCCCTGCGCAACACCGTCAGCGGCTTCGCCACCGTCAGCGAACGCAGCCGTCAATTCCATTCCGACGGCGGACATGTCACCCCGGTGCTCATGCCCGTGTGGCTCATCACCACCCAGAAGGCGGACAAGACCTACACCTTCGCCATCAACGGACAGACCGGCCGCCTGACCTGCGATGTCCCGGCGGACAAGGGCAAGTCCTTCGCCTGGGGCGGCGGGGTGTTCGCCGCCGTGCTGGCCATCGCCGCGCTCATCATGGCTCTGGCGGACTGCCTCGCCAGCGGGACGCTCCTCCTGGCGGCTTTCGCCGCGCTCGTTGTCGCGCTCATTGTCGTGGGTGTCCTGCGCGGACAGCTCAAGCAGGCGCACAGCAAGAGTGCCGCCGCGGATTATGTCCGCCCCGACTCGTTCAAGCTGGATGTGCGCTATGAGCGCTTCCTCTACCAGAGTGTGCAGCGCCGGAAGATCGAGAAGCCCGACGAGACGAAGGGTACAGCCGCCGCACAGTAAAATGGAAACACGATGGGGACTGTCGAATGGGACAGTCCCCGTTTTGGCGAGCGCCCTGCGAAGCCTGGGGCGGGGCTTGTCCCGACACAGGCCGAAAACAGGTCGCGCTTGCGTGACGAGCGGGCAGCGATTGCTTGCAATCGCCCCGCGAAGCCTGGGGCGGGGCTTGTCCCGACACAGGCCGAAAAATAGGTCGCGCTTGCGCCCCCCGAGGACGTTGTCGGACGATAGTCCGACCAGGACGAGGGGGAGCGCCCCTGTCTCCGCGATTCATAATTTGCAAGCCGTGGGGGGATCGTATGGAGGAACGCTCCGGCGAATTGATGACTTGACGTGCCGGGCGGAAATCGCTA
>CAZJOA010000170.1:0-4978 GCA_964547515.1 uncultured Faecalibacterium sp.
AGGGCTGTGCGAGCTTTGGCTCGACTCCAATGAAACGGGTCGAAGACCCCGGTCGTCTCGCGTCGCCCATAGCATTCTTCTCCTGCGATGCAGCGGGAGAATGTCGGGCTGGCATGCGTATCAGTCCTGCGCTTCGACCAGCGCCCGCATGCCCATGACATAGCCATAGGACCCGAACCCGACGATCTGTCCGCGGCAGGCCGATGCGGTGACGGACCTGTGCCGGAATTCCTCCCGCGCGTGCACATTGGACATGTGGCACTCGATGACGGGCATGGGCACGGACGCAATGGCGTCATGCAGCGCGACAGAGGTATGGGTGTATCCGCCGGGATTGAAGACCGCGCCGTCAAAGCCGTCAAAATAGGCCTGCTGGAGCGCATCGATGAGCGCGCCCTCGTGGTTGGACTGGACGCACCGCAGCGTCACGCCCAGCCTTTCGGCCTCCCGCTGACACAGGGCGATCAGGTCGTCATAGGTCTTCGCGCCATAAATGGCCTTCTCCCGCAGACCCGTCAGGTTGATGTTCGGCCCGTTGAGGATGAGGAGCTTCTTCATTGCTGCACTTCCTTTCCGATCTCGTCCATGACGCTTTCCGTCAGCCCGGATGGCATTTCGCACCCCTGCCAGATGGCTTCCGCCCGCACGGCCTGTTCCACCAGCATGTACAGCCCCGTGCACCAGGGCAGTCCCGCCCTTTCCGCCGCACGGGTCAGGTAGGTGTGCGGCGGATTGTACACCACGTCCGCCACACCGTGGGCATGGCGCAGCATTTCGTCCACGCGGTCGGGGCGGATGGCGCAGATGTCGTCCATGCTGTGGCGCGGCCACATGCCCGCACTGGAGGCGTTGACGATCAGTCCGCCGGTTTGGGGGAATCGCGCATAAAACGCATCGTAGGTGATCTCATCCGGCGCATCCGGATGACGGCTGACCACGGTGACATGCGCCGCGCCCATGGCTTTCAGGCATGCGCGGACGGTCTTCGACGTTGCGCCCGACCCCAGGATGTAGCTATGCGCCGACCTTTCCGGGTGGATGCCCGCATGGCGGAGCATCCCCATGAAGCCCGCCGCATCGGTGTTGAAGCCCCTGCGTTCAGCGCACTGCACGGTGTTGACCGCGCCGATCTGTGCCGCCAGCGGGTCGATCGCATGCAGCAGGGGCAGGATGTCCTGCTTATAGGGGATGGTGACGTTGAAGCCGTCCAGGCGGTGCAGGAGCGCTTCGGCCTCTGCGGCGAAGGACGGACGCGGTATCTCGATCAGCCGATAGTCCGCGTCGATGCCCATCGCGCGGAAGATCGCCTCATGGATGGGGCAGGACAGGCTGTGTCCCAGCTTCTCCCCCAGCAGCGCGTAGTGTTTCATGGCGTTCCCCTCTTTCCGACCCCATTATAGCATGGCGGACGCCCTTTTGTCCATGGCGGACAGTCCCCCCAACAAAAACGGGGGCGCAGCGTCTGCGTCCCCTGCTGACTGATTTCCTTACGCCTCCAGCTTGGCCATGCCCAGGTCGATCCGGCGCAGGCACTCCTCCCTGCCCAGCAGCCACGCGATCTCGATCGCGCCGCCCGGGGTGGACATCTGTCCGGAAATGGCAATGCGCAGCGGCCACAGCGCAGCGGCGTTCTTCATGCCGGCCTCGGCGATCTTCGCCATCAGCGCGTCGTGAATGGCGGTCTCCGTCCAGTCCGCCACACCCTCGATGACCGGCCGCAGCAGCGTCAGCGCCGCCTTGGACACCTCCGGGTTGGTCTTGGACTTCTTGTTGGTGAACAGCGCCACGTCGTACTCGGGCAGCTCCGCCAGGAAGCGCACCATGTCCGGCACACGGTTGAAGACCTCAGTGCGGGTCTGCATCAGCTCCGCCAGACGCTTGTAGTCAATGTTCTTGCCCGTCAGCACCTGATCGAACCAGGGCGTGACCAGCTCCAGATACTTCTCCGGGGACAGGCGGCGGATGTACTCCGCATTGAACCAGGTCAGCTTGTCCACATCGAAAATGCCCGGGGACTTCGACAGACGATCCACGCTGAAGGCCTCCACCAGCTCCTCCAGGGTGAAGAACTCGCGATCCGTGCCGGGATTCCAGCCCACCAGCGCCAGATAGTTGATGAGCGCCTCGGTCAGGTAGCCCTTCTCCACATAGTCGGAATAGTAGGCATCGCCGTCGCGCTTGGAGAGCTTGTGGGTGGCATCGCGCATGACGGGTGCCATGTGGATGTACTGGGGGATCTCCCAGCCGAAGGCCTCATAGAGCAGGTTGTATTTGGGTGTGGAGGAAATGTACTCCAGACCGCGCATGACATGGGTGATGCCCATCAGGTGATCGTCGATGACATTGGCGAAGTTGTAGGTGGGCATGCCGTCCTGCTTGATGAGGATCATGTCATCCAGCGTGTCATTGGGGAAGGTCATGTGGCCGAACACCAGATCATCATAGCTGGATTCGCCGGTGGTGGGGGCATTCTGGCGGATGACATAGGGCGTGCCTGCATCCAGCTTGGCCTGCACCTCATCGGGGGTGAGCGCCAGGCAGTGCTTGTCGTACTTGAAGACCTCGCCGCGGGCCTCGGCAGCGGCACGGCGCTCGTCCAGCTCGCACTTGGTGCAGAAGCAGTAGTACGCATGGCCGGACTTGACCAGCTGCTGGGCATAGGGCAGGTACATGGCCTTGCGCTCGGACTGGATGTACGGGCCGTAATCGCCGCCGACATCGGGGCCCTCGTCCCAGTTGATGCCGCAGCCGCGCAGGGTGTCGTAAATGACCTCGGTCGCGCCCTCGACATAGCGCTCCTGATCGGTGTCCTCGATGCGGAGGATGAACCTGCCGCCCATCTTCTTGGCGAACAGATAGCCATACAGCGCCGTGCGCAGGCCGCCCAGGTGCATGAAGCCCGTGGGGGACGGCGCAAAGCGGGTGCGAACTTGATTAGCCATATTGCATGATCTCCTTGCTATATCAGAATTTCTTCATTCGAAACCGGGGAACGGGAATGTGCCCGAAGGGGGGGATCAGAAAGCCTCCCATCGTCCCACGCGGGAGCTGCCTGGTATTTCAGCCTGCTCCATCGCGAGAAAAAGGGGTCGAAGACCCCCCCCTTAGAAGAGCGCGTCCACAAAGTCCTTGGCGTTGAAGGGCTGCAAGTCGTCGATGCCCTCGCCCACGCCGATATACCACACGGGGACTTCCAGCTCCTGGCGGATGGCCAATGCGATGCCGCCCTTAGCCGTGCCGTCCAGCTTGGTCAGGATGATGCCTCCGACCTCGCAGACCTCCTTGAAGGCACGCGCCTGCGCCAGGCCATTCTGACCCGTGGTCGCATCCAGCACCAGCATGCAGCGCACTTCCGCCTCGGGCCATTCGCGATCCACCACGCGGCGCATCTTGTTCAGCTCGTCCATCAGGTTCTTCTTGTTGTGCAGACGACCGGCGGTATCCACGATGAGCAGATCAGCGCCCTGTCCCTTGGCGGAATTGATGCCGTCGAACACCACGGCAGCGGGATCAGCGCCTTCGCCATGCTTGACGATGGGCACACGCGCGCGCTGCGCCCAGACGGTCAGCTGTTCCGCCGCGGCGGCACGGAAGGTGTCACCCGCGCAAAGGATGATGCGTCGGCCGATGGACTGGAAGCGCAGCGCGAGCTTGCCGATGGTGGTGGTCTTGCCCACGCCATTGACGCCGACGACCATCATGACCATGGGCCAGCGCAGCGGCGGACGGGGGATGTCCATCTGTTCGACCATGATCTGCTTGAGGATGTTCTTGGCTTCCTCGGCATCCTTGACCTTGTTCTGCTCCACGCGGGCGCGCAGCTCATCCATGATGGCCATGGTGGCCTTCATGCCGCAGTCGGACAGCAGCAGAATATCCTCCAGCTCCTCATAGAATGCATCATCGATCTTGCGCGTCTCCTTGACCAGCGTATCTACGCGGCCGGTCAGCGCGTCGCGGGTCTTGGACAGACCATCGCGCAAACGGGCGAACAAGCCCTTCTTTTCTGCCATCAGGGGATTCCCTCCTTGATTTTTTCGGTACTCTCTCTATTCTATCACACTTTTCCCCATTTGCAAGGGGGGACTTCGTCCCTCTTTCTCGCGGGGACTTCGTCCCTCTTTCACGCGATGGAGGGGGACTCACCTGCATACAGTCTGCGCGTGATGCTGTTGGGGGCGGACAGATCATACAAAAGCCGCTTGCGAACCGTCCGCGCCCCTCGTCATGGTCGGACTGCCGTCCGACGACTTCCTCGGGGCTTCCCCGCGCACCATCCGCACGGACTGCTTCACCCCGCCTGCTGACGCTTCTCCATCCGCTTCCAGCTGACAAAGCCATACAGGTCGTTGGCGAAGAACATCACAAAGCACGCCACCATGGGCACGCTGGACACATCCGTCAGGGCGGCGATCACCCACAGGACGATCAGCACGATGTCATTCGCCGCATAGGCCAGGGCGTAATAGGGGCTGCGCATGGCGGTGAGGTACGAGGCCAGGAAGCTGGTGGTGATGGACACCGTGCTGACCACAAGGGCAGCGTTGCCCAGGGCGCGCAGGACGAAATAGAACGCGCCCGTCGTCAGCGCGGTCAGGAGGAGCATCACCGCCCATTGCCGCCCTGTCATGCGGCGGACGGTCACCTCGGCGGAATCCTGATACGGGTGACGCAGCCAGGTGACCAGTGCCACGGCGGCCATGGGGGCGCTCATGCCCAGATAGGTGATGACCTCCCCGTAATAGCGGAAGCCCCAGGAGATCACGCCGTAGAACACGGCGAACACGATCGTCAGCACCTGACCCAGGGCATGCCCCTTGGCGATGAAGATCAGTGCCGTCACCCCGATAAGGGATGCCGTCAGGCTCAGCCAGTCTCCGGACTGGAAGCCCCAATACGTCCCTGCGATCACGGCAAGGCTCGTCAGCCACAGGAGCAGCTCAAAGCGCGTGAGTGAAATGCGAAAGCGTGCCTTCAT
>CAZJOA010000171.1:0-121 GCA_964547515.1 uncultured Faecalibacterium sp.
CATCGTCCCTCCGGCTGCATCCTCTGCAAGGCAAATCAAAGCGCAGCCATTTCCAGTGTCCTGAGCAGGGCGCGACCCGAAGGGGTGCGGGGGCGATCGGAAAGCCCCCGCATCGTCCCTC
>CAZJOA010000171.1:221-4971 GCA_964547515.1 uncultured Faecalibacterium sp.
CGGCTGCATCCTCTGCAAGGCAAATCAAAGCGCAGCCATTTCCAATGTCCTGAGCAGGGCGCGGCTGAGGTCGAACTGCGCCTCCACGTCCTTGAGGCAGACCACGGTGGACGGGCTGTGAATATAGCGGCAGGGCACGCTGAGCACCACCACGGGGATGCCCTGCCGTGCACGCTGGATGGCACCGCCGTCATTGCCGCCGGACACGGAGGACTTCACCTGACAGGCGATGCCTTCCTTCTCGCCGACCTCCAGCGCCTGCCTGAACAGGCCGCGATGGGCGATGGACGAGCCGTCCATAAAGGACACGGCCACACCCTGCCCGGTCTTGCACACCTGCGCCACCTCGGGGATGTCCCCCAGGTCATTGCAGGTCGTGCCCTCCAGCACGATGCCGATGTCCGGCTCCTTTGCGAAGGCCGCACCGCTCGCGCCCCGGCAGCCGACCTCCTCCTCGGACACGAACGCCGCGATCAGGTCACAGGGCAGCTCCTCCTCCAGCAGGCGCAGCAGGTTGTAGCAGCCCACGCGGTCGTCGAAGGCCTTGGCGCTGGCATAGCCCTCGCCGTATTCCACATAGGGCGTGTCGAAGCTGATATAAGTGCCCAGGGGGGCTTTGCGCTGCGCCTCGGCCTTGTTCGCCGCACCGATGTCCACACAGATGTCCCGATAGCCCAGGACACGGGCACGATCGGCGGCGCTTTGCAGGTGGATGGCCACCGCGCCGATCACGCCGGAGAGCTTGTCATCCCCCACCAGCACGCGCTTGGAAATGAGCACGCGGGGGTCGATGCCGCCGGCCTGGGTCACCTTGAGGAAGCCATCCTCGGTGTGTCCGGTGACGATGAGGCCGACCTCATCCATATGGGCGGACACCATGACGCGCTTGCGGGGCAGCGCGCCCGTGCCGGCCTTCTCCACGATGATATTGCCCATCCTGTCGATATAGGGCTGATGTCCCTTGGCCCTGAGCTCCTCCAGGAGCGCACGGCGCATCGGCTGCTCATGGCCGGACGGGGCATTGATCTCAGTCAGCGTCTTCAGATCCACAGGTCTTCCTCCCATCCCGCGTCCAGCTCGCTGACGAAATGTGCCAGCAGACGCGCACCTTCCTCCAGGGTATCCAGCGAGATCGTCTCCACCGAGGTGTGCATGTACTTCAGCGGCAGGCCGATGAGCACGGTCGGCACGCCCGCACGGGAGATGCCGATGTCATCCGCGTCCGTGCCGGTGTAGCGTCCCGCGACGCTCTCATGCACCTTGATGTGATGCGCCTTGGCACAGTCCAGCAGGCGCTTGTTCAGCTTGGGCTGCACATAGGGGCCATGGGTGATGGCCAGCGCGTCCAGCGGGCAGGTGGCATCCGGCGGACAGCCGGGCGTGGGGGCGAAATCCACATCCAGCACGACGGCCAGATCGGGCTCCACGGCGAATGCCGCGGTCGTCGCGCCCCGTCCGCCCACTTCCTCCTGACCGGAGCAGACGAAGTACACATCCGCATCGCAGACCATGCGCTGAAGGCGTTCCGCCGCACGCAGCATGATGGCAATGCAGCTGCGGTCATCCAGGGACTTGGCGGACACCTGACCGTTCGCCAGCTCGGTACAGGGGACATTGAACGTCACCAGGTCGCCGACGCGCACCTGCTCGCGCACCTTGTCCGCCGGGAGACCCAGGTCGATGTGGAGCTTGTCCATCCTGTAGTTACTGGCGCGATCCTCGGCGCTCATCAGGTGGGGAGGCAATGCGCCGATCGTGCCGAAGAGCTTGCCGCTGCGGGTATGCACCCACACCCGTGCGCCGGGCAGGATACGCGGATCAACGCCGCCGACGCTGCCGAAGCGGACACTGCCGTCCTTCTCGATGCGGCTGACCATCAGGGCGATTTCGTCCAGATGGGCACACAGCATGACCTTCGGGCCGCTGCCCTTCCTGTGCGCCACCAGGTTGAACATATCGTCCACCGAGACCTCATCCACAAAGGGTCTGAACTGCTCGGCGAAATATGCGGCGACGCATTCCTCCTGTCCGGATACGCCCAGGGTGGACGCAGCCTGGGACAGGATCGCTTTCATGTCCATGCGTTTCCTCCTTCCGACGGCCGCCGGAGCGGCTGTCACTAAAAAAAGCATTTCATCTATTATAGCACATCTTTCCCCCCTTGTGAAGGGTGAGCGCAAGAAAAGGACGAGGCGGCTTTCGCGCGCAAAACGGAACGAAGCCCTTGACAGAAGCGCCTGTTTCCGAGTACAATAGGATAGACGGTTTGTATCATGAATGGCATGCGTACAGATCAATGCGATCCCTGTGCCTGATGCATGCAGGCGTGGAAGGAGGAAGGGCGGAGCGCTGTTCCGCCCGACGAGGCAATGAGAAAGCACATCCTGGTTTTCATGGCGCTGGCACTCCTGCTGGTGCTGGGGCTGAGCACGGCCGCCCTGGCCGCGGATGAGCCCGTCACGATGAATATGGAGCTGTCCGCCACCCGCTTTTCCGGCCCGGCGGAGGTGACCGTCACCATCCGCGTCACCAACACGACGGATCAGGACATGCCCGGCCCGCTGGCACTGTATTACCCCACGGGCGACATGATCGAGGAATTCGGCAAGCATACCCTGTCCGCCGGACAGTCCAAGACCTGGACGGGCACCTGGACCGTCACCAAGGAGCAGATCGCCGAGGGCAAGGTCAAATTCGGCCTGCAATACTCCGTCCTCGCGGCGGATGGCTCCGTGGCCAAGAAGTCCCTGTGGTACTACGTCCCCATCGAGGATGCGGGCGCGGTCGCTCAGGTGGACATCAACCGCTATATCACCCCGTCCATGGCACGCAAGGGACAGAAGGTCTCCGTCATCTATGAGGTGGTCAACACCGGCACGATCGACGTGACCGACGTGGTCATCAAGGAGAGCAGCGCCGTGTCCAAGACCAACGGCAAGATCGCCCTGGTCAAGGCGGGCGAGAAGGAGACCTACGCCTTCACCGTCACCATGGGCACGAAGGATCTGACCTCCAATGCCAGCATCACCTACAAGGCCGGTGGGAAGACCTATTCCGACAGCGTCGCCAATGGCACGATCAAATACGGCGATGTGAAGCTCACCGCCACCCTCAAGGCGGACAAAAAGGGCGGCAATGTGGGCGACACGGTCAAGCTGACCCTGACGCTGAAGAACACCGGCAAGGCCGATTATCAGAACGTCACCGTCACCGACCCGTCCCTGGGCACGGTCTTCACCGGGCTGACGGTGGAAGCCGGCAAGACCATCACCCAGGAGAAGGAGATCGCCATCACCCAGAGCACGTCCTACCAGTTCACCGTGACCGGCGCGACCGCCACGGGTGACACGGTGGAGACCGCCACGGATCGTCTTGCCCTCACCGCGGTCGATCCCGCCAAGGCCGTCACCCTTTCCGTCGCCGTCACCGCCGACAAGACCGCCATCTACATCCTGCCCGATGTGGTCAAGTTCACCGTCAGCGTCACCAACACCTCCGGCGTTGAGGCCACGGATGTCACCGTGTCCGCATCCAATGTGGATCTGTACACCTTTGACAGCATCCCGGCGGGTGAGACCCGCAGCTTCGTGCGCGATGTCCGCGTGGAGATGGCCGGTAACTTCCGCTTCGACGCGCGCGTCAAGAACGCCCTGGACGAAACGTCCACCTTCTACAGCGAGCTGATCCACATCATCCACTCCCGCCCCACCAGTGCCCCCACGTCCGTGCCGATCCCCGTTCCGGTGAAGCCCACCCTGGAGGAAAAGCCCACTGATGACGGTCTCCCGGGCTACCTCGACACGGCACAGAATGCGCTGGGCATCGTCCAATGGGTCTTCCTGGGCGTTTGCGCCGTAGCGCTGGTGCTGATCGCCGTGGGTGCCGTCAGCCGTATCCGCAATGCCGCGCAGTCCGCCAAGGCCTCCGACCATCTGGAGCGCGACGGCTACCGGGACTACACCCAGGCCGTGTCCGCCAAGCATCGCCGCATGATGCCCGGCGAGGACGACGATCAGGAGGACGCGCCGGATGCCACGTTCAGCTTCGAGACGTCCAGTCAGCCTGACGAGCCTGCGCCGAACACCGCGGAGGACGCCGCCGCCGTGACCGATGCCATGGCGGAGCTGTATCCCGACGCGGCCGAGAATGCCGCGAACCCCGAGGAGGCGACCTACACGCGCCGCCGCCGCACGACGGGGGAAGAATAATGATCCGGGGGACGGGAATGCGCCTGTCCCCCTTTTGCTTTGCCGATAACGCCGCAGCCGTTCGGCTGATGGGGGGATACGCCGACGCAATCGCGAGAAAGAGGGGCGAAGACCCGGCAGGGCTCTGCCCTGCACCCGCGAAGGAGGCTTCGCCTCGCTTATTTTTTCAGCCCTCTCGACACCCATTTTCGCGTTCAGGCTGACTGTACCTTTGGAGTTGAACGCGCGTGCTTGTGGAAAGGGCTGTGCGAGCTTTGGCTCGACTCCCCTACGGTCGTCTCGCGTCGCGCAGAGTCGACTCCTCCTGCGGTGTCGTGGGAGGCGGCATCATCCTGCGGATGATGCGGGATCATGTCGTGCTGAATGCGTTTGCATGTGCAGCCTGCTCTATCACCGAAGGGATTCGAGGGCGACCGGAAAGCCCTCGCACGAGCGCTGTATGGCAGTACAACCTTCTCAATCGCGTCCGAAGGAGCGCGAGGGCGACCGGAAAGCCCTCGCATAGCCCTCGCACGGGCGCTGTATGGCGGGTCAGACCCCTC
>CAZJOA010000172.1:0-4964 GCA_964547515.1 uncultured Faecalibacterium sp.
AAATTGCTTCTCTCCCGCTCCCATCCCACTCCGGACGCTACCGCCAGTTCTCCATGATCCGATACAGCCCCTCGATGTACCCGGGACGCGGCACATCCGATGCCGCAACGCAGTTCAGCTTCGCGATGACCTGCCCATCCAGCAGGACATGCACCATGCCCAGCACGTCCCCCTGGTTGACGGGGGCATCGGCATATTCGGGCAAGGCCAGCTCCAGCCGAAGGCCGGTCTGCTGACCGTTCCTGAGCAGCATGGACAGTCCGCCGCCCAGCGCCAGCTCGACCGCGTCCGTCGCGCCGCCGCGCACGGGCAGCCGTTCGCCCAGCAGGTCGCCCCTGTTCGCCACGGCGATGCGCTGATAATTCGCAAAGCCGTAATCCAGCATGGCGCGCGCCTCGTCAAAGCGCGTCTGACTGGCGGACGTGCCCAGCACGATGGCCACCAGCCGCATGCCGTTCTTCTGTGCCGTGGCAGCCAGGCAGTACTTCGCCGCATCGGTCGATCCGGTCTTGAAGCCGTCGCACCCCTGATAGAACCGCACCAGCCGATTGGTGTTGGTCAGGTCAGTCACCCGCCCGCCGGGATGGGTCAGCTTGTCGATCCACACCGACGAATACGTCAGGTAGGACGGGTGCTTCGACACCTTGCAGCAGAGCGTGCACACGTCCCGCGCGGTGGTGTACTGCCCGTCCTGCGGATAGCCGGTGCAGTTGACATAATGCGTGTTCGTCATGCCCAGCTCCTGCGCACGGGCGTTCATCCGGGTGACGAAGGCCTCCTCGCTCCCGCAGAGGTATTCCGACAGCGCCACGGCGGAATCATTCGCGCTCGCCATGATGGTCGTGCGCAGCAGATCCTCCAGCGGATACACCGCATTGGCATCCAGCAGCGCCTGTGAGCCCTTCATCGCGGCGGCATTCGGGCTGACCTGCACGCTGTCCGTCAGCTTCACGTCCCCACGGTCGATCGCCTCTAACACTAACAGTGCCGTCATGAGCTTGGTGATGGATGCCACCTCGCGCCTTTCATCCGCATTCTTTTCGAAGATGACCGTTCCCGTGCCGGTCTCCGCCAGGATCGCCGCGGGGGACGTCAGCGTCATCGGCTGACCCTCCTCCAGCGGCTTTGCGGCGGCGGTGAGCGGCACAAGCAGGCAGAGCGCCATGCAGAGCACGCTGATTCGACGTAATTGGAGCATGCTGATTCCTCCTTCCGGGTTGGCATCAGCATGCCCCGATGCTTGCTTCATTATGTATTCAGATGACCAGTCCGCCGCTGACGCCCACGACCTGCCCCGTGATGAAGGACGCACCCTCGCCGCCAAGGAAGAGCGCCGTCCGGGCGACCTCCTCCGCATGGCCGATGCGTCCCAGGGGCGTTTCGTCCGCCAATGCGGCACGATCTTCGTCGGTCAGCTGGGCATTCATGTCCGTGTCGATCACGCCGGGGGCGATGCAGTTCACACGCACGCCGCTGGGGCCGACCTCCTTGGCCAGCGCCTTCGTCAGGCCGATGAGCGCCGCCTTGGTGGCGGAATACGCCGCCTCGCAGCTCGCGCCGACCTCGCCCCACATGCTGCTGACATTGATGACCGCGCCCGTCCGGCGGGAGATCATCCCAGGCAGCACGGCCTTTGTCACGGAGAACACACCGCGGACGTTCACCGCGAAGAGGTGATCCCATTCGGCCTCGGTCATGTCGGTCAGCAGGCCGATATGGGCGATCCCGGCGCAGTTCACCAGCACGTCCACCCGGTGATACACCCGCAGGATGTCCTGAAGCGTCTGCTGCACCTGTTCCGGGGCGGACACATCACAGGGGTACGCCGCCACGTCCAGGTTTTCGCCGCGCAGAGCGTCCGCCAGCACCGCAGCCTTCTCCGCGCTGCGATTGTACAGGAAAACCACCGCATAGCCCGCCTCGGCGAACATGCGGACACAGGCCGCGCCGATCCCGCGCGAGCCGCCTGTCACCAATGCGATCCTCCTCATGGTCACAGCGCCTCGATGGTCGCATCCAGCAGGGCGCGGAATGTCCCCTTGACCCGCGCCGCCGTCTCGATGACCTCCTGCTCATCCAGGATGACATCCAGTATGCCCGCCGCCATGTTGGTGATGCAGCTCACACCCAGCACGCGCATGCCGCAATGGCGCGCCACGATGGTCTCCGGCACGGTGGACATGCCCACCGCGTCCGCACCGAGGATGCGTGCCATGCGCACCTCCGCCGGGGTCTCGTAGGTCGGGCCGTTCATCCACATGTACACGCCCTTCTCCACCGGCACACCTAACCTCGCGGCCTGCATTTCGCACAGGGCGATCAGCTCCGTGTCGTAGGCATGGGTCATATCGGGGAAGCGCACGCCGAATTCGGTCAGGTTCGGGCCGGTCAGCGGGTTTTTGCCGGACAGGTTGATGAAATCGCTGAGGATCATCAGGCAGCCCTGGCTGAACTTCTCGTTCACGCCGCCCGCCGCATTGGTGACGAAGAGCGTCTTCACGCCGAGCAGCGCCATGACGCGCACGGGCATGGTGACCTCCTCCAGGCTCCAGCCCTCATAGGCGTGGAAGCGTCCCTGCATCATGCAGACGCGCTTGCCATGGAGCTTGCCCGTCCACCAGCGTCCGGCGTGTCCGGGTGCGGTGGAATGGGGGAAGCCCGGGATGTCCTTGTATTCGACGAACCTGCCGTCCTCCAGCGCCTCGACATAATCCCCCAGGCCGCTGCCCAGGATCACGCCGAGCTCAGCGTCCCCCAGCCTTTCACGGATGAAGTCCGCCGCCGCGTGGAGCTTTTCCATATAGTCCTGCATCGTATCCTCCTGAATCATGTATTACTGAAGCCGTTCGGCAAAGGAAGTCGCTCCGAAGCGCTCCGGCAGGCCGATCCATTCCGCACAGGTCGCCGCCACATCGGCGTAGGTCGTCCGCAGACCCAAGTCCACCAGCTTGGTCATGCCCCTGTGCCACACCATGAGCGGGATGTGCTCGCGGGTGTGATCCGTGCCCGGGAAGCAGGGGTCGCAGCCGTGATCCGCCGTGATGATGAGCAGGTCCTCCTCCGTCATCAGCGATTGGATCTCCGGGAGCTTGCGGTCGAAGTATTCCAGCGCTCCGGCAAAGCCCTCCGGGTCGTTGCGATGCCCGTACTGCATGTCCGTGTCCACCAGATTGGTGAAGCAGATGCCCTCGAAGGGCAGACGCATATCGTCCATCCAGGCATCGATGCACGCCGGATTGCCGCTGGCATGGTTCGATCCGGTCAGGCCGCGTTCGGCGAATATGTCCTCGATCTTGCCCACGCCCAGGGAGGTCAGCCCCGCTTCCTTGCACACGTCCAGCAGCGTCCTGCCAAAGGGCGGCACGGCGAAATCCCGCCGACCCGCCGTCCGCCGGAACGCACCCTTCCCCGTGCCCTCAAAGGGACGCGCGATGACACGTCCGACGCACAGGTCGCCCTGGAGCATCTCCCGGGCGATGCGGCAGAAGCCGTACAGCTCCTCACGGGAGAAAATGTCCTCATGACAGGCCACCTGGAACACGCTGTCCGCCGAGGTGTACACGATGGGGGCATGCGTCCGCATGTGCTCCTCGCCCAGCTCGTCCAGGATCACCGTGCCGGAGGACGCATAATTGCCGATGCACCTGTGGCCGATGGCAGCCTCATAGCGTGCCATGAAATCCGCCGGGAAGCCATCCGGGAAGGTCGGAAACGCCTTGTCCAGCTTGCAGCCCGCCAGCTCCCAGTGGCCGGTGGTGGTGTCCTTGCCCGCGCTGGCCTCCAGGCAGCGGCCGATCGCACCGACGGCATGGGTGTCCGCCGGATAATGCGTCCCCTCGATCTGCCCCAGACCCAGCTTCGCCATATTCGGCAGCGACGGATGGCAGCGATCCACCACATGCCCCCAGGTGCACGCACCCACATCGCCATACTGCGCCGCATCGGGCAGATACCCCACGCCCGCGCCGTCCAGAACGGTGAGAAAAACTCGTTTCATGTCGGAAAATCCTCCTTCCTCCGCTCATTATACACCATTTCGTCGGGCTTGAAAAGCACAACATTTTGTGTTATGCTGTAGACAAGCAAAACGAATGAGGTGAACCGTATGCATCTGATGCTTGACGACCTGTACCCCGCCATGCCCTGGGCGGACATCGACGCGGTGGTCTTCGACGTGGGGAATGTGCTGCTGCGCTGGAACGCGGAGGACATCCTGCACAGGCTGCTCCCCGACCGTCCCGACCTGCACGAGGAGCTGCTGACGCGCGTGCTGCGTTCGCCCTACTGGACAATGCGCGACCGCGACAGCGTCACCCGCGAGGAGGCCATCGCCGCCATGAGCCGCACCGCCCCGGCGCTCGAGCCCCATGTCCGCCGCATCATGGAGGGCTGGGGTGACCTGCCCGAAATGCCCGAGGGCATCACTGTGCTCATGGCCTGCAAGGCGCACGGCAAGCGCGTCTTTGCGCTGAGCAACTACCCCGAGCCGGAATTCACCCAGGCGCGGCAGTCCCATGCCTTCTTCGACCTCTTTGACGGCATCGTCGTCAGCTCCGCCGAGAAGATCATCAAGCCCAGCCTGGAGATCTACGCCCGGCTGACCTTCCGCCACGGGCTTGATCCCGCGCGCACGCTCTTCATCGACGACAGCCCCGCCAATGTGGAGGCCGCGCTGGAATTCGGCCTGCAAGCCATCTGCTTCGACCGTGCCGGGAAGCTGGCACGCTTCTTCGCGGACTGATGCGTCCGCCCATCACGCACCGGGAGTTCCATATATAATAAAAAAGCTGCTGATCCTTCTTCTGCTGCTCTGCGTCAGCACCCCCGCGATGGCGGAATCGTCCGCCGAACGCGCCGCGGTGCTCCGCGAATGCTGCGAGAGCATCACCACCTTCGGCGAGGCCTATCTGGTGCTCTTCATCCCGTAAATTTTCGCGAAGAATCGCCCCTTTGAGCCGCTTTTT
>CAZJOA010000173.1:0-4921 GCA_964547515.1 uncultured Faecalibacterium sp.
ATCAACCCAATCGCGAGAAAAAGGGAGGAACTCCCCCCCTCGTCCTGGTCGGACTATCGTCCGACAACGTCCTCGGGGGTTCGCAATCATCCCACGTCCCCCCGCGAGGCTTGTCAGGTCAAAGCCCCCGTGCCCGGATCTCCCGGAGCTTGTCCAGCGCCATGCGCGTGTAGTCCACCAGCGCCACGCCCGCCAGCACCACCGCGATCCACAGGCACACCCGGTCGATGGGGAAGCCCATCGCCGTGAAGTCCGTATGCCAGAACGACAATACCAGCGCCAGGATGAAGCTGCACTGCGCCAGCTTCCCCCACATGTTGGCGTACACCACCACATCGTGCGCCAGCAGGTACGACGAGCCGTAGATCATCACCAGCTCCTTGATGATGACGATCAGGATCGCTGCCACGGGGAAGGTCCCGTTCAGCCCCTGCATGATCAGCGCCGTGCACACCATCAGCTTGTCCGCCAACGGGTCCATCAGCTTACCGAAATCCGTGATGAGGTGATGCTTGCGCGCGATGTACCCGTCCAGCCAGTCCGTCAGCGATGCGACGCAGAATACCAGCAGCGCCACCTTCTCCCGATGGGCGGCGTGGAAGAGCACGAATACGGGGATCAGTGCCAGGCGGATCATCGTCAGCACATTGGGTACATTCCAGATATTGGTCAGATATTTCTCTCGAAAGCTGCTCACAGGCTGAAACCTTTCTCCGGTCGGGATTCTCCCGGCGGTCCGTATCGCGGCAATGATGCCGCCGTCCCCCTTCAGCATGCCCCGGGGGGACGTGAAATATCATAGCACATCCGGCGGGGAATTTCCAGTGCCGGGGCGAGGTTTTCATGCGATTCTTATCGAAGCGCGGCGGAGGATGCGTCAGCCGCAGAAGCAAATTGGTGTGTTTTCGGCCTCCGGGGCAGGAAATCAGCCTTGCATGCCGAATATTTACCGGGTGACAGGTGAAAGGCGGCGCAAGCCGCGAAAAAGGAGGAACCATCCCATGCGTATTGACGGCCGACAGCCCGAGGAGGCGCGTCCGATTTCGATTTTGCCCCATTTTGTCCGCACGGCGGCAGGGTCATGCCTGATCGCCACGGGGAACACCCGAGTGATCTGCACCGCATCGGTGGAAGAAGGCGTGCCGCCGTTCCTGCGGGGGAAGGGACAGGGCTGGGTGACGGCGGAATACGCCATGCTGCCGGCATCGACCGGACAGAGGAAGAAGCGCGACGGCATCAAGAAGGACGGGCGGAGCGTGGAGATCCAGCGGCTGATCGGCCGGAGTCTGCGTCAGGCCATCGACCTGAACAAGCTGGGCGAGCGCACCATCACCCTGGACTGCGACGTGCTGGAGGCCGACGGCGGCACGCGCACCGCGTCCATCACCGGGGCGATGGTCGCCCTGACCCTGGCCATCGACAGGCTCATCAGCGAGGGGAAGCTGCTGCAAAGTCCGCTGACGCATCAGGTGGCGGCGGTGTCCGTGGGCGTGGTGGATGACGTGCCCTGCTGTGACCTCTGCTATGCCGAGGACAGTGCCGCGCAGGTGGACATGAACCTGGTGATGAACGAAAACGGCGAATTCATCGAATTGCAGGGCACGGGCGAGGGACGTGCGTTCACCGCCGATGAGCTGAACAGCCTGCTGCAATATGGCCGGCAGGGCATCGAGCGTCTGATGGAGGCGCAGCGGGAAACGCTGGGCGATGCGGCGCGTCATCTGCATCCCAAGCCCCTGCTGGTGGCAGCCACGGGCAATGCCCACAAACTCAGGGAGCTCCAGCATATCTTCGGCGAATACTACACCGTGGTGAGCATGTACGCGGCGGGCTTCAATGCGTCCATCGAGGAGAACGCCACGACCTTCGCGGGGAATGCGACCATCAAGGCCGAGGCGGTCTGCGAGGCCACGGGTCTGCCCACCATCGCCGACGACAGCGGTCTGGCGGTGGACGTGCTGGATGACGAGCCCGGCGTGTATTCCGCGCGGTATGCGGCCATGAACGGCGAGGGCGAGGGCGACAAGGACAACAATGCCCTGCTGCTGCGCCGGATGAAGGGCAAGACCCGCCGGGAATGCGCCTTCCGCTGTGCCATCGCGCTGGCGATCCCGGGTCAGCCGACGCGCGTGGCGGAGGGTTCGTGTCCCGGCAAGCTGCTGGAGGCCGAGCGCGGTGAAGGCGGCTTCGGCTACGACCCGCTCTTCCTCTACGAGCCGCTGAACAAGACCTTCGCCGAGATCACCGAGGACGAAAAGAACGCCATCAGCCATCGCGCGAAGGCCTGCGAGAAGATGCTGGCGCTGATGAAGGAGCTCAACGCATGACCCGCGCGCTGATCCTGTCGGACATCCACGGGGAGGACGCGAATCTCCGCTGGCTGTTGGAGGAGGTCTGGAAGACGACGGGGGTCATCGACACCTACATCTTCCTGGGGGACGGCGTGCGCTCCTTCGAGGGGGCACAGGCGTTCATCCGCCGCCGCGATCCCCATGCGGCCTTCTACGCCGTCCGCGGGAACTGCGATTTCGCCGCTGACGACCCCGACCGCATCCTCATCCCCCTGGGCGGATTGAAGGTCTACGCCACCCACGGGCACATCCACCATGTCAAATCCGGCCTGTACGCCCTGCGCGAGGCGGCTCAGGCGGCCGGGGCGGACATCGCCCTCTACGGACACACCCACCGCGCCGATGTGGAGTACACCACGCCGTGGCTGGTCAATCCCGGTGCGGCGAAGGACGACCGCTGTGCGCTGCTGGAGGTCGAAGGCGGCAAGCCCCGCGTCGACCTGATCGACCTTTCCATCTGAAGCGAAGCGTCAGATAGAATTAGGAATTATGAATTAGGAATTAGGAATTGAGAGTGTTTTGCTGGACGCTGGGGACGGCGTAGGCTTTCACATACGAAATTCATCATTCCTAATTCCTAATTCCTCATTTCTGCATCACCAAGCAAGCATTTCTACAATGTGTAAGGGGGGGTTGAGTTCATGCAGGGTATTCTGCGTGTGGGGGCAGCAGTCCCCCATCTGACCTTGGCCAATGTGAACAAGAATGTGGAGGCGCACCTGGCGATGCTCCGGACGGCCGCCGAGCAGCATGCGGGGCTGGTGGTCTTCCCGGAGCTGAGCCTGACGGGCGCGAGCGCGGGCGATCTGTTCCGTCAGCAACTGCTGTTGGGCGCTGTGTGGCATGGCATCCGCACCATCGCGGCGGACATGCCCGAGGGCATCACCGCCGTCGTCGGCGCACCCATCGAATGGCGCGGACGGCTGTTTGACTGCGCCGTCGTCATCAGCCGGGGCAAGCTCCATGGTGCCGTGCCCAAATGCTACCTGAGTGAGAGCCAGAAGCGCCATTTCCACAGCGGCTTCGAGCTGGACGCGGACAAGACCTACACCCTGGACGGCTGCGCAATGGCGCAGGAGGTGTACTTCCATTCGGCGGACGGCGGGAGCATCGCCGTCACCTTCGCCGAGGATCTGCTTTCGCCGTGTGCGCCCTGTGCCCGTCAGGCGATGGCCGGCGCGGAGGTCGTGGCCGTCCTGTCCGCCCTGCATGCCCAGGTGGGTCGGCGGGAACGCATCCGCGACAAGGTGCGCCAGTTCAGCGCGGATTGCCTTTGCGCCTGCGTGTATGCCGAGCCGGGTCAGGGCGAATCCACGGCGGACACCGTCTGCGGCGGCTATGCGGCGGCGGCGATCTGCGGCGAGATGCTCCGGGAGCAGTCCGCCTGTATGGCGGATGACCATCTCCTTCTGGCGGATGTGGACACCCAGCGCATCGGGGCGGATCGTCAGCGCAGCAGCGTCTTTGCGGACTGCGCGTATCAGACCCGGGCGGACATGGTTCGGGAGGTCGCGCTGGACGCGCCGCTCTTCCTGCCGGAGGACATTCAGCCGGACATCCATGTGCCCAAGCTGCCCTTCATCCCCGAGGACAAGCAGGAGCGCGTCCGCCGCTGCGCCGACATATTCGACATGCAGGCGCATGGCCTGGCACGGCGCATGCAGATCACCGGCGGCAGGATCGTCATCGGCATTTCCGGCGGATTGGATTCCACCCTGGCGCTGCTGGTCGCCTGCAAGGCCGCCGATCTGCTGGAGCTCCCCCGCACCAACATCCTGGGGGTCACCATGCCCTGCTTCGGCACGACGGACTGGACATATCAGTCCGCGCTGGAGCTGATGCGCACATTGGGCATCCGGCAGCAGGAGATTCGCATTCACGACAGCGTCCGCCAGCATTTCCGCGACATCGGCCACGATGAAGCCGTCCGCAATGCCGCCTACGAAAACGCTCAGGCGCGCGAACGCACACAGGTGCTCATGGATCTGGCGAATGACTTCGGCGGCATCGTCCTGGGCACGGGCGACCTGAGCGAGATCGCCCTGGGATGGTGCACCTACAACGGCGACCACATGAGCATGTACGGCGTGAACGGCAGCATCCCCAAGACGCTGGTGCGCTGGGTGACGAAGACCGTCAGCGAAATGCCGGAATTCGCCCCATCCCGCGCAGTGCTAGAGCGCATCCTCGATACGCCCATCAGCCCCGAATTGCTCCCGCCGGACGAAAAGGGCAACATCGCCCAGCAGACCGAGGATCTCGTCGGCCCCTATGCCCTGCACGACTTCTTCCTCTTCCATGCCGTCCGCTATGGCTATCGCCCCCGCCGCGTGTTCGAAATGGGCTGCATGGCCTTCCGGGATGACTTCGACCGCAAGACCATCCTCAAGTGGCTCAGGAGCTTCTACCGCCGCTTCTTCAGCCAGCAGTTCAAGCGCAACTGCATGCCCGACGGCGTGAAGATCGGCTCGATCTCGCTCTCCCCCCGCGGGGATTGGCAGATGCCCTCCGATGCACAGGCTTCCCTGTGGCTGTCGGAATGCGAGGAATTGTCCGCCGACTGAAAATTA
>CAZJOA010000174.1:0-4890 GCA_964547515.1 uncultured Faecalibacterium sp.
TTTCTGAAAGCTATATTTCGGTGATCGAAAGCGGCAAGCAGTCCATGCCAGTACATACCGCTGGTGTTGTCCAAATTCTCTTTCGCCATCACCGTTACATAATCATCCGCAGCGCCCTGTGCATTAATGCTTTCTCCAGATGATTATACCCCTTTTTCGCTTTTGTGCAAGGAAAAGCAAAAGAAATACCCATTATTCTGTCGTACTGCCTATGTCTTTCTGCTGTTTTGTCAGCCACGCCGGCCATGCCTTCGCCGCCGCCCGCAGCAATTCCTCCGCCTTTGCCAGCACGGCACGCATTCTGTCCGCGTCCACCTTGCACACCTGCCGGTCGTAGGTGTACAGGCCGTTGATCTCCTCCTCGATGTCGCTGAGCTGGGTGTACACCACGCCGCACAGCCCCTCGGGGATGGCGGGGTACACCATTTCGGCGTACAGGCGGGCGATGGCGTCGGTCAGGCGGGTCTGGGTGTCATACTTGCCGTAGCCGTACTCCTTCGCCGGACTCCACAGATGCCCCTCCATCCGCCGGACGTATCCGCCGCATTCGGACAGGAAGAGCGGGCGCTTCCCCGGATGCAGCCGCTTGTTGCGGAAGTACACATGGCGGGAGTCCACATCCGTTTCCCGGGGACGGAACCATCCGCTGGCTGTGTTGTAGAACCGCGTCGGGTCGGCGGACTTCAGCGCACGGTAGATGCGGTCGCCGTCATACTGCCCCCAGCCCTCGTTGAAGATGGTGTACCCGATGACGCAGGGGTAATCGTGCAGATGGGCGACGGTCTCCGCCGCACAGCGCTCGAAGATCGCCTTGCGGCGCGCCGAAACCGGCCAGTTCGGCCGATGCTGGAGGCCGATGGTCGGCAGCACCGTGTCCAGCACATAGTGGTATTCGCCGCTGTTGACCATGTCCTGCACCACCAGCATGCCCAGGCGGTCGCAGGCCTCATAGAAGCATTCCGGCTCGACCTTGACATGCTTGCGCAGCGTGTTGAAGCCCAGTTCCTTCATCCGGCGGATGTCGCGGGCGTATTCCTCCGGGTCGCCAGGCAGGTAATGCCCGTCGGTGAAGTACCCCTGATCCAGCACGGCGTTGAGGAAGATGGGTTCTCCGTTCAGGCACAGGCGCTGAATACCGCGGGCATCCGGGCGGATGTCCACCGTGCGCAGGGCGAAGTAGCTCTCGACCCTGTCCTCCCCCGCCGTGACGGTCAGGTCGTAGAGCGTGGGCGTTTCAGGTGTCCACGGGCGGACGAATTCGCCGGGGATGTCGATGCGCCGCGCTTCGCCGGTGTTCGCCCAGGACGCACGCGCCACCTCCCGACCCGCCAGGCTCACGACCGCATCGCAATGGGCAGCACGGGTGTCCACCGTGAGGGAAATGCCGTTCAGGTCGGGGACGATACGCAGCCCCTCGATCCGCGTCTCCGGCACGGCCTCCAGCCACACCGTCTGCCAGATGCCCGTGACGGGCGTGTACCACATGCCGCCGCGCTTCTTCCGCTGCTTGCCGTAGGGGAAATCGTAATCCAGCGCGTCGATGACGCAGACCGTCAGCCGATTCTCCCCGTACAGCAGCGCCCTGGTCAGGTCACCCGAAAAGGGCAGATAGCCGCCCTCATGCCGGACGATGGGTCGCCCGTTGAGGAACACCTCGGCGATCTGATCCACCGCACCGAAGTGGATGAGCAGTCGCTGCCCCTTCCCCAGGAAACCCTTGGGCAGCGTGAAGCTCACCTCGTAGGTCATGGTGTCCCCCAATACGCCCTCGTAGCCGCTGAGCAGGCTTTCCGGGCAGAAGGGCAGGGTAATGGCTTCCCCGTTGAGCGTCCACCCCGTCAAAAGGGGCAGGAAGGAGTCCCGCTTCATCTGCGGGCGCGGATAACAGCTTTGCCAGGTCGACATGGCATGCACCTCTCGCATTCGTTTTTCTGATTATACCACAGCCATCGCGCGGATGCAAATTTTGTCCGCGCGGCAGGAAAAAGCGTCGGCGTGTGGAAGTATTTACACAGCACTTCTGAGGAGGGACACCGCATGATCTTCCAGAACATCGATTTCCACAATGTGGAGCAGCTCGTCCCCTATGAGGACGGGTGGAAGCTCCACCGCGCACCGGCGCATGTCCGCCTTGCCTGCGGCGAAGGGCTGGAGAAGTCCTCCGCGTACGGCACGGGCGTGGAGCTGCGCTTCTGCATCCGGGGCGAATCGGCCGAGATTCGCCTGCGTACCGTCCCCATCGCCGAGGGACAGATGGCCTATGTGTACTACGGGTCGATCCAGGGGGGCTGGCAGCAGTCGTCCTACATCATCACGCCGGAGGAGACCGTCATCCGCATTCCGCGTCCGGCCAATATGGACGGGCTGAAGACCATCACCGCCAATGCGCATCTGCCCTTTTCGCCGGAGGTGGTGCGGCTCGTCCTGCCCTACGGGAACAACATCTTCCTGGGCGCATCGGGGGACATCTGTCCGCCCACGCCGGACATGCTCCCCCGGCAGACCCTGCTCAGCTACGGGTCGTCCATCACCCATGGTTCGCTGGCGCTGGCCGCGCCGTACACCTACCCCTTCCGCATCGCGCAGAAGCTGGGCATGGACAGCCTGAACAAGGGCTTTGCGGGGACTTGCCTGTGCGAAAAGGCCATGGCGGAATGGTTCGTGTCCCGCAAGGACTGGGACGTGGCGACCCTCGAAATGGGCATCAACATGGTCGGCATGGACGAAACGGAATTCGAACGGCGCATCGACGAATTCACGGCGATCATGGCGGCGGACCCTCGGCCGATCTTCGCCACGAGCCTCTTCTCGACGGCCTTCGATTCGCCCAAGCACCATCTGTTCCGACGGATCATCCGCAAATACGCCGAACCGCGCCTGCACTTCGTCGACGGACTCGACCTCCTGGAGCGTCCGGAGTACATCTCGCAGGACGGGGTGCATCCGTCGCTGGAGGGCATCGCGCAGGTGGCGGAGCGCTGGACGGAGATCATCCGCGCCGAACTGAATAACGCATGACCCACGCGGCAGGAAAGAAAATCCTGCCGCTTTTTTGTCCGGCAGCAAAAAAACCGACCGCACTGCGATCGGCTGACGCTCCCCAGGTAGGGCTCGAACCTACAACAACCCGGTTAACAGCCGGGTGCTCTGCCATTGAGCTACTGAGGAATATGGTGTCCGGCAGCGACCTTTCCTTCCGGGCCGTCTCCAGCCAAGTACTTTCGGCACTGAAGAGCTTAACTGCTGTGTTCGGAATGGGAACAGGTGGAACCTCTTCGTTGTAACCACCGGACTTTGATATTTTATCACCGAAAAAAGGGACTGTCAAGCCCTTTTTTTTCAATTCAGCAAAATTTGCTTCGGATCGGCGGGCGCATCCAGTTCGACCAGGGGATCGTCCAGCGCATTCATGATCTTTTCGGCGACCTTGCTGCCGATGCCGCGCACAAACAGCAGCTCACCGGGCAAGCTGAATCCGCCCATGGCCTCACGCACTTCGATGATCCGCTGGGCGATGACCGGCCCCACACCGGGCAGGGTATCGAGGGCTTCCGCGTCCGCCGTATTGATGAAGGAATCCTCCGCAAACCCATACAGCGGCGGGATCTCCCCCACGTCATGCACGGACTGACCCACCACCGGCGGCGGGGGCTTCAGCGCGTCATACAGCGTCAGCCCCAGCAGGAGGACGGCCAGCGCCATGCTGATCCAGGACAGGCAGGTCATCAAGCGCTTTTCCACGATGGAATCGCCCCCCTTGTCAGTCGTCGGCGAAATAATCGGAATCGATCTTCTTCATTTCATACACATGATGAACCGAAACGCCCACATTGTATGTTATCATCAGCTGTGCCAGCTGATCGCCGTCGATCAGAATGATCCGCGAATTGGCGGACGAGATGGAGTCCGCATACCTTTTCGCTTCGGCTGAAAAATGCGCCGTGGTGATGAACACGCCCTTTTTCGCAGCCTGCCCCAATAAAGCACCGGCGAACTTCTGTATTTCGGGACGACCGACCGTCTGATCCGGCTGCCAGCGCTTCGCTTGGATATAGATGGAATCAAAGCCCAATTTGTCCTCGCGAATGATACCATCGATGCCTCCGTCAGCGCTTTGGGGTGTCACCTTGCCCGCGCCGTCGAACGCACCGCCATAGCCCATGCGCTGCAAGAGGTCAAGCACCATATGTTCGAAAAAGGTCGGACTTGCCTGCATCACAGCGGCCATGACCTCATCGGCAAGGTTCTCGCAGATGCGGGCGTAGGCTTCCTCCAGGGACTCGACAGGCGTATCGACCTCATCGGGCAAATCAGCTTCCTGCTTTTTTGCGTGCGCACGATGGAATGCCTGAAAATCAGGGAATTGCCGCAGATAGGCCAAATCGACCTGCACGCCCTGCTTCATTGCATATGCGCCCGCATCCGTGATCTGATAAAACCCACGGGAGGGGGACGAAATCAATCCTGCCTTTTTCAGGTAAGTGACAGCCCAATTTACACGGTTATCCACCATGGACTGGCGGTCACTTGGCAAACGCTGGGCGACATCTTCCGCCGAAAGGGACATGTCGCTGATGCAGAACCGGCGAATGTCGCGCAGATGGACAGCTTGCCCGGATTGAACGTAGCGCAGCACCGGCATAAAGAACTCATTGAACTTTGGTACAGCCATACGCATCCTCCTCGCAGGGAATTGTCAACAGTATAGCACACAAACGGCCGGAACGCAACAAAAAAACCGACCGCAATGCGATCGGCTGACGCTCCCCAGGTAGGGCTCGAACCTACAACAACCCGGTTAACAGCCGGGTGCTCTGCCATTGAGCTACTGAGGATCAAAGGGGAACCGGCAGCGACCTATCCTACCGGGCCGTGTCCAGCCAAGTACTT
>CAZJOA010000175.1:0-4881 GCA_964547515.1 uncultured Faecalibacterium sp.
CACATTTTGCGCGCATCCGCAAGGGGGTAAATCAGGGATTTTCCGCACCGGGGGTCTTCGGGGTCTCCGACCCTTTTTCTCGCGATTGAGGGGTCTGACCCGCCATGCAGCGCCCGTGCGAGGGCTTTCCGATCGCCCTCGCGCTCCTTCGGACGCGATTGAGAAGGTTGTACTGCCATACAGCGCTCGTGCGAGGGCTTTCCGGTCGCCCTCGAATCCCTTCGGTGATAGAGCAGGCTGCACATGCAAACGCATTCAGCACGACATGATCCCGCATCATCCGCAGGATGATGCCGCCTCCCACGACACCGCAGGAGGAGTCGACTCTGCGCGACGCGAGACGACCGTAGGGGAGTCGAGCCAAAGCTCGCACAGCCCTTTCCACAAGCACGCGCGTTCAACTCCAAAGGTACAGTCAGCCTGAACGCGAAAATGGGTGTCGAGAGGGCTGAAAAAATAAGCGAGGCGAAGCCTCCTTCGCGGGTGCAGGGCAGAGCCCTGCCGGGTCTTCGCCCCTCTTTCTCGCGATTGCGTCGGCGTATCCCCCCATCAGCCGAACGGCTGCGGCGTTATCGGCAAAGCAAAAGGGGGACAGGCGCATTCCCGTCCCCCGGATCATTATTCTTCCCCCGTCGTGCGGCGGCGGCGCGTGTAGGTCGCCTCCTCGGGGTTCGCGGCATTCTCGGCCGCGTCGGGATACAGCTCCGCCATGGCATCGGTCACGGCGGCGGCGTCCTCCGCGGTGTTCGGCGCAGGCTCGTCAGGCTGACTGGACGTCTCGAAGCTGAACGTGGCATCCGGCGCGTCCTCCTGATCGTCGTCCTCGCCGGGCATCATGCGGCGATGCTTGGCGGACACGGCCTGGGTGTAGTCCCGGTAGCCGTCGCGCTCCAGATGGTCGGAGGCCTTGGCGGACTGCGCGGCATTGCGGATACGGCTGACGGCACCCACGGCGATCAGCACCAGCGCTACGGCGCAAACGCCCAGGAAGACCCATTGGACGATGCCCAGCGCATTCTGTGCCGTGTCGAGGTAGCCCGGGAGACCGTCATCAGTGGGCTTTTCCTCCAGGGTGGGCTTCACCGGAACGGGGATCGGCACGGACGTGGGGGCACTGGTGGGGCGGGAGTGGATGATGTGGATCAGCTCGCTGTAGAAGGTGGACGTTTCGTCCAGGGCGTTCTTGACGCGCGCGTCGAAGCGGAAGTTACCGGCCATCTCCACGCGGACATCGCGCACGAAGCTGCGGGTCTCACCCGCCGGGATGCTGTCAAAGGTGTACAGATCCACATTGGATGCGGACACGGTGACATCCGTGGCCTCAACGCCGGAGGTGTTGGTGACGCTGACGGTGAACTTGACCACATCGGGCAGGATGTAGATGGCGGTCTTGTCGGCGGTGACGGCGACGGAAAGGGTGACGGCCTTGGCGGGATCGACCGCGGTGAGGGCAAGACGATCCGTGGCGGTCTCCACCGTGTCACCCGTGGCGGTCGCGCCGGTCACGGTGAACTGGTAGGACGTGCTCTGGGTGATGGCGATCTCCTTCTCCTGGGTGATGGTCTTGCCGGCTTCCACCGTCAGCCCGGTGAAGACCGTGCCCAGGGACGGGTCGGTGACGGTGACGTTCTGATAATCGGCCTTGCCGGTGTTCTTCAGCGTCAGGGTCAGCTTGACCGTGTCGCCCACATTGCCGCCCTTTTTGTCCGCCTTGAGGGTGGCGGTGAGCTTCACATCGCCGTATTTGATCGTGCCATTGGCGACGCTGTCGGAATAGGTCTTCCCACCGGCCTTGTAGGTGATGCTGGCATTGGAGGTCAGATCCTTCGTGCCCATGGTGACGGTGAAGGCGTAGGTCTCCTTCTCGCCCGCCTTGACCAGGGCGATCTTGCCGTTGGTCTTGGACACGGCGCTGCTCTCCTTGATGACCACGTCGGTCACGTCGATCGTGCCGGTGTTGACCACCTCATAGATGACGGAGACCTTCTGTCCCTTGCGTGCCATGGACGGGGTGATATAGCGGTTGATGTCCACCTGAGCGACCGCGCCCGCATCCTCGATGGGGACGTAGTACCACAGGGACTTCTTGGCCACGGAGCCATCCGCCGCGAGGACGGAGTATTGCAGGCCGAATTTGACCTTGCCCTCGGCGATCTGCTCCTTGGTGACGGTCCAGGTGCCCGTCCAGGTCTTGGACTGTCCGGCGGACAGGGTATGCTTGCCGAATTCCTCGATCATGTCGCCCGTGGGGTAATACAGTGCCAGCGGGCCGGGCATGTCCTGATCCGTCGTGTTGGTGACGCGGATGGTGACGGTCACCTCCGCCGGGCCGGAAAAGCGGGTGGCGGACAGCTCCATATTCATCGTGACGGGCTCATCCGCGGCCAGGGCGGCCGTGCTCAGCCCCAGCACCAGCAGGAGTGCCAGCGCCATGAAAACCAGGATGTGCTTTCTCATTGCCTCGTCGGGCGGAACAGCGCTCCGCCCTTCCTCCTTCCACGCCTGCATGCATCAGGCACAGGGATCGCATTGATCTGTACGCATGCCATTCATGATACAAACCGTCTATCCTATTGTACTCGGAAACAGGCGCTTCTGTCAAGGGCTTCGTTCCGTTTTGCGCGCGAAAGCCGCCTCGTCCTTTTCTTGCGCTCACCCTTCACAAGGGGGGAAAGATGTGCTATAATAGATGAAATGCTTTTTTTAGTGACAGCCGCTCCGGCGGCCGTCGGAAGGAGGAAACGCATGGACATGAAAGCGATCCTGTCCCAGGCTGCGTCCACCCTGGGCGTATCCGGACAGGAGGAATGCGTCGCCGCATATTTCGCCGAGCAGTTCAGACCCTTTGTGGATGAGGTCTCGGTGGACGATATGTTCAACCTGGTGGCGCACAGGAAGGGCAGCGGCCCGAAGGTCATGCTGTGTGCCCATCTGGACGAAATCGCCCTGATGGTCAGCCGCATCGAGAAGGACGGCAGTGTCCGCTTCGGCAGCGTCGGCGGCGTTGATCCGCGTATCCTGCCCGGCGCACGGGTGTGGGTGCATACCCGCAGCGGCAAGCTCTTCGGCACGATCGGCGCATTGCCTCCCCACCTGATGAGCGCCGAGGATCGCGCCAGTAACTACAGGATGGACAAGCTCCACATCGACCTGGGTCTCCCGGCGGACAAGGTGCGCGAGCAGGTGCGCGTCGGCGACCTGGTGACGTTCAATGTCCCCTGTACCGAGCTGGCGAACGGTCAGGTGTCCGCCAAGTCCCTGGATGACCGCAGCTGCATTGCCATCATGCTGCGTGCGGCGGAACGCCTTCAGCGCATGGTCTGCGATGCGGATGTGTACTTCGTCTGCTCCGGTCAGGAGGAAGTGGGCGGACGGGGCGCGACGACCGCGGCATTCGCCGTGGAGCCCGATCTGGCCGTCGTGCTGGATGTGGATTTCGCCCCCACGCCCGGCTGTCCGCCGGATGCCACCTGCCCGCTGGACGCGCTGGCCATCACCCATGGCCCCTATGTGCAGCCCAAGCTGAACAAGCGCCTGCTGGACTGTGCCAAGGCGCATCACATCAAGGTGCATGAGAGCGTCGCGGGACGCTACACCGGCACGGACGCGGATGACATCGGCATCTCCCGTGCGGGCGTGCCGACCGTGCTCATCGGCCTGCCGCTGAAGTACATGCACACCTCGGTGGAGACGATCTCGCTGGATACCCTGGAGGAAGGTGCGCGTCTGCTGGCACATTTCGTCAGCGAGCTGGACGCGGGATGGGAGGAAGACCTGTGGATCTGAAGACGCTGACTGAGATCAATGCCCCGTCCGGCCATGAGCAGCCGATGCGCCGTGCGCTCCTGGAGGAGCTCAGGGCCAAGGGACATCAGCCCTATATCGACAGGATGGGCAATATCATCGTGGAGAAGGCCGGCACGGGCGCGCTGCCCCGCAAGCGCGTCATGGTGTCCGCCCATATGGATGAGGTCGGCCTCATCGTCACCGGACACACCGAGGATGGCTTCCTCAAGGTGACCCAGGCCGGCGGCATCGACCCCCGCGTGCTCATTTCCAAGCGCGTGCTGGTGGGGGATGACAAGCTCTCCGGCGTGATCGGCGCGGTGGCCATCCACCTGCAAAGCGCCGCCGATCGTGCCCGTGTCCTGGGCTATCGGGACATCTGTGTGGACATCGGTGCGGCGAACAAGGCCGAGGCGCAGCGCAAAGCCCCCCTGGGCACTTATATCAGCTTCGACACGCCCTATGTGGAATACGGCGAGGGCTATGCCAGCGCCAAGGCCTTCGACGACCGCGTGGGCTGCTACAACCTGCTGCGCCTGCTGGAGGAGGAGCTGCCCTGTGACCTGATCGCGGCGTTCGTGTCCGAGGAGGAGGTCGGCTGCCGGGGCGCGAGCGGTGCGGCCTTCGCAAAGGAGCCGGACATCGGCATCGTGCTGGAGGGCACGACCTGCAATGACCTGGGGGACATCCCCGAGGTGGCGCAGGTGTGCAAGACCGGGCAGGGTGTGGCCGTGTCCTTTATGGACGGCTCGTCCATCGCCCATCGCGGCCTGTTCAGGCAGGCGCTGGAGGTCGGCGAGAAGGAAGGCATCGCCTGTCAGGTGAAGTCCTCCGTGTCCGGCGGCAATGACGGCGGTGCCATCCAGCGTGCACGGCAGGGCATCCCCGTGGTGGTGCTCAGCGTGCCCTGCCGCTATATTCACAGCCCGTCCACCGTGGTCTGCCTCAAGGACGTGGAGGCGCAGTTCGACCTCAGCCGCGCCCTGCTCAGGACATTGGAAATGGCTGCGCTTTGATTTGCCTTGCAGAGGATGCAGCCGGAGGGACGATGCGGGGGCTTTCCGATCGCCCCCGCACCCCTTCGGGTCGCGCCCT
>CAZJOA010000176.1:0-4839 GCA_964547515.1 uncultured Faecalibacterium sp.
AAAAAGAACCCCCACATTCGTGGGAGCTCTTCGTGTTCGGATGGTTCATCGGGCGGTCAGCCCTGCGGCGCGCAATCGCCCCTGCAGTGCCCGTCCGACGGAAAGCACGGCGGCGAGCTTCAGTGCGTCCCCCGGCAAAAAGGGCAGGACGCATACCGTCAGCGCGGCCTTTGCGGAAACGCCGGCCCATGCGGCGTACCACGCGCCGCCCGATGCATGGAGCAGCGCCGTGCCCGTCAGGAGCACCGCCGCCTGCGCCGTCAGCCGATGTGTCCGCCGCAGAAGAACGCCTTCCAGCGCCGTCACGGGCAGATACGCCAGGATGAAGCCGCCCGTTGCCCCCGTCAGCACGCCGATCCCACCAGTGAAGCCGCTGAAGACCGGCAGCCCGATCAGCCCCATCAGCAGATAGAGCCCGCAGCACAGGGCAGCGTCCGTGCCCAGCAGGAGCGCCGACAGCGCCAGCATCGCACTGGTCAGGGACAGCGGGATCGGCCCGATGGGCAATGTGATCGGCGCGGTCACGCAGAGCAGCGCCGTCATCAGGGCGGTCAGGGTCATGCGGCGCACGGGCATGCGGTCAGACGCTGTGATGCCCATTCTGATACTTTTCCACGGAGGTCGCGATGTTTTCCGCATGGTCGCCGATACGCTCCAGGTTCGTCAGAATGTCCAGGTAGATCATGCCGTTCTTCGCGGAGCACTTGTGCTGCTTGAGGCGTTCCACATGATGCTCACGCAGCGCCTCGGTGATGTCGTCGATCTCCTGCTCGGCCTTTTCGACCTCCGCACGCAGCTCGGGACGGTCATCCTGCTTGGAGAAGAGCGCCATCGCGCGGTCGAGCTGCCCGGTGACGCGGGCGGACAGGTCATCCAGCTCCTGCACGGCCTTGGCGGAGAACTTGATCTCCTCGTTGAAGCGCAGCTGTGCCGCCTCCAGGATGTTCTGGCTGTGGTCGCCCACGCGCTCCATGTCGTTGACCACATGGAAGAGCGAACCCACCAGAAGCGTGTCGGCCTCGCTCAGATCCAGACCCTTGACCTCCACCAGATAGGTGGTGATCTCCCGGTTCAGGAAGTCCAGCACCTCTTCGCTCCGGTTGATCTCGGCGGCCTTGTCCTCGTCCCATTCGTCGAAGCATTCCGTCGCCCGGATGAAGTTCGCCCGGGCGATGCCGCCCATGCGCTTGACCTCATTGAACAGCTGCTCGGCGGCGACGGCGGGGGCGTTGAGCATGCGCTTGTCGAAGTGCTCCAGGCGCATGGCCTCGCCGGTGATGCCGTCATCGCGGATGAGGATGCAGGCCAGCTGCTCCAGCACATTGGAGAAGGGCAGCAGCAGCAGGGTGGTGACGCTGTTGAAGACGATATGGGTGACGGCGATCTGCCCGCTGATGTTCCCCGGCACGAGCTGCTGAATCCACGTGTGCAGCGGGAGGACGAGCGCCAGCACGATGAAGATGACCGTGCCGATGACATTGAACAGCAGATGCACGCAGGCCACGCGCTTGGAGGTGGCGGTGGTGCCGATGCAGGCCAGCACGGCGGTGATGCATGTGCCGATGTTCTGGCCGAAGAGGATGAACATGCACATCTGGAAGTCGATGAGGCCCAGCTCGGCCAGGGGCATGAGGATGGCGATGGAGGCGGCGGAGGACTGGATGAGGGCGGTGATGCCCGCGCCGATGAGGACGGCGACGAGGGGGTTGCGCACGGCGGCCAGCGCATCCGCAAAGCCCTGGAAATCCCGCAGGGGGGTCATGGCGGCGGACATGAAGTTCATGCCGATGAAAAGCGCACCCACGCCGAAGATGACCGGCACGATGCTGCCCAGCGACCCGAATTTCTTGGGGGCGAACATCATCATGAACAGGATGATGCACCCGATGAAGCAGAAGATGATGTGGAAGTCCAGCTTGACGGACATCATCAGCACGGTGACGGTGGTGCCGATGTTCGCACCCATGATGATGCCCACCGCCTGGCTGAGCTGCATGATGCCGGCGTTGACGAAGCCGACCAGCATGACCGTCGTGGCGGAGGAGGACTGCATCAGCACGGTGATGATGAAGCCCAGGATGACCTGCATGGCGCGGTTCCGGGTCACGGCGGTCAGCAGGCTCTTGAGCTGCTTGCCCGCCACGCGCTCCAGACCGTCGGACATGGTGTTCATGCCGTACAGGAACAGTCCCAGACCTGCCAGCAGCTCCAGAATACAGGTGAAAATGACGCTAAAGCTCAATTCCATATCGATCCTCCGATGGCTATGTCGATCAGGGGAAAGCAATTTGCTGAGCCTGCATGGCAGCGTGCCGCGCAAAAAGCCCATACGCATTTACTTTATCACATATCCCGTGCGGAATCAATGGGAAATTTGCGTTTTTCCGCCGAACCCGGGGGGAACGGGGCGTGAAGACCGTCCTCCCGGGGCATGCTGTCAGGGGAAGGTCTGCCCGGCGCTGTCGCGAAAAGTGTCCGTTTCTGTCAATTTGTTGTGGAAATGTCGGGCGGTACATGCTATAATGGACGCGACGGCGAATGAAAAATCAGCACAGGAGGCATACTGACATGAAGAGAAGAATCGGTATCCTGACCAGCGGCGGGGATTGCCCCGGCCTCAACGCGGCCATCCGCGGTGTCACCCGCGCGGCCTATGAGATGTTCGACGCGGAGATCGTGGGCATCCACGACGGCTATCGCGGCCTGATCGAGGGGGATTATCAGGAGATGAAGCGCGATGATTTCTCCGGCATCCTCACCCTGGGCGGCACGATCCTGGGCACGGCGCGCACGCCCTTCCGCGACATGCGCAAGATCGGCGAGGACAAGGTCGACAAGGTTGCCGCGATGAAGAAGACCTACAAGGACCTGAAGCTGGACTGCCTGGTCACCCTGGGCGGCAACGGCACGCATAAGACCGCCAACCTGCTCGCCCAGGAGGGGCTGAATGTCATCGGCCTGCCCAAGAACATCGACAATGACATCTTCGGCACGGATTTCCCCTTTGGCTTCCACACCGCCCTGGACATCGGCACGGAGGTCATCGACCGCATCCACACCACCGCCGCCAGCCACGGGCGCTGCATGGTCATCGAGATCATGGGCAACAAGGCCGGCTGGCTGACGCTGTATTCCGGTGTGGCCGGCGGCGCGGATGCCATCCTCATCCCCGAGATCCCCTACGACATCAAGAAGGTGGCCAAGGTCGTCGAGGCGCGCGCACGGAGCAACAAGGGCTTCACCATCCTTGCCGTGGCCGAGGGCGCGATGGATAAGGAAGAGGCCAAGATGAAGAAGAAGGAGCGCGAGGCCAAGCGCGCCGCCGAGCACTTCTCCGCCAGCGCCTATGTGGCGCAGCAGCTCCGTGACCTGGTGGGCGTCGAGGCGCGCAATGTCGTGCCCGGACACATCCAGCGCGGCGGCAGCCCCAATGCCTATGACCGCGTGCTGTCCACCCAGTTCGGCGTGCATGCCGCGGAGCTCATCCGCGACGGCGTGTTCGGCGTGACGGTCGCCCTCAAGGGCAATGAGATCGTCCACAACAAGCTGGAGGACATCGCCGGTGTGCCCAAGCTCGTCCCCACGGATGATCGCATGGTCATCACGGCGAAGAACATGGGCATCTGCTTCGGCGACTGATCCGGTCATCACCCGAAAAACACGATGCGGACGCTCAGAAAAGGAACGTCCGCATTTTTGATGGAGGTACAGCATGGAGATCCGCTATGCCAATGTCGTCCTGCGGGACATGGTGGAAAGTGACATTGAGGACTGCGTGCGCTGGTTCACCGTGGAGCGCGACTGGGAGGACTGGGATGCCCCCTGGGAAAAGGCGGACACGGATGAGGCGACGCAGCGCAGCGAATGGTCGGCGTACTATGCGTCGGTGAAGGACCTTCCGGCGAACGTCCGCCGCTGGCGCTTCGAGATCGACTGCGATGGCCGCCACGTCGGGTGGGTCGGCGCGTATCTCATCGATGAGCAGTACGAATGGATCACCCGCAAGGACGTCCGCGAAGGACAAAAGGTCCACACCGCCATCGGCATCGACCTCTGCGAACCCGACGCAACGGGAAAGGGCATCGGCACGAATGCCCTGCATGCGCTGATGGACTACTGCTTCGACAGCGGCGAGGACATGCTTTTCACCCAGACCTGGTCGGGCAATGCGCGGATGCTCCGCTGTGCCGCCAAGCTGGGGTTCACGGTGTGCGACCGTGAGAGGGGCATTCGCGAGGTGCGCGGAAAGCGCTACGACGGGCTGACCCTCTGTGTCCGCAAGGACTATTTCGCCTTGGACGGCGCGGCGCTGTTCCGTCATGTGCGCCCCGGCTTCTTCGATCAGGCATACATCCGCCATCTGCCGCCGGACGAGATCTACGAGGAGCAGCTGCTCGACCTGCGCACCTACGTCCCCACGGCGGACACCCCCTGTCCGGCGAACATCACCTTCGGCTGGTACAAGGGGGACATCGCGGCGCTCCATGCGGCGGTCGCGTCGGTGGAAAAGGGCTGGGTGCAGTTCTTCCGGGCGGACAGCCGGGTGTACTGCGGCTTTGACGGCGAACGGGTGGTCAGCTTCTGTCTGGCGGATGACTTCGGCGAATTCGCCGGACTGCGCATCGGCGGCCCGGGCTGCGTCGGGACGATCCCGGCGTACCGGCGGCAGGGCATCGGTCTGCGGATGGTGGCCGATATGACCGCCCTGCTCAAGGACGAGGGCTGCGCGCTGGGGTACATCCACTACACGCAGGTCGGCGCGTGGTATGCCCGGCTGGGCTACCGGACGATCGTGCGGTGGAATGGCGCGGGCATTGTAGGAGAGTGAAGTCAGCCGAA
>CAZJOA010000177.1:0-4814 GCA_964547515.1 uncultured Faecalibacterium sp.
CTCATTCCGGATGCGGGGTCGGCGGAAGAATCCGCCGATGAGCCGTCCCAGACCGCGCAGACCCCGGTGATTCACCAGCGTCAGCAGTGCCTCGGCCATGTCCATGGAGACCATGCCGTTCATCATCTTGGCGATGCCGCGAAAGGGCAGATGGCAGATGAAGAGCAGGTTCAGGTCGGGCTTTCCGGCGGCGATGGAGCGATCCTTCCTGCGGGTCAGCAGGTGATGCACCCCCCGCGCCAGCGGATTGCGCGCATAGGACATTTGCAGCAGGGTGTCGTTCATGCCAAGGGGGGCGGAGCGATCCCACATGGAGGGCGGGATCGGCCGACCCAGCAGCGCGGCGAACTGTTCGTCCGGCACATGGGTGAGGTCACAGCGCTCGTAGCAGGTCAGTCCCTTGCCGGCATAGGGGTCGGGGGCGTTCGTGCCCTCCACCCGGACATGGCCGGTCAGGCGGATGTCCGCCACGCTCGCGCCCACCTGAATGGCATATTCGCCGCCCTCGACCTCCCAGGCGTTCGTCCGCACATTCCAGTAGCGGAAGGCCTTGTCGTCCAGGGGGATGGTCACGATACGGCTCTCGCCCGCATCCAGATGCACCTTTGCGAAGCCCTTCAACTCCCTGCGCGGCCGGAAGACCTTCGCCCCGGGCAGGGACACATACACCTGAGCGACCTCCGCCCCGGCGCAGTGTCCGGTGTTGGTCAGGCGGAAGGTCACCTCCCTTTCGCTGACGGTCAGCCCGTCGTATCGGAAGGCCGTGTAGCTCAGCCCGTAGCCGAAGGGGAAGCGCACGGGGATGTTCGCCGTGTCATAGCAGCGATACCCCACATACAGCCCCTCGCGGTATTCGCTGGTGCGTTCGCGGCCGGGATAACAGGCATGCACCGGTGCATCGGCGCAGCGCAGGGGGAAGCTCTCCGCCAGATGTCCGCTGGGGTTGACCTGTCCGCAGAGCACGCGCAGCACTGCCCCGGCAGCGGCCTGTCCGCCCAGCCCCGTCCAGACCAGCGCCTCGCATTGGTCGATCCAGGGCATCTCGATGGGGCTGCCCGCCGTGACCACCGCGATGATGCGCCGGTTGACGCGGTGCAGGCGCGTCAGCAGGTCGATCTGATTCCGGGGCAGGCGCATATGCTCGCGATCCAGCCACTCGGTCTCATAGCCCTCGGTCAGCCCCAGATAGAGCAGGACGTATTCCGCCTCCCGCGCCAGCGCCTCCGCCTGGGCGGCCAGCCGCTCGTCCTGAACGTCCTCGCGGCGGAAGCCCTGCGAAATCCCCAGCACATTGGGGAAGTAATCCGGCAGAAGCGCCTGTGCGCAGTCCTCCTTCGCCGCGTTGACCATGCTGCTGCCCGCGCCCTGGAAGCGCGGGGACTGGACGAAGTCGCCGATGACGGCGATGCGTGCGCTGCGCAGCAGGGGGAGGACATCGCCCTGATTTTTCAGGAGGACGACGGCTTCCTCGGCGACCTCGGCGGCAATGGCGTGGTGTGCGCGTGTATCCGCCGTGCCGGGCTGACGCTTCTCATAGGTGGTGAGGATCAGCTCCAGCAGGGCATCCACCCTTTCGTCCACCGTTTTCTCGCTGATCTTCCCCTCGCGGACGGCCTGCATCAGGCGGACGGGGCTGTCATCGCCGCAGCCGGGCATTTCCAGATTGCACCCGGCACGCACGCCCTCCACGAAGTCGTTGCCGCCGCCCCAGTCCGTCACCACCGCGCCGTCAAAGCCCCATTCCCCCCGCAGAATGTCGGAAAGAAGATGCTCGTGCTCGTTGGCGTACACCCCGTTGACCCGGTTGTAGGCGGTCATGATGGTTCGGGGCTTTCCCTCGGTGACGGCGATCTCGAAATTGGTCAGGTACATCTCGCGCAGGGTGCGTTCGTCCAGGACGGAATCGCCATGCATGCGCAGCAGCTCCTGACTGTTGGCGCAGAAATGCTTCGCACAGGCGGACACACCATTTTCCTGCACGCCGCGGATGAAGGCTGCGGCCAGCTTGCCGGAGAGGTAGGGGTCCTCCGAATAATACTCGAAATTGCGCCCGCAAAGGGGACTGCGCTTGGTGTTCAGGCCGGGAGCGAGGAGCACCTGCACATCCTGTGCGCGCGCTTCGCAGCCGATGACCCGTCCGACCCTTTCGGCCGCATGGACATTCCATGTGTTGGCCACGGCTGATGCGGATGGCATGCAGGTGGCAGGCGTGGAGGCGTTCAGCCCCAGATGATCCCCGGCGGCGGCCTGCTTGCGGAGGCCGCTCGGCCCGTCCGCCAGCGTGATGGACGGAATGCCCAGCCGTTCGATCGCCCGCGTGTGCCATACATCCCGCCCGGAGAGCAGGGCGCATTTCTCCGCCAGCGTCATCTGCCGGAGCAGTTCTTCATGCTTCATGCAGCCACTTCCTTTGCGTTTCCATGGGTCTTCGGGGGAACGGTCAGCATCCGGTGCAGGGTCTTCTTCCATGTGCGGGGGCTGATGATACTGTATCATAGATTGGCGGAAAAATGTGCAAAATGGCCGAAAAGGCACGATCGGGGCACAAATCGTCCCCCCGCCGGGAATGAACGGTCGTCAAAACGGCATCAACGCATGCGTACCGGCGCTTTTCCGGCACAAATGTGACCGTTCATACCGCTCCGGCTTGCGAACCGCCCCGCGATATGTTATAATCTGAACAACAAGTGACCGGATCACACCGTTTTTCACCCGAACGCAAGGAGGGAGCTGCCCATGCTGAACTATATCCAGATGTTCTTCATCCAGCGCGTGCGCGGCGTATCCTATATCCCGACCATCTATTTGCAGACGCTGGCGGTGCTGCTTTTGCTGGGGGACATCCCGCACACCGGGCGCGGCTGGCTGAAAAAGGCCGCGGAATGGCTGCTGTGCTGCGCCTGTGTCAGCGCCGTCAGCGTGCTGTACATCGCCCTTTTCCACACCGATGCCGAACCCATGTCCCATGCGTCCCTGGCGATTTTCACCCTGCTGTACGCTTGTGTGCGCAGCCGTCTTCCGGCACAGGTGCGCCTGGTGCGCGGCACGATGCTCATGGCCTGCGTGCTGGTGAGCATCCCCCTTTCCGCGCCCCTGGGCACCTTCTTTGCCGGCATCGACCCGGCCTTCTATGCCTGGGCGCAGTACCTGACCCTCCTCCTGGTGATCGTGCTCACCGCCGTCGAGGTCTTCTTCCTACGCCATTTCTCCCTGGAGGACGGCAGCTTCATCCAGCCCCAGTATGTTCTGCTCCAGGTGGGCACCTCCCTGGCCACCATCGGCATCGAGACCTACTCCTTCTTCACCCCCGTGCCCAGCGCGTTCAACATGCTGGTCTGCGCCGGGCTGTGGGGCATCAACATGCTGACGTACTACCTCTTCTACTCCATCGGCCGGGGCGCGAAGGAGAATCTCGCCCTGCGCACGACCCAGCACCGCATCGAGATGGAGCAGGAACGCTATGAGGCGAACCGCGTCAACTACGACGAGCTGCGGACGCTCCGCCATGAGCTCAAGAACTACACCTTCTATGCCAAGGCGCTCCTGGACGCAGGGAAATACGAGGAGCTGTCCGCCTTCCTGGCGGAAAACATGGTCAGCCAGAGCCCGATCCTGAACAGCTACGACTGCGGGAACTACACCGTCGATGTCATCCTGAACCACGAGATGAACGCGGCGCGGGAAAAGGGCGTGACCCTCGTGCCGGATGTGCTCGTGCCCCATGCGCTGCCCTTTGGCGTGGAGGATCTGTGCAGCCTGCTGTCCAATCTGCTGGACAATGCCATCGAGGCGGCAGCATCCTCGGGGCGCACGGACCCCACCGTCCGGCTGACCATCCGCCCCAAGCAGGCGTACCTGTTCATCCATCAGGAGAACTCCGTCAGTGGGGATGTGCCCAGCGATCAGCTGCTGAGCCTGAAGACGACAAAGAAGAACCAGGAGCTGCACGGCTTCGGGACGAAGATCATCCGGCGGGTGGTGGACAAGTACAGCGGGTCGATCAAATACGCGATGAAGGACGGGCGCTTCGTGACCGATGTGATGCTGGAGCTGCAGGAGGAGGAGATCGCATGATCCGCTGGAACATCGCCATCTGCGACGATGAAAAGAACGCGCTGAGCATCCTGTCCGGTGCGATCGTGAATGCCTTCCGGCTCTATGATGTGGACGCGGTGGTGGAGACCTTCTCCCGCCCGGCAGAGCTGCTGGCACGGATGGCATGCTGCACCTTCGACCTGCTCTTCCTGGACATCCAGATGCCGGGGATGAACGGTCTGACGCTGGCCGAACGCCTGCGCCGCGAAGGGCAGCTGCTGGACATCATCTTCATCTCCAACCGGGAGGACATGATCTTCGATGCCCTGCGGTACAATCCCAAGGGCTTCATCCGCAAGAGCCGCTTCATCCAGGATGTGGAGGGGGTCATCAAGACCTATTTCGCCTATCGCCGCGAGGAGACCAATGCCCGCACCCTCATCGTCGAGGACAGGGAGCAGATCACCTACATCGCCATCGACACGCTCATCTACATCGAGAGCATCGGCAAGAAGCAGCTGGCGCACATCGTCGGCCGGGAACAGCCCATCGAGCTGCGCAAGCAGATGCAGCAGCTGGAGGCGGAGCTGACCGGACGGGGCTTCCTGCGCATCCACAAGGGCTATCTGGTCAACTACCGCTTCATCCGCAAGATCTGCGAGACGGACGTCATCCTCACCAACGATGCCCGCCTGCCCGTCAGCCGCCGTCGCCTCACCGACATCCGCGAGGAATACATGGAGCTGATGCAGGGCGAGGGCGCTTTGCTGCTGTGAGGC
>CAZJOA010000178.1:0-4715 GCA_964547515.1 uncultured Faecalibacterium sp.
GGGCTGTACTCCAAACAGTTCCCGCGTGGAGCGTGGGGGGGCTGTACTTCAAACAGTTCCCGCGTGGAAGGCTTCGACCCTTCTTCGCGCGGGGGTCATTCCGGATCGTCCGTGCGCCAATAGGTCTGCTTTTCGCGCGCCATCAGCCCTTCGCCGATCATGTCGCGCCGCAGCGTGCAGAAGTCATCATAATAGTCCGCCAACGTGATGTTCACCTCGCGCTCGGTGTAGGTACGTCCCGGCTCGAAGGCCTTCACCAGCTCCTCCAGGATGATGCGCTCCTTCTTCTTCTGCGTGGGGATGCTCTTCAGCCTGCCGTATTCGAAGAAGGTGTCCAGCACCTTCTGCCGATAAGCCTCATCCCGCTGACGCTGAACGGCTGATTCGTCCGACTGCGCCTGGAGCAGGTCGAGGATCGTGGTCATGAAGACGCTCTTCTCCAGCGCATACATGGTGTAGTACTGCGTCTTGTACGCCCGGACAGCGCCTGCGTCAGCCAGCTTCTTCAGGTGGAAGGAGATGGTCGGCGGTGTCAGGTCGAGGCGTTCCGCCAGACGCTCGACATACATGTCCTCCTGCGCGAGGGATTTGAGGATCTGCAAACGCGAGCGATCCGCCAGGCACTTGAACAGCGTCAGCATTTCGGTGTCCGTCATGCGTGTCCCTCCAGTTCTTCGGCGTAGCGGAGCATGTCCGCCGCCGCATTCAGCTTGATCTCCTCCACATAGGCCTTGGCGCTGTCTTCATGCGCGAGGGCGACGCGGCGGTTTTCCTCCCAGGTGGACATGATGCCGCGGAAGCGCGCTATCGTTACGGGCAGGTCGCCGTTCATGGCGCGGTAGATGGACTGGAAAATGCCGTACATGTTGATGATGATCTGCTGATGGGCAGCCTCATCGGCGCGTTCAGCCCGACGCAGACGCTGCTGCTCCGCCTTGTGCTCGTCGATGCGGGCGGTGATATAGGCGATCAGTTCTTCCTTCATGGGGATCATCGCCTCCTTTCGGAAATGATTCTATCACCATCATCCGAATATGTCAATATCCAATTTGATATTTATCTAAATAAAATCCACGCAAAAGGGGCTCGCGTGTGGCGAACCCCTGATTTCTCCGTCCCTCATGCTCCCCGCACGGTATCCGCGTGCCCCTCGGGCAGCGGGATCAGCGCGGTGATGCGGAACCAGCTTTCGTCCTGGCCAACGTCGAGGTGTCCGTGGTAGCGCTCAACGGTGCGCTTGATGCTCTTCACGCCGTAGCCGTGCATCTGGCGGTCAGCCTTGGTGGTCACGGGCATGCCGCTGTCGAAGGTCACGGGGCTTTCGCAGTAATTCTCGATGCGGATGAGCAGGAAGTGGTTCTGGGTGTACACCGTGACCTTGATGAGGCGCTTGTTGCGGTCGCTGATCTTCTGTACGCATTCGATGGCGTTGTCGATGGCGTTGCCGAAGATGCTGCAAATGTCCATCACGTCCATGAAGGACATGCGCCCCGCATCGGCATAGCAGGTCATGACGATGCCGCTTTGCAGGCAGGTCAGGTTCTTGCTGGTCAGCAGGGTGTCCAGCACCGCGCAGCCGGTGTTCGCCTCGGCCTCATGGGTGCTGATGACTTCCTCCATCTCCCGCAGGTAGGATTCCCGCTTCTCCGCGCTCTTCTCCGCGCGCAGAAAGTCGATCTGATGCTTCAGGTCATGATAGACCCGGTGCATGCTCCGGTTGTTCTCCTCAAACAGACGGTATTGCTCATATTGACGGTTCAGCAGGTTCTCCATCGCCTCCAGCTCCAGGCGCTGATTCACCACGGATTGGGATTCGTCATGCGCATAGAGCATGACCAGTCCGCCGAAATCCACCAGTGTGCGGGAATAGAGCACGCCTGCACCGAGAAGCTCGCTGAAGAGGTTGTCCCGAAAGGCGAAGTTGAAATTGCTGATGAAGAAGGCCACCAGGGCGATGGCAAGGACGCTGGCCAGCTCCTTGCGGGTGATGCAGGTGCGGCTGCGTGCGGCGAGGGTCTTGCGGTTGATGACGAAGAGCACCCCGTACACCACGGCGAACACCGCGCCCATGCAGATGTAGGTCTGCCATTCCCGGCGGATGAGTCCGCCCATCATCATGTAGTAGTTGATCTGCCACTCCAGCGATGCCGCGAACTCCGCCGCGATGAAGGCATGCGCCCAGTAGTACCCGGCCTCGATCCCGGAAACATGGCTGCCCAGGAGGATCATCCCCAGCATCTCCGCCATGCCGATGCCCATCAGCACGATCCACAGCAGTCCCTCCTGCTTTTCGCCGACCAGATTCGTCACAAGCAGCACGGCCAGGGACAGGAGGTAAAGCGCACCCTGCTGCCAGCGGTTCAGGCGCTTTTTCAGCGGGAGCATGAACACCGCGCAGGCCAGCCATTCGGCGATGGCGGTATGCGCCCGGGGGAAATAGTCGACCATCATCGTCTGCATTATGCCTTGATGCCTCCTATGTATTTGGTCAGGGCGGTCATGAAGGCCTTGTGGCGCGGTCGGGAGATGGTCAGGTCGTGTCCGGCGACCCAGGCCGTGCTGCCGTCCACCTGTTCCACATGCGCCAGGTTGACCAGATAGCAGCTGTTGCAGCGGAAAAAGCCATATTCCGCCAGGAGCGTCTCCATATTGCGCATGGATTCCCGCAGGTGCCATTCGCCCTTGTCGGTGTAGAGGCACACGGAATGGTTGCCGGTCTCCACATAGTGGATGGAGGACACCTCCAGGCGGGTCAGGCCGCCCTCGGTCGGCAGGGTGACGTATCGGCGGACGCGGGATTCCAGCATGCGCTCCACCCGCGTCAGCAGCTGCCGGAGCATCAGGTAATTCACCGGCTTGAGGACGAAATCCAGCGCGTTGACGCTGTACCCCCTGATGGCGTAGTTCGCCAGATTGGTGATGAAGATCAGGTACACCTCGCCGTCCAGGCGGCGGATGCGCTCGGCGGTCTGCATGCCGTCCAGGCGCTGCATCTGGATGTCCAGGAAGATCAGGTCGTAGTCCGCCCGATAGTGCTCCAGGATCTCGTCCCCATCGGCGAATTCCGTGATCCGGCACTGATTCTCCCGTCCCTCGAAATACCGCAGGATGTACTGGCGGAATTCCGCCCGCTGACGTGCATCATCCTCCACGATCGCGATGTTCATGCCAAGCCCTCCCAGCCAATCAGGTAATGCAAAATGCGGAATGCGCAATCGGCAACCGATGGGGCGGACGCGGCCTCCCCAGCCTGCGCCCCGCACGGCAAAGGGCATGCGTCACGCCGCATTCAGCATTTCAGGTAGCATTCTTCTGTACCCTATTGTACCATATTTGCGGCGCTGACCGCAAGGCAAAGACGGGATGCCCGGCGGACAAATCAGGCGCAAAAAAGGACAGTTTGCGCACGGGCGGGGGGAAAAAGTGCAGAAAATTTGCGTGTTCCCCTTGCAAACCTACGTTCGCCGTGATACGATGGGTGTAGCCAATGAGCAATGTACGGGTTCGTCCCGTTTGTGAAAGGAAGGAACCACCATGGCCGCAAAGAAGACCGCAAAGGCGGAGAAGTCCCCCGTCGTGAACAGCGCACAGGAGGAGAAGCTCAAGGCGCTGGAGCATGCGCTGTCCGACCTGGACAAGCAGTTCGGCAAGGGTGCCGTGATGAAGCTGGGCGAACGCGCCGAGCAGAACGTGCAGGTGATCCCGACGGGCTGCCTGACGCTGGATGCCGCCCTGGGCGTGGGGGGTATCCCGCGCGGACGCATTGTGGAGATCTATGGCCCGGAATCCTCCGGCAAGACCACCGTCGCGCTGCATATCGTCGCCGAGGCGCAGAAGGCCGGCGGCATCGCGGCCTTCGTCGACGCGGAGCATGCCCTCGACCCGGTCTACGCCAAGAACCTCGGCGTCAACATCGACGAGCTGTACGTCTCCCAGCCGGACACGGGTGAGCAGGCGCTGGAGATCGTCGAGGCACTGGTGCGTTCCGGAGCGCTGGACGTGATCGTCATCGACTCCGTGGCGGCGCTCGTCCCCAAGGCCGAGATCGACGGCGAAATGGGTGACTCCTTCGTCGGCCTCCAGGCTCGCCTGATGTCCCAGGCCCTCCGCAAGCTCGCCGGCATCATCAACAAGACCGGCTGCGTCGCCGTGTTCATCAACCAGCTGCGCGAGAAGGTCGGCGTGATGTACGGCAATCCGGAGACCACCCCCGGCGGCCGTGCGCTGAAGTTCTACGCCTCCGTCCGCCTGGATGTCCGCCGCGGCGAACAGCTCAAGAGCGGCACCGAGGTGGTCGGCAACCACACCAAGGTCAAGGTCGTCAAGAACAAGGTCGCCCCGCCCTTCCGCGTGGCGGAGTTCGACATCGTTTACGGCGAAGGCATCTCCCGGGAGGGCACCCTGCTGGACATCGCCGTGGAACGCGACATCATCCACAAGAGCGGCGCGTGGTTCTCCTACAAGGATCAGCGCATCGGCCAGGGTCGCGAGAACACGCGCATTTTCCTGCGCGACAACCCGGAGATCACCGACGAGATCGATGCGCTCCTGCGCGCGCAGATCTTCTCGGATGTCACCACGCCCATCGCCCCGGAGGACGATCCCGGCGAAATGCCCGAGGACGAGGATGATCTCGCCCTCCTCGAGGATGACGTCTCCGACCCCGACGCAAACGCATGAGCCAATACGCAGCCTTCCCCGACGGGAGGGCTGCT
>CAZJOA010000179.1:0-2769 GCA_964547515.1 uncultured Faecalibacterium sp.
AAGGAGGCTTCACCATGTACATCATCGCCAAGGATGGCTCGGGGGATTTCACCTCCCTCCAGGCGGCCATTGATGCCATCCCCATGTCCACCCGCACGCCGACCATCCTGCTGCTGCGGATGGACGAATACCACGAGAAGGTCATCGTGAACAAGGACAATGTGCGCATCATCGGCGAGGCGCGGGATCGCACGGTCATCACGAATTCCGGGTGCGCCCACGATCGGGACGCGGAGGGCAACGAGAAGGGGACCTTCCTGAGCTACACCCTCCTGGTGACGGGTCGGAATGTGGAGGTGGAGAACCTGACCATCCGCAATGACGCGGGGGACGGTTCTGTCGCGGGACAGGCCGTGGCCGTCTATGCCGCCGGGGATCGCGGCGTGTGGCGCAATGTCCGCATGATCGGCCATCAGGATACCCTCTTCTGCGGGCCGACCATGCCCAAGGTCGCCAGGGACGCATTGCCCCGGCTCATCCCCGAGGGCGTCGTTTCCGTCGGTGATTGCCCTCTGACCCTGGGTCGGCAGTATTTCGAGGACTGCTTCATCCAGGGCGATGTGGACTTCGTCTTCGGTCCGTACGCCTGCTGGTTCGAGCGCTGCACGCTGTACATGAACGAGCGGGGCGGCTTCTACACCGCCGCCAATACGCCGGAGCAAGCACCCTTCGGACTGGTGTTCCACCGCTGCCGCCTGACGGGCGCGTGTCAGCCGGGTCAGGCGAAATTGGGTCGGCCGTGGCGGAAATTCGCCCACACCCAGTTCATCGAATGCGAGATGGACGAATGCGTGTCCCCTGCGGGCTTCGAGGATTGGGGCGAAACGCGCATCACCCGGCGCTGCGGCGAATACCGAACCACCGGCGCACGGGCGGATCAGACGACGCGCCATCCCGGTCAGGCACGCCTGACGGACGAGGAAGCCGCTCTGCTGACATTGCGCAATGTCATCGGCGGCTGCGACGGGTGGGACCCGGCGCATCGCGTCCCCACCTGGTTCCTCTGCGGCGATTCCACCATGGCGGACTATGCGCCGGACTTCGCCCCCATGACCGGCTGGGGTCAGGCGCTGCGCGGACTCATCGACGGGGCGTACATCGAGAACTGCGCCGTATGCGGCCGCTCCAGCAAGTCCTTCATCGCCGAGAAGCGCCTGAGCTTCGTCGAATTGTGCCTGCGCAAGGGCGACAGGCTGCTCATTCAGTTCAGCCACAACGACGAAAAGCCCGATGCCGAACGCGCCACCGACCCGCGAACGACCTACACCGAATACCTGGGCATGTACATCGACGCGGCACGCCGTCAGGGGGCTGAGCCGATCCTGCTGACACCCATCGCCCGCCGCCATTTTGACGAGAACGGGCAGCTGAAGCACACCCACGGGGCGTACCCCGCCGCCATGCGCGATCTGGCGGACTACCGCGGCGTGAAGCTCATCGACATGGAGCAGGCCACCGAGGCGCTCCTGACCGGATTGGGCGATGAAGCGTCCAGGGCGCTGTTCAACTGGGTCGAAAAGGGACATCCCCATTACCCCGATGGCGCACAGGACAACACCCACCTGTCCCTGACGGGCGCGGTGCGTCTGGCGCAGCTTGCGCGGGAGCTGCTCCGTGCGCAGGGGATCGAGTGAAGGAGGAAAACGGCGATGCTCAAGGAATTCATGCCCCATTCCGCCGCAAGGATGGCGGACTGCCTCATGCAGCATGACGGACTGCTGGACAAGCGCTGGAGCTATGACTACGGCGTGGCCTGGCGCGGGATGGAAGCCCTCCATGCGCTGACGGGCGAGAAGAAGTACTTCGACTATATCAAGGATGCCATGGACACCTTCGTCACCGATGAAACGGGGGTCATCCGCGATTACACCTGCGATACCTTCAACCTGGACTATGTGTGCAATGGCCGTCAGCTGCTGTACCTGTACAAGGCCACGGGCGAGGAGAAATACCGCAAGGCGGCGGATGTGCTGCGGGAGCAGCTGCGCCGTCAGCCGCGCACCTCTGATGGGGGCTTCTGGCACAAGAAGTGCTATCCCTATCAGATGTGGCTGGACGGGCTGCACATGGCCGCGCCCTTCTACACTGAATACTGCCTGATGACGGGCGATGATGCGGGCGTGCGCGATGCGGCGAAGCAGCTGCACCTGGCCTACGAGCACACGCTGGACGCTGCCACCGGGCTGAACCGCCATGCCTGGGATGAATCCCGGGCGCAGGCCTGGTCCGATCCGGAAACGGGTCGGGCGGCGCATTGCTGGGGGCGTGCCGTGGGCTGGTACATGCTGGGTCTGGCGGACGTGATCGAGCTGCTGCCCGAGGGGCACGAATGCCGCGCGTCCCTGGCGGAGGTGTTCTGCACCCTGGCGGCCAAGATGCTCTCCGTGCGCGACGGCGAGGTGTGGCTGCAGGTGGTGGATCAGCCCGGTCGAACGGGGAATTACCGTGAGTCCTCTGGATCGTGTCTGATGGTCGCGGCCATGCTCAAGGCGGCGCGGCTGGGGGTCATTCCGGCGGACATGGGCGAGGCGGCGGCGAAGTCCTTCCGCGCCATCCAGCGGGAATTCGTCGGACAGATGCGCGACGGTCGGCTCTTCCTGGCCAAAACCTGCCACGGCGCGGGTCTCGGCGGACACCCCAACTATCGCGACGGCTCGTTCGACTACTACATCAGCGAAGCCGTCGGCAGCTATGACATCAAGGGCACGGGCGCGTATATACAGGCGGCGTGCGAGTACGAACGGCGCGCTCGCGATTAATGATGAATTA
>CAZJOA010000179.1:2869-4688 GCA_964547515.1 uncultured Faecalibacterium sp.
ATTCCTCATTCATAATTCCTAATTCCGCAAAAGGGGTCGCAGTCCGACCATCTAAATTCCTAATTCCTAATTCCGCAAAAAAAGGGGGAGGGGTTTACATGCTGGACGAAAGGTTGAAGAGCCGCGTAGAGGGCTTTGTCAGCCGTCTGGAGCGCGAGGACGTGTGCATGCACGGCTTCATCCTGTCGGTGAAGGGCGAGATCAAGGCCACGGCGTATTACGAGCCCTTCCGGGAGGGCGAGGCGCACAGGATGTACTCTGTGTCCAAGACGATGACGGCCATTGCCCTGTCGCTGATGCTGGAGGAGGGCAAATGCGCCCTGGACGATCACATCGCGGACTATTTCCCGGATTATCTGCCCGAAACGCCCGATCCGCGGCTGATGCGGCTGACGCTCCGCGACATGCTGCGGATGGCGACCTGCTATCGTTCCACGGCCTACCGCGAGGGGGTCGATGAGAACTGGACGAAGCCCTTCTTCACGGCGAAGTCCACCCATGAACCGGGGATGGTCTTCCACTACGACACCGGGTGCAGTCAGGTGCTGGCGGCACTGGTGAAGCGGCTGAGCGGTCAGGAGGCCATCGACCTGCTGACGGAACGGGTCTTCGATCCCATCGGCGCGACCGACGAAAAGCACTGGCTGCGCGACCCCTCCGGCACATGTCAGGGCGGAACGGGGCTGTGCATGTCCCTGCGCGACCTGCACAAGGTGACGCGCCTGGTCATGGAGGGCGGACGCGGGATCATCCCGGCGTGGTTCTGCGCGGAAATGGGCAGGAAGCACATCGACAATCGCCTGTGCAGCAACGAGGAGGAGCGCTATGGCTACGGCTGGCAGGTCTGGATGACCCGCGCCGGCTGGGCGATGTACGGCCTGGGCGGACAGCTGGCCGTGGTCTGCCCGGAGAAGGACGTGTGCCTGTGCACCATCGCGGACACAAGGCTCGATCCCGTGGGCGTTCAGCGCATTTATGATGCCTTCTTCGACGAGGTGTACCCCTACTGCGGCATGGAGGACATGTCCCCCGTGACGCTGTCGCTGTCCACCCGTCCGCTGGGGAACAACGCCGGATGCGCCATCGACCATGCAGGGCCTTTCTTCTTTGACGAGGGGAACATGCTGGGGCTGAAGAGCGTCGAGCTGCAGGGGAACACGCTGCTGTGGGAGAACGCCCGGGGGAAGCATCCGCTGCGGTTCGGCGTGGGTGAGAACATCGTGGACACCTTCCCGGGCTGGCCGGATCGTCCGACCCTTTCCTCCGGCGGATGGATCGAACCGGGGCTGCTCCGCGTGCGGTGCTTCATCATCGGCGATGCGCCCTGCGGCGTGGACATGCTCCTGCGCTTCGGCGCGGACACCCTCACCGTGCAGGCACGCAAGTCCTTCGACCCCGCGACGAATGCCTACGAGGGGGTCGCCTCGGGGGGATGCAATCCTGCTGATGCTGCCGTTTGAATTAGGAATTATGAATTAGGAATTATGAATTTCGTTTGTGGGACTGACGCTGCCGTTTGAATTAGGAATTATGAATGAGGAATGAGGAATTTGGCTTGTGGGACTGACGCTGCGGAACATGGGCAAAGCATTCTCAATTCCTAATTCATAATTGGTCATCTCAAGAAGCGCAGCTTATCAAAAAAGCATCAATGAAAACCAACAATGGTTTATCCGAAACGTTGGTGGGCGGATGGGTGAGGCGGCTGCATCACGACCTCAAAGGGGACGGTGCGGCGACTATGCTTTTCGGCCTGTGTCGGGGCAAGCCCCGCCCCAGGCTTCGCGGGGCGATTGCAAGCAATCGCTGCCCGCTCGTC
>CAZJOA010000180.1:0-4678 GCA_964547515.1 uncultured Faecalibacterium sp.
GTCCCTGCTGGACGAGAGCAAGATCGACTACTGCAAGGACATGATGAAGAAGGCCGAGGAGAAGGGCGTGAAGCTGCTTCTGCCGGTCGACACCGTGTGCATCGCCGAGTTCACCTTCGATCCCTCTGTCGAGACCGAGGTCTGCGACGCGGACAAGATCCCCGCTGACAAGGAAGGCTGCGACATCGGCCCGAAGACCCAGGCACTCTTCGCCGAGGCTGTCAAGTCCGCCAAGACCGTCATCTGGAATGGCCCGATGGGCGTCTTCGAGAACCCCACCCTCGCCAAGGGCACCCTCGCTGTGGCGCAGGCCATGGCCGACTCCGACGCTGTGACCATCATCGGCGGCGGCGACTCTGCTGCGGCGGTTGAGCAGATGGGTCTGGGCGACAAGATGACCCACATCTCCACCGGCGGCGGCGCTTCCCTGGAGTATCTGGAGGGCAAGGTCCTGCCTGGCGTTGCTGCGCTGGACGAGGAGTAAGGGTCTTCTGACCTGCTCCGGCGATTTCCGCAAAACAACCGTCCCCGTATATCTGCGGGGACGGCTTTCTCCTGCAAATAACGATATGAGGTGATTCCAATGCGCAAGCCCATCATTGCTGGCAACTGGAAGATGAACAAGACCCCCGCCGAGGCTGCGGCGCTGGTCAATGAGCTCAAGCCCCTGGTGGCGGATGCCAAGTGCGACGTGGTCGTGTGCGTCCCGGCGGTGGACATCGCCGCGGTGAAGGAAGCCGCTGCGGGTTCGAACATCAAGGTCGGCGCGCAGAACGTCCACTGGGCGAAGTCCGGCGCATACACCGGCGAACTCTCCGCTGACATGCTGGTCGCGGCGGGTGTGGAATATGTGGTCATCGGTCACAGCGAGCGCCGTCAGTACTTCGGCGAAACGGATCAGACCGTCAACCAGCGTGTTCTGGCGGCGGTGAACGCGGGGCTGAAGGTCATCCTCTGCGTGGGCGAAATGAAGGATGTCCGCGAGGCCGGCGCGACTGACGGCCTGGTGGACTACGAGACCCTGATGGCGCTCAAGGGCCTGACGGCCGAGCAGGTGGCCGAGGTCATCGTGGCCTACGAGCCCGTGTGGGCGATCGGCACGGGTCTGACCGCCACCGATGAGCAGGCGAACGAGACCATCGGCGTCATCCGCAAGGCCATTGCCCGCAAGTACGGTCAGGACTGCGCGGACAAGGTGCGCATCCAGTACGGCGGCTCCATGAACCCCAAGAACGTGAAGGGTCTGATGGCGCAGCCCGAGATCGACGGCGGCCTGATCGGCGGCGCGTCCCTGAAGGCGGCGGACTTCTCCCTCGTCGTCAACTACGAGGGGTGAGGGGGCTTCGTCCCCGTTATTTCCGCCGATGGTGATGGATATTCGAGTCGACTTCCGCGCCTGATATGGGCGGACGCACGGGGGACTTCACCCGTTCCCCGCTGATCGGCGGATACAGGGCTGCATCGGCAACGGTGCGGCTCTTTTTCGGTTGACAAAGCGATGCGTGACGTGTATAATGTTGAAACAAGGAGGGATTTTCATATGAAGAAAATCGTGAGTCTGATGCTGATCCTGACGCTGCTGTGCTGCTCGAGTGCGGCTCTGGCGGCCGGGAAGCTCCAGGTGACCCAGGAGAACTACCATTATGTCAAGAGCTACAGTGACTACGTCTATGCCTATTCGAAGGTCGAAAACGTGGGCGACCGGCCGATCAAGGTCAATGCGGGTGTGTTCGAGGTCTACGACGCGAATGGCGACGTGCTGACCTCGACAGACTATATGAAGGCCTATGCCACCTATCTCCAGCCGGGTGAATACACCTATGTGAAGATGAGCGTGGAAATCGAAGAAGGGCAGACCCCCGATGACCAGATGCTGACGCTGACCGGCAAGAGCGATTCGAGCACGTCCGCCCTGCACCTCCCCGTGGAGACGAAGCTCGAATTGGGCGTTCAGTCCGGCTGGCGGACGTATAACTATATGTATGCGACCGTCACGAACAACACGGATGACATTGTCTACGATGTCGCAGTGGTCCTGGCGCTGCTGGATGCGGAAGGGAATATCCTGTACATCGAGAATCAGTACACGTACCTGGGCATCAACCCCGGCAGCACGGTCACGATTCGCGAAGACATCAGCTCGGCCTTCATGGACTATTTTGAGGCCAATGACTACGCGCCCGCCAAGGTGGATGCGCTCGCCTATGTCATTATCTCCAACGACTGATCCCGCAGGGCTGCACCGGCAACGGTGTGGCTCTTTTTGACAGGAGGCGAATGCCATGCTCATCCGCAACGCGCGCCTGAACGGCTATCCCGGGCTGACCGACCTGCGCCTGATGCACGGCGCGGTGCAGGAGATCGGCACGGGTTTGCAAAAGGGGCTGTACGAGTCCGAGCTTGACCTGAGGGGGGACGATCTGTCCGTCTGTCCGCCGGACATGCCCCTGCCCCGGCGCTATCGCCGTCGGGCGGATGCGTCGTCCGCCGCGCATATCGTCCCCGGCGCAAAAGAGCCCTTCCGGCGTATCCGCGAGGGCAAAGTCGTCAGCCTGATCGACAGCCATTCGGCGGATTGATCCTTTCCCGGCAGATTCTGCGCCGAAAAAGCGTGAATCACCCTGAAAATGCCGTAAAGACCATTGAATTTCACTGTGAATAATGGTATAATTATGGGGAGAATTACCCGAAAGGAAGGATAAATCTATGAAGCAGTTCATCGTTGAGACCTCCGCCCGCCATGTGCATGTGACCCAGCAGGATCTGGAGACCCTGTTCGGCAAGGGCTACGAGCTGACCGTGAAGAAGATGCTGTCCCAGCCAGGCCAGTACGCCAGCGCCGAGCGCGTGGATGTCGTCGGCCCGAAGAAGACCCTGACCGGCGTGTCCATCCTGGGCCCCGTCCGCAAGGAGACCCAGGTCGAGATCTCCCTGACCGATGCCCGTTCCATTGGCGTGAACGCCCCCATCCGTGAGTCCGGCGACATCGAACGCTCCGGCGCGTGCAAGCTCGTCGGCCCCTGCGGTGAGGTCGAGCTGACCCAGGGCATCATCGCCGCCAAGCGTCATATCCACATGACCAAGGCCGATGCCGCGGAATACGGCGTGCAGGACAAGGAGATCGTCAGCGTGAAGGTCGATACCGACGGCCGCAGCACCATCTTCGGTGACGTGGTGGTTCGCGTGTCCGACAGCTACGCCCTGGCCATGCACATCGACACCGACGAGAGCAACGCTGCCGCCTGTGGCCGCGCGCAGATGGGCGAGATCGTCAAGTAAAGCGTCCGCCGCGACAATGACAGAAGGAGTGCAACCCCCATGAAGATTTTGATCGTCAATGCCGGCTCTTCCTCCCTGAAGTATCAGCTGGTCAACATGGATAATGAGGAGCTCATCGCCAAGGGCGGCGTGGAACGCATCGGCCTGGCCGGCTCCAACCTCAAGCAGAAGGACGACGACGGCAATGTGACCGTGACCTATGCCCAGGAGATCAAGGATCATGTCGTGGCCTGTCAGCTGATGCTCAAGGCGCTTCAGGAATCCGGTGTCATCCACTCCATGGACGAGATCGGCGCTGTGGGTCATCGCGTGCTGCACGGCGGCGAGGAGTTCACCGCGTCCTGCATCATCACCGAAGAGGTCAAGGCGGCCATCCGCAAGTACATCCCCCTCGGCCCGCTGCATAACCCCGCCAACCTCATGGGCATCGAGGCCTGCGAGGCCGTCATGCCCACCACGCCCCAGGTGGCCGTGTTCGACACCGCCTTCCATCAGACCATGCCGCCCAAGGCCTTCATGTACGGCGTGCCCTATGAGTACTATTCCGAGATGGGTGTCCGCCGCTATGGCTTCCACGGCACATCCCACCGCTATGTGTCCAAGCGCGTGTGCGAGTTCCTGAACATCGACCCCGTGGGCAAGAAGATCATCGTCTGCCATCTGGGCAACGGCTCTTCCCTGTCCGCCGTGGTGGACGGCAAGTGCGTGGACACCTCCATGGGTCTCACGCCTCTGGAGGGTCTGCTGATGGGCACGCGCTGCGGCTCCTGCGATCCCGCCGTGGTGCAGTTCATCGCCAACAACAAGCACATGACCCCCGATGAGGTGCTGACCCTGATGAACAAGCAGTCCGGCCTGCTGGGCATCGCGGGCGAGGGCACGTCCGACATGCGCGACATCGATCGTCTGGCGGACAGCGGCCATGAGCGTGCGGCGCTGGCGCGGGACATGCTGCACTACCAGATCAAGAAGCTCATCGGCTCGTATGTCGCGGCGATGAACGGCGTGGACGTGATCGTCTTCACCGCGGGCATCGGCGAGAACGGCCCCGAGCTGCGCAAGGCCGTCATGGACGAGTTCGGCTGGCTGGGCATCAAGATCGACGCGGAAGCGAACAACTGCCGCGGCAAGGAAGTGGTCATTTCCACGCCTGATTCGAAGGTGACGGTGTGCGTCATCCCCACCAACGAGGAGATCATGATTGCCCGCGACACCAAGGAACTGGTCGAAGCGGCGAAGTGATCGCCAATCCCATAGGCATTCCGGCGGACGAGGGCTCGTCCGCCTTTTTGCGTACACGAAAAACCCGGCGGAAACGTACCGCCGGGCGTATGCCGATGCCGATTCAGCCCTGTTTCACCTTCCGATACCGCCTGACCTCCGCGCCGAATGTGCCGAT
>CAZJOA010000181.1:0-4558 GCA_964547515.1 uncultured Faecalibacterium sp.
CGGTCGATACGATGAGAGTCTTGCAGACAAGGAGGTCGCGCTTGCGCGACGAGCGGGCAGCGATTGCTTGCAATCGCCCCGCGAAGCCAGCGCCGGACTTTTGTCCGGTGATGGCCGAAAGGCGAATTACTGCTGCTGAAAACACGGCTTTTTTGACAGTCTGGGAGTCGCATGCCATAACGGCTGCGGCTCTTTTTTTCGTGATAAGGCGCTGAATATTCGACCGAATCCGCCCCAGGGCTTGCGGAATCATGCCCTTTTGTGGTACAATGCAGGGGTAGACCCATGTCATTCGTTATATGCATGTGGACAATGAAGATTTCCGGCGCTTTTCCGCCGATTTTGCCGAAAGGATGACACGATGCAGACTCCCCAGCGAAACACCCGTGTCCGCCGTGCGCAGGAGACTCCTCCGCAGGCGGAAAAGCCGGCCGCTGTCCAGCGACGGAAGAAACGCCGCCGGATCGGCAATGCCATGGCGATGATCGTCTTCAGTGCCGCAGTGGCGTTCCTGGTCGCCGTCTGCCCCAAGGAGCCGGTGCGCCACGCCTATTATACCATCGGCACGGAGGATAACCTGGTCACGGCGCTGGGTGCGTCCGCCGGAGGATATACCGGACTGGTCATCAGCGAAGCGATGGCTTCCAACCAGAGCGCCGTGCCGGACGAAAAGGGCAAATACCCCGATTGGGTGGAGATATGGAACAGCAGCGACCACGAGATCGACCTGTACAATGTCGGCCTGAGTGACGATCCGCTGTCCATCGCCTTCCTCTTCCCCAGGATGACCATCGCGCCCGATGAGCGCATCCTCGTCTACTGTGACAAGACCAATCAGGCCGTCGCGGGCAAGCCCCTGCACGCCAAGTTCGGCCTGTCCTCCAATGGCGAGACCCTCACCCTCTACGACCCCAATGCCTATGTGATCGACTCGGTCAAAACGCCCATCATGTCCGCCAATGAGAGCTATGCCCGTCAGGCGGACGGCTCATGGGCGCTGACCGCCGAATACAGCCCCGGATACGAGAACGGCACGGAGGGCTATCTGGCCTACCGCAACGCCACCATGGTGACGGACGGTGCGCTCATCATCAACGAGATCTGCCCCGACCCCATGACGGGCTACCGCGATGCGGACGGCGACCTCTGCGACTGGATCGAGCTGTACAACACCACGGGGGAGACGGTGTCGCTGGCGAACTACGCGCTGTCCAACAACGAGGGCAAGCCGCTGAAGTGGCGCTTCCCCGATGGGGCGTGCGTCGCGCCGTATGGATACTACATCGTCTATTGCTCGGGCAAGGACATCGACAATGGCCCGGCGGGTGTGCCGCACACCAGCTTCAAGATCTCCGCCGAGCATGATACCATCATCCTCTCCGACAGCCGGGGACGTCTGGTGGATCGCGTCACGCTGGATAACATCCCGGAGGACGCCTCCTATGCCCGCGATGCGGACGGCACGTTCTCCGTGCATGTCAAGACGACCCCCCAGCTGCCCAACACCACCTCCGGCGAACACCAGATGGACGTGTACCTCCGCGCACTGAATGCCACCGGCGTTTACATCAGCGAGGTCATGACCTCCAACGATACCACCGTCACCGCGGCAGGGGCGGAATTTGTGGACTGGATCGAGCTCTACAATTCCTCCGCTGTCTCCGTTGACCTCTCCGGGTACGGCCTGAGCGACAATATCGGCCGTGCCCGGAAGTGGCAGTTCCCCGATGGGACGCTCATCCTCCCGGGGGAATACAAGATCATCTGGTGTGATGGCAACACGGATGCGAACACGGCCGCTGCGCCGCATACCTCCTTCAGCCTGAGTCGGGCGGGCGGCTATACGGTCGTGCTGTCCGACCCGACGGGGAAGATCCTGGACAAGCTCGTGCTGCCTGAGGTGCCAACCGATGTGTCCTACGGCCGCACGACGGGACGTGAGGGCTTTTTTTATTACGATGCCCCCACACCCGGCTTGCAGAATGCCGATGGCTTCCTCGGCTATGCGGATGCCCCCGCACTGCTCGTCCCCGGCGGCATGTACAAGCAGGGCTTGCAGGTGGGCTTCACCATCCCCGAGGGGACGACGGTCTACTACACCACCGACGGCGCTGATCCCACCCCGGAAAGCGGCACGGCCTATACCGGTCAGGCCATCGAGCTGAGCAAGACCACCGCGCTCCGTGCCCGCGCCTATCCGGTGAACCCCGGCTACCATGCCAGCAGCATCGTCACGGGCACATACTTCATCAACACCTATCATGATGTGCCGGTGGTGTCCGTGGTGGTCGATCCCGACACGCTGTGGAACGAGGAATACGGCATGCTGGCGGATGGCGACATCATCAAGGTAGCGGCTGCCGTGCTGCCCTTCAAGAACTCCACCTACCGTCAGGTGAAGGAGGAGGACGGCTATCACGAGGGCTATCTGGAGTACTACGCCGTGGATGGCACGCAGGTGCTCAGCCAGGGCGTGAACATCAAGACGGCGGGTGACTATTCGCTTGACATGCCTCAGAAGAGCCTTAAGGTACGCGCCAAGGGAAAGTACGGCGCGAAGACCTTTGCCGCCGCCCTCTTTGAGGATCGTCCCTATACCGAGTACAAGTCCCTGGTGCTGCGCAATGCGGGCAACGACGGCGTGTACAGCCGCGTCCGCGATGGCTTCATGTCCCGCCTGCTGGATGACTATGGCAGTCAGGTGCTCCATCAGGCGTGGAAGCCCGTCGCCGTCTACCTCAACGGCATCTACTGGGGACATATGGATCTGCGCGAGCGTGTGGATCAGTATTTCGTCGCCCAGCATGAAGGCCTCACCCTCGATCAGGCGGACGATATGGACCTGCTGGTTGCCAGCGGCGAGGTGGAGCATGGCTCAAACAAGGAATTCAAGGCCATGATTAAGAAGCTCAAGGCCAGCGACCCCGCCAACAACCCCGAGGATCGCGCCTATCTGGATGCCAATATCGATGTGGACAACCTGCTGGAATACATGGCGCTGGAGATGTTCTTCGGCAACGGCGATATTGGCAACACCCGCTTCTACCGCCTGCACGGCACTGACCCGGAGACGGGCGAGCCGTACAAGTGGAAGTGGATCCTCTACGATATGGACTGGGCGCTGTGGGATTCGACCTTCAACAGCCCGCGGAGCTATACCAAGGCAAACGGCATGGGTGACAAGTACATCGACAACACCTGCTTCCTGACCGTGCTGAAGGTGCCGGAATACAAGGATCTGTTCTTCCGCAAGCTGGGGGACATCTTCCAGACCTTCACCACGGAGCACATGCTGGAGGTGCTGGACGGCTGCGTGGCGGAGCTGTATCCCGATTCGGAGATGAAGCTGCACTTCGCGCGCTGGGCGGAATACCATGACCAGATGTACCAGAGCGAATGGCCGACGAACTACACCTCGGCCTACGCCTACTGGCAGAGGCATGTCAACCGGCTGAAGAACATCATCAAGAAGCGCCCGACGCTCCTGTGGGAGATGATCCAGGCGCAGTTCAAGCTCACCGATGCACAGATGATCGACTATTTCGGCGAAAAGCCGGAAATGCCTGCGGATGCGGTGTAATCCCCGTGCCGAAATCCTTGCGGAATCAAGGAGAATGCTGTATAATGAATGGACGCACCTTCGCGCCCGACCTACGCATAACAAGGAGGCTTCCCTGTGAATACATCCAACCTGACGACAACCATGTCCGCCTTCTTCGCGGAGCAGTTCGCCAACCTGACCCCTGCGAAGGTCGCCCTGGGGCTCCTCTTCGGCCTGGTGGTCGGCCTCATCGTCGCCTTTGTGTACAAGCGCTGCTATCGCGGCGTGCTCTACAGCCCCAATTTCGCCATCACCCTCATCCTGCTGACGCTCATCACCACGCCCGTGGTCATGTGTATCGGCTCGAACATCGCCCTGTCGATGGGCATGGTGGGTGCGCTGTCCATCGTGCGCTTCCGTACCGCGGTCAAAGACCCCCTCGACACGGCCTACATGTTCTGGGCGCTGACGATGGGCATCCTCCTCGGCGCGGAGCAGTACATCATCGCCGTCATGGTGGCGCTGGGCATTTCCGTCATCCTCTTTGGTCTGAACCTCTTCAAGTTCACCAGCCCCAACGGCTATCTGCTCGTCCTCCACTATGACGAGGACGCGGAGTACGACATCAACCAGCAGCTCCGCCGCAGCGTGAAGCATCGCCGTCTGCGCTCCAAGACCGTGACCCGCTCCGGCGCGGAGATGACCTACGAAGTCCGCCTGGACAACAAGCAGGACCTCGTCGCGCTCATGCTCGGCATCGAGGGCGTCCACGACGCGACCCTTGTGGCATGTCAGACCGAGGCCGGCGCTTAAGGGACGCTGTCCCTTAAGAATCCCTGCCAAAGGGTCAAAGACCCTCTGGACACCCGTTTTCGCGATGGGGCAGGATGGCTTCTGCCATGCAATTCCCGCGAGGAAATTGAGGGAAACGCTTAAGGGGTTTCACCCCTTAAGAATCCCCACCAAAGGGTCAGAGACCCTCTGGACACCCGTTTTCGCGATGGGGCAGGGTGGCTT
>CAZJOA010000182.1:0-1867 GCA_964547515.1 uncultured Faecalibacterium sp.
AGACCGGCCTGGATGAACGTGCCCAGCACGGTCATCTTCATGTGTTTGCGGCCGCGGAAGTACCCCTGCAGGGCATTGGTGAACCCCGGCAGGAGCAGGAAGAACGCCATGCTGTGCAGATAGCCGCTGCCCAGATCGATGACAGCCCGATCCTCCCGTCCGACGAAGAGCGCCATGATCGGCTGACGGAACAGCAGCACCGCCGCGCACAGGAGCACCCAGTAGCCCATTTCCAGCAGGATTCCGATGCGGAAGCCCTCGCGGATGCGCTTCTCCTCGCCCGCACCGGCATTCTGCGCCACGAAGGTCGTGATGCCGTTGGCAATGCTCTGTTCCGGAAGACAGGCGTAGGCCTCCACCTTCTGCACCGCATTGAACGCTGCCATCACGTCCACCCCCAGCGGATTGATCGCCCCCTGGATGAGCAGCTTGGCGATGGGCTGGATGGACTGCTGCAGCGCCGTCACCGCGCCGAGCCTGAGCGTGTCCCTGAGCAATGTGCGGTCGATGCGCAGTTCGGCGGGCTTCAGCCGCAATAGCGGGATGCTCCGCGCCACATGGCGGATGCACAGCACCGCCGAGAGCGCCTCCGCCAATACGGTCGTCAGCGCGGAACAGACGATGCCGCAGCCCAGAAAGCCGATCAGCACCACATCCAGCAGGGCATTCACGATGGAGCAGAGCATCAGAAAGCGCAGCGGTGTCCGGGAATCCCCCACGCTTTTCAGCGCCGAGGCCAGCGCGTTGTACAGGAAGGTGAACGGCGCACCGAAGAAGATGATGCGCAGATAGGTCGCCGTCATGCCCTGGATCTTTTCCGGCACGGACAGGAGGCGCACCAGCGGCATGGTCAGGGGCATGCCGATGAGGATGACGGCCAGCGAGAAGAGCAGGCCGGACACGGCGGTGGTCGCCAGCTCCTTTTTGACCTTTTCGGATTCGCCCGCGCCGAAAAAGCCGCTCATCAGCACCGATGCGCCGATGCAGAGACCCGATATGCCCAGGATGATGATGTCCATGGCCGGAGCGGCCGTCCCCACGGCGGCGAGGGCTTCCTTGCCGATGAAGCGCCCGACGATGATGGAATCCACCGCATTGTAGGTCAGCTGGAACAGATTCCCCAGGATCAGCGGGATGGAATAGGAGATGAGGTGTCGGGGGATGCTCCCGGAGGTCATGTTTGCAAGCATGCTCGATCGCTCTTTTCTGAATGGGTCGCCATGAATCACAGGAAAAAATCCGGACAGAATCCGGATTTCTCCATAACTATTATAGCACAGGCAGAAAATGAATACAAGACTTGTCTTTCGGGCAGCGCCGCGGTACAATAGCGCCTGAAGGAGATGATGCACATGACCCTCTACCATGGCAGCGACGTACCCCACCTGACCGAACTGAAGCCCTTTTCCTGGACGGCGAGACCCTCTATGCCTACCTGTCCACGATCAGTGCGCTGGCGCTGATCTACGCCCGCAATCCCATACAGCGTCCCGGGGGCTTTTTCACCTATTGGGTGGACAAAACGGGGCAGCTGCACTATGACGAGTATTTCCCCGACCAGACGCGCCTGCTGTATCAGGGGCACAGCGGATGGGTGTACACGGCGGAGGGTGATGGCCTTATCCAGCACGAAAAGCTGCCCTGGGTGTATGTGTCGGAAACACCCGTCCCGGTGGCGAAGGCGGAGTACTTCCCCGACCTGTACGAAGCGCTGCTCCAGGCGGAAAAGGACGGTCGGCTGATGCTCCACCGCTACGAGGCCTTGACGGAGCAGCAGCACGAGACCCGCCGGGGCATCGTCCGGGAGAGCCTGACGAACCACGGCGAGGACGACTACCGGCGGTTCATCCGTCAGCACATGCCGGAG
>CAZJOA010000182.1:1967-4531 GCA_964547515.1 uncultured Faecalibacterium sp.
AGTAGCTCTGTTCGCGTAATAACATCGTTTGCTCCATGAATTGCAGCAGCCCCCTGTTCTCCGGCAAAAGGAGAGCAGGGGGCGTATTCATTTGATGGCACGAAAAAACCTCCCATCAGCAAATGGGAGGCAGATGACATTCAGGAACACGGCGCTTCGTCCGGCACGTCCGCCGCGTCCAGCAGGGGGATGCCGCGTGCGGCCAGCGCTTTCGCCAGCGCGCCCTGACCGTCGATCTTCGTGCCGGTGAACGTGCCGTCGTAGACCTGCTTCACGCCGCAGGTGGGGCTGCGGGACTGGAGGATCGCCAGGTCGATGTGCTTCCCGTCGATCAGCGCCAAGGTGCGCTCGATGCCCAGGTCGAAGGCATCGGTGCAGTCGTCGCCGTCCGCGGTGACGGCACGTCCGTCGCGCCATTCCACCGGCTTGCGGGGGGAGGGGAGTCCACCCAGCATCTCCGGGCAGACCGGGATGACCTCATGTCCCCCGATATAGCGCAGCACGCGCTCATTGCGGTTGTTCCCGCCGTTGTATTTGCAGTTTTCGCCCAGAAGACAGGCGGATACGAGGATGGTCATGGTGCACCTCCCGGTTTCGTTCATTCGGACAGCTTTTCCTTGGTTTCGCGGCCTTCGCGCAGGAGCGTCAGCATCGCCTGATGGTCGCCGTCCCGCAGTGCATCGCGGTATTCCGTCATCCGCTGCACCAGATCCTCCACCACGGGCAAAAGCGCCTCGCGGTTGTCGAAGAACAGCTCCGTCCACATGCTCTCGTTCAGCCTGGCCACGCGGGTCATGTCCGCAAAGGAGCCTGCGGAAAACCCGCGATGCTTGTCCGCCAGGGGGCATTTGACATACGCGCTGGAGACGATATGCGCCAGCTGACTGGTGTAGGCGATCATCTCGTCATGGGTGCGGGGGTTGGCGAACTGAACGCGGCGGAAGCCCAGATCCATGAAGAAATCCCGGGCGGCTTGCAGCAGCTCCGGGTCGTCCAGACCGTCGGTGCACAGGATCATGCTGGCGTTGTCGAACAGGTCGTCCCGGGCATAGCGGAAGCCGGAATACTCCCGGCCGGCCATGGGGTGTCCGCCGAGAAAATGCCAGTGTCCCGCGCGGCTGAGCGGCACTAAGGCGTCGCAGATGACCTGCTTCACGCCGCCGCAGTCGATCACCAGGCAGCCGGGCTTGAAGTCCGCCGCATGTGCCGTCACCCAGCTGATGATCGCGCCGGGATACAGGCTGACCAGCACCAGGTCGCATTCGCGCAGGGCACTGTCGGTCAGCTCCGCGTCGATCGCGCCCATGAGGAACGCCTGCTGGATGGTCTGCGGGTCGATGTCGCAGCCGAATACGGTGTGCCCGGTGTGGAGCTTGATGGTTCGCGCCAGCGAGCCGCCGATGAGTCCCAGGCCGATGATGGCAATTTGCATCAGAAAATCCCTCCGTTCTGCCGCAAGATTCGACAGCCGGGAGGAATTCTCCTGCCATGGGGCGGAAAGTGCAGGAAAAGGACAGGAGCACCCGGCGACCTGAGATCAGGCGGACTTTTCGGCCTTCGCGGCTTCTTCGGTTTTCTTGACCTTGGGGACGTGGTACTCGCACTTGGGCTCGAAGCGCACGGATTCCGGCGGCACCTCGAGCTCCTCCGGGTGATTGAGCAGATGGCTCATCGTGGAGAAGAACTGAGAATAGTGTGCCCCGGAGCACACGCGCTCATCCGCCGTGATGCCGATGGGCAGGAAGCGCTTCATGCGGGTTTCGCCCTTCTCCACCACGGCGACGCGCTCCAAAGTGCCCATGCCGAAGAACAGGCTGGTCGAGCCGAAATTGTAGATGTGGTGGTTGACATGGTGCAGGCCGATGGAGGCGTTGTTGGTGATGTACATGGAGGTGTGGAAGGGCAGCTCATCCAGCAGGATGTTCGGGCACAGGCCGTAGCGATCCAGCAGGCGGACGAGAGCCACCAGCGCCGTGGGCAGTCCGGGGATGGAGAACAGCACGTTCAGCAGCTTATCCACCGTGGTCTGATTCTCCACGCCGCGGGCGGAATCGATGACGGCGTTCATGCGGTCGCGCACGTCAAAGATGGTGTCGGTCAGGTCGAATTTGATCTTCACGGCCGTTTCGCCCGCATCGGGGTTCTGCTGCTCCTTGAGCATGGTGAAGGACACGGTGCAGTTCTTGCGGGAGAAGAACTGCTTGTTCATGATGAAGCGGTTGATCTCCGGGTGCTGGCTGATGGTGCGGACGAAGGCGGCGATGATGATCTGCATGAAGGTGATCTTCTCGCCCTCCGTGCCTTTTTTGGCGATGTAGCGTGCGAGCAGCTCATAGTCCGCCTTGTGCTGCAGGAAGACCTGGGCATCGCAGCGCATGGGCATGACGTAGGGCGTGATGCGCACGGTGGGGTCGATGCCGGTCACGCGCCGTCCATCGGGTCGGAGTCCAAACATGGTGATTCCCCCTCTTTTGCTTTTGCGGCAGGATATGCAATGAATGAAATGAAAATGAACGCCGCACTCTTTATTGTACCGAATGGGGCGGATTTGTCAATGAATATCG
>CAZJOA010000183.1:0-4517 GCA_964547515.1 uncultured Faecalibacterium sp.
GCTGACGCTCCTTCACGGCACGCTGATGATCTTCAGGCTGTGGTTCTTGCAGTAGATCTGCGCCATAGAACCCGCCACGACCGTGACTGTCACGCCGCGGCTGTGCCAGAAGATGTCTTTCCCCAGATACTTGATGCCGCCGGGGATGTTGATCGCCTTCAGCGAAGGGCATTCCCCGAAGGCATAGGCGTCGATCCTGTTCAGGCTTTCCGGAAGGACGACGCGCGCCAGCCCCTCGCAGTTCCAGAAGGCATAGGTGCCGATGCGCTTCACGCCCTCCCCGACGATGACGTTCTCCAGCAGCTTGCAGTCCCGGAAGGTGTACGCCTCAATGGCCTCCACGCTGCCCGGGATGGTGACGCTGTCCAGCACCGTACACCCGGCGAAGGCATATTGGCCGATGCTGTTCACGCTGTCGGGGATGCGGATGTGCTTCAATGCCGTGCAGCTGGAGAACGCTCTGATCCCCAGGGCGTTTACGCGGGACGGCAGCTCGATGGTCTCCAGCGCCTTGCAGCTGCTGAAGGCATGACTTTCAATGGTGTTCAGGCTGGCCGGGAGGAGCACCTCCTTCAGCGCGGTACAGCCGGACAGCAGGCCTTCGCTGACGCTGATGCTGCCATTGGGCAGGCGGATGCTCTCCAGCGCGGTGCATTCCGAGAAGGCGTACTTGCCGATGCTCGTCACGCTGGCCGGGAGCGTCACATTTTTCAAGCGCTTGCACCTAGCAAAGGCGTAGTCACCGATGTGCGTCACGCCCTCCGGGATGGTCACGCCCGTCAGGTTCTCGCAGCCGTAAAACGCACGGTCGCCGATGTCCGTGATGTCCCCCGGGATGTCCACCGTGGTCAGCTCCGGACAGTTCGCAAAGGCCTCGGCTTCGATCACGGTGTCCGCCAGCGCGGCGGTCAGGCTCAGCATCAGCAGAAGCATCAGCCATAGAAAAGTCTTCTTCATCAGAATACACCTCCCTGTCGGTATGATAGCACTTTTCCGGGTGCACCGCAATAACGGGGATGCAGTTTTTACAATTTTTCTGCGTCTTTTCCGTTGACGCGGACGGAAAAGGCTGGTATCATAATCAGGAATGCAATCCCGTCTCACAGGAGGAACACGAAATGAACTATCTTGTCAAGATCATTCAGGGTGCGCTGATCGGTGCGGGCGGCGTGCTGCCCGGCGTGTCCGGCGGCGTGCTGGCGGTGCTCTTCGGCGTGTATAAGCCGCTGATGCGTCTGCTGGCGCACCCCTTTAAGGAGCTGAAGCGCTCCGTCATCGAGCTGTGGCCGATCCTGGTCGGCTTCGCCATTGGCTATGTCGGCATCGCCAAGCTGCTCTCCGCGGTGCTGGAGCGGTATCAGACCCAGTCCCTGGCGGTGTTCGTGGGCATGGCCATCGGCATCATGCCCTCCCTGCTGCGCGAGGCCGGCGAAAAGGGCCGCAACAAGGCCAGCTGGATCTCCATGGGCAGCGTGTTCGTGGTGGCGTTCGCCATTCTGGGCGGCGCACGCATCATGAAGATGACCATCACCCCGAGCTTCGGCTGGAACATGTTCGGCGGCGCGTGTCTGGCGCTGTCCATCATCGCACCCGGCCTGAGCGGCTCGGTGCTGATGCTGCCGCTCCAGACCGTCAATGCAGACGGCTCGTCCGGCGTGTTCTACGACCATGTGACCGGCAAGATCGGCGGCATCGCCAGCGCATCGCCCGACCTCGGTGCACTGATCGCCATCCTCCTGGGCGCGGTGCTGACCATCGTCCTGCTGACCCGCGCGGTGGACTGGATGATGAACAACCGCTACAACGTGATGTTCCACGGCATCATCGGTCTGGTGATCGCCGCGAGCATCTTCACCATCCCCTTCGGCGCGTTCACGGCCAGCGTCTCCTCCTGCCTGATCCACCTGGTGTTCGTGGTGCTGGGCTGCATCGCGACGCTCCTGCTGGACAAGTTCAACGCCAGGGTCGAGAAGCCCCCGGTGGAGGATTGATCCCCCGAACTGCATCACAAAAGGGAGTCAGTACAGCGCTGACTCCCCTCAGGGTGTCGAAAAAGTGGCAAAGCCACTTTTTCGAGAAAGGCTGATGAATGTTTTCCTCCGTGAAATTGCATTTCACTACGGAAAACGCCCCGCCCGACCGGCAAAGCCGGTCGATACGATGAGAGTCTTGCAGACGGCGAATTACTGCCGCTGAAAACACGGCTTCTTTGACAATCTGAGGGAGTCAGTACAGCACTGACTCCCCTTTTTGTATGGTCACTCTGCCAGAATGGCGTTGATGGCGGCCTTCTCCTCGTCGGTGAGGGGCGCGTGGCGCTCAACGGTCTGGACGTTCTGGATGATCTGCTCCGGACGGCTCGCACCGGTGATGACGCTGGTGATCGCCGGGTTCTCCAGCACCCACGCCAACGCCAGCTGCGCCATGGTCTCGCCGCGCTCCCCGGCCAGCTTGTTCAGCTTGCGCACCTTGGACAGGACGCTCTCCGTCACCCGGGATTCATTCAGGAACACGCACGGCCCTGCGGCACGGGAGTCCGCCGGAATGCCGTTCAGGTAGCGATCGGTCAGCAGACCCTGCGCCAGAGGCGAGAACACCGCCGCGCCGATGCCGCGCTCCAGCAGCACGTCGCACAGGGACGGTTCGCCCTTCTCCACCCAGCGATCCAGCATGTTGTATCGCGGCTGATGGATGGTCAGCGGAACGCCCATCTGCGCGAGGATGTCCGCCGCCCTGGCGGTCTGCTCGGCGTTGTAGTTGGACACGCCCACATACAGCGCCTTGCCCTGATGGACGATGTCCGCCAGCGCGCCCATGGTCTCCTCCAGCGGCGTTTCCGGATCGGGACGGTGATGGTAGAAGATGTCCACATAGTCCACCTTCATCCGGCGAAGGCTCTGATCCAGACTGCTGATGAGGTACTTGCGGCTGCCGTAATCACCATACGGGCCGTCCCACATGGTGTAGCCCGCCTTGGTGGACAGGATCAGCTCATCACGGTGGGCACGAAGATCACTGTCCAGCACGCGGCCGAGGGTCTCTTCGGCGCTCCCGGGCAGCGGGCCGTAGTTGTTCGCCAGATCGAAGTGGACGACACCCTGATCGAAGGCCGTCAGCAGCATCTGACGGGCGTTCTCGTACACGTTCACCGTGCCGAAGTTGTTCCACAGACCCAGGGAAACGCGGGGCAGCTTCAGGCCGGAACGCCCGCAGCGGGCATATTGCATGTGGTCATAGCGGTCGGGCGCGGGGCTGTAGAAGCCGGGCGCGGCAGTACAGGGCTGCTTCATGGGGAAAACCTCCTTCATCGTTGCTTATTTTGCCTTGAAGATCATGAATTCGCATTCCAGCCGCCCATTATAGAGGCGGCGCTTTTTGTCCGCGCGGCGGCCGAAGGCACGCTCGAACATGGGGTCGGAGGTGATGGCGCACAGATCCCACCCGGGGTGACGGCGCTGGAGCTTGCCCATCTCGCCGTAGAGCTTCTCGCAGGACTTGCGGTCGCTCAGGCGCTCGCCGTAGGGCGGATTGCACAGGAACACACCCGGCTCGCCCGTCAGCTGAAGCTCCTGCAGGGGGACGCATTGCAGGTCGATGCGTCCCGAAAGCCCCGCCTGATTGACATGGCGCTGCGCCAGCCTGAGCGCCTCGGGGTCGATGTCGCTGCCGCTGAGGCCGCTGACACGGTTCAGCTCGAAGTCCTCCTGGCACTGCTTTTTCAGGAACGCGCAGTCCTCCGCCGGGAAGAAGCCAAACTGCTCCATGGCGAAATGGCGCGTCAGCCCGGGGGCGCGATGGCTCTGCCGATAGGCCGCCTCGATCAGGAGCGTGCCCGTGCCGCAGCAGGGGTCATGCAGGCGCATGCCCGGTCGCCAGGTGGACAGCTCCACCAGAGTCGCGGCGAGGGTCTCGCGCAGGGGCGCTTCGCCGTTCCAGGTGCGGTAGCCCCGGCGGTTGAGCGCTTCGCCGGAGGTGTCCAGCGTCAGCCGTGCCACATCGCCGTGCAGGCCGATCTCCAGCGGATACGCCACGCCCGTTTCGGGGAAGATGCTCCGCCCGGTGCGCTCCTTCAGCCGCTCGATGATCGCCTTCTTGGTGATGGCCTGACAGTCGCGCACGCTCATCAGCTGACTCCGCGCACATTTGCCCGACACGTTGATCTTCGCGTCCGCCGGGAGCAATTCCTCCCACGCAAAGCCCTTCACAAACTGGAACAGCGCCTCGAACGTGCGGCATTCCCGCTCCCCGAGCACCATCAGCACCCGATCCGCACTGCGCAGACGCAGATTGCACAGATAGGCATCCGCCGCGCTGCCGGTGAAGCGCGCGCCGCCCATCTCGCCCTTCACGTCCTGCATTTTCAGGCGCTTGAGCTCCGCGGCCACCACGCCCTCCAGACCGAACGCGGCCGTCGCCAGCATGGTCATGTGGTCAAAATCCATCTTGCCTTCAACTCCTGTCGGCTTCTATGATACATGATGGGACGCGAAATGTCAAAAGGAATCGCATCCGACGGC
>CAZJOA010000184.1:0-4507 GCA_964547515.1 uncultured Faecalibacterium sp.
TTGCAAGCAATCGCTGCCCGCTCGTCGCGCAGGCGCGACCTACAGGAGAGGCTTTGGTCGTCTTCGCGACTTTTCGCAAATTAGCGGCTTCGTGGATACCGCTGCGTCCCCCTCGTCCTGGTCGGACTATCGTCCGACAACGTCCTCGGGGGCAATCCCTCCGTCATGCTCACTACGTTCGCATGCCACCTCCCTTTTTTCGGCCTGTGTCGGGACAAGTCCCGCCCCAGGCTTCGCGGGGCGATTGCAAGCAATCGCTGCCCGCTCGTCGCGCAGGCGCGACCTACAGGAGAGGGTTTGGTCGTCTTCGCGACTTTTCGCACCCAATCGGCGTTACGAATATTGCCGCGTCCATCTCATCTGGCTACCCCTCAAGGGGAAGGCAAGGCGCTCGCCTCCTTCTGCCACTCTCAATACCTCATTCCCCCAAAAAAGCAAAGCGCCCTGCGGTTGCAGGACGCTCGCGAATGGTTTGCTCTTGGTTGGCCTTATTCCGCTTCGGTGGTGGCGGCGGGCTCGGTGTCAGCCGTTTCAGCCTGACCCATGATGGTCTTCGCCTCGTCGGAATACTCCACCGTCGCCTCGTTGACCCAGCCCTCGATGGCGGTGTAGTACGCCTCATCCTGGGCGCTGGCGAGGAGTGCGGTGAGGAAGGAGGCACGCAGGTCATCGGTCAGCTCGACCGCGCCGCCGGGGACATCCGCCACATACTGGAGGATATGCACGCCGTAGTCGGTCACGACAGGCTCGGTCACATCGCCGATGCTGCTGACGGTGAAGGCCTGATCGCGGAAGGGAATGACCCAGTTGACGGAATCCATGTGCACCTCGTAGCCCTCGGCGATGGCAGCTTCATCCTGCATGCCGGGATCGGTGGTGTACAGGGGGATCAGCTCGGCAAAGGTCGCGCCGTCGGCCAGCTTCTGCTTGATCTCGTCCACGGTGGGCTGCACATTGGCCAGCACGGCCAGACGGGCGTTCTCCACGTCCTCGGCGGTGATGATGTCGCCTTCGATCTCGCCGCCCTCCTCCAGGGCGTTCTGCTGCTCCTCGTAGGTCGCCTGCACATCGGTGTAAGCGCTCAGCAGCGCCTCATCCGCCGTCAGGAGGATATGCGTCACCTTGCGGTAGCCCTCGGGCTTGTAGTAGCACTCCGTCACATAGTCGGTCATGCCGTACATGGCGTAGAGCTGATTCATGTATTGCAGCTGCTCATAGGCGGCGGCATCGTTGGCGTAGGTGGCCTTGTCCGCCTCGACCAGGCTGTTGAAATACGCCTGCACCTCTTCGTCGGTGACGTTCACGTCCTTGGTCAGGTGGGCGAAGAGCTTGTCATACGCGGCGTACTTCACCGCGTCCGCCGTGAAGGACTCTTCGGTGTAGCCCATGGTCTCCAGCTCCGCCAGGACGCTCAGCAGGGTCTCGGCGCGCTCCTCCTCGGTGCTCTCCGCCGTGATGCCGTAGTAGGTCAGGCCGTCCTCGATGGTGGATGCCCACTGCTCGGCAGCGTTGTCCGCCGCGGCGGTCTTCTCCTCATCGGTCAGGCTCAGACCCAGCTCGGCGATCTTCTGATCCATCACGAGGTACTCGATGCCGGTCTGGAGGGCGAAGACCTGCAGGGTGCTCAGGATGGTGGCATCGGTGGTGTCGTAGCCATAGTTGGCATAGTAGTTCACCAGGGTGTCCAGGTAGCCCTGATAATCAGCGCGGGTCAGGGGGGAGCCGTTCACGGTGGCGAGGACATCGTCATCGCCGGTTTCCGCCAGTGCGGCCGCGCCCAGCATCAGCACCGCCAGCAGCAGCGCCATCAGTCGTTTCAGCATATTCATGGTCAAGATTCCTTCCCTTCTGCCCGCGTCCAGCGCAGGCCTTATGAACTATTATGACACGTTTTTGCCTTTCGCGCAATGCCTGACGAAAAAAGTTACAGCCTATTTACAATCTTCAGCGATTTTTCACATACGGGGGACTTGGGAGGGGCGGACGACGGTCGTTTTCTATCACCTCGATATTGATGACAGAAAAAATGCCGCGGGCGCATATACGCACTTGCGCAAATCTGCGGATTGTGCTACGATGGGCGTTCTTTATTCTGCGTAGCGTTAAGCGGAACGATCAAGCACTGATTTTCACGCCTTCCCGCTGAATGCTTTTGAAGAACGGCAGGGAATTTGCCTGATTCTGGAAATAGGCACGGTTCTCGATGATGGGCGAAACGACAATACCGTATTCCAGCAAGAGGTCAGCGCAGATCTCACCGACTTGCCAATTTTTTCAGCAATACGCTGACGCGATGCGTCTGCAAGAAGCAACACATCCATATCGGAATCATCATCCGCATCATTGCGGGCATAAGAGCCGAAGAGAATCACGTCGAACCGTTCTTGTGGGAACAAGGGCTGGAGTCTTTCACACAGCTGATGGATGATGGAAAACACTTCGCGCTGCGAACACATCTGCACTTCCCCCTTTCCCTCAGCACGAATATAGCACAGGTGAGCCGATGCATTCAAGGGACATTGCGCAGTGGTGCAGGAAAGCGCGTCCCCCGTCATATCCCCCCCTTTCCTGTCATAAGCTGCGCCAAGGAGGCGAAAGCCATGCTTGAAATTGCGCTGCTGATGGTGAAGGAGTGCCTGTTTTTTCTGGGGTACATCACGGGGAAGTCGGAATTTCCGCCGCAGCTGACGCGTCAGGAGGAGGCGGAGCTGGTGACGCGGATGGCATCGGGGGACGCATCGGCGCGGGAGACGCTCATCACCCATAACCTGCGTCTGGTGAGCCACATCGCGCGGAAGTACACCGTGCCGGGGTACGGGGCGGACGACCTGATCTCCATCGGGGTGATCGGGCTGATGAAGGCGGTGAACAGCTTCAAGCCGGAAACGGGGGCATCGCTGGGGACGTATGCGGCGCGGTGCATCGAGAACGAGATCCTGATGACCCTGCGTGCCAGCCGGAAATACCGCGGGGACGTGTCCCTGCAGGACAGCGTGGGGTCGGACGGCGAGGGGAACGACATCACCTACATGGACATTCTGGGCACGGAGGCGGACGTGGTGGACGAGGCCGTCCTGCGGCGGGTGACGCTCGACCGGGTTCGGCAGGTGCTCGGCAGCCTTCCGGCGCGGGAGCGTCTGGTGCTGGAGCTGCGCTATGGCCTGGCGGACGGCACCCAGCACCCCCAGCATGAGGTCGCCAAGGTGCTGGGCATCAGCCGCAGCTATGTCTCCCGGGTGGAGAAGAAGGCCATCGAGCGGCTCAGGGAGGCCATCGGAGAGTAAAGGGGCGCGCCGGGGGAAGGCTGCGTTACGCATATGCGCATTAATTGCAGCGCATCTTTCATAATTACGCAAGTGCGTATACGCATTTGCGCCACATTCTCTATCATCTTCATGGAGGTGATCGAGAATGACCGTGAAAGAAGCCGTCGTGGCGCGTTTTCAGGAGCTCCTGCGCGAACGCGGCATGCGCGCCAACGAGCTGGCCGTCCGCAGCGGCATCACGCCGTCAAGCGTGTACAGCATGTTCGACCCGCAGCGCAAGGAGGTTTCGGTGAACCTGGTGAAGAAGCTCTGCGATGGGCTGGAGCTGTCCCTGGGGGACTTCTTCGCCGCGCCCGTGTTCGATGCGCTGGAGCAGGAGGTGCGCTGACCCCGGATGTGCTGTCCCCCCACCTTGCGTTTTCATGGGGTTGGGTGTACAATCAGGGCGGATCAGCCGGTGCTGTCAACCGCATTCAGCCAACAAGGAGGAGAATCCCGATGTACACCATGCTGCAAGCCTGCCGGGAGACCGGCATGACCTACGAGGCGCTGAAATTCTACTGCAACGAAGGGCTCGTCCCCCATGTCAAGCGGGACAAAAACAACCGGCGCGTCTTCGATGAACGCGACATCGCCTGGATCAAGAGCCTCACCTGCCTGAAAAGCTGCGGCATGAGCATCCAGGAGATGAAGGAATACGTCGCGCTGTGCTTCCGGGGGGCGGACAGCATCCCGGAACGCAAGGTGATCCTCACCCGCAAGCGTCAGGAGCTGCTGGAGCGCATCGCCCGGCTGGAGGACGCCATCCGCTATGTGGACGGCAAGCAGCGCTTCTATGACGAGGTGCTCTCCGACCAGCGCCCTTACATCAGCAACCTGCTCCCGGCGGACAGTCAGCCGTGAAGCGCTCCGAATATGCGCTGCGCCCTGCGAACAGGGCGGCAAAGGACGGACAATGCCGCCGGGACGCGAATTCTGTTAGTTTTTTCACAATTCCTTGCGCCAAATGCGGTTTTCCCTCTTGCAAAAAGGAGGGAAATCAGGTACAATGATAGGTGGAGAAATGGTCTGCAAATGCCACCGCATCCGGCAGAGCAAGGACAGCCATTTCCACACTTTAACTGCGGATGAATCCGCTGATTTGAAGGAGGTCATTCCAATGTCCGTTAAGGTTGCAATCAATGGCTTCGGCCGCATTGGCCGTCTTGCTTTCCGTCAGATGTTCGGCGCTGAAGGCTACG
>CAZJOA010000185.1:0-4383 GCA_964547515.1 uncultured Faecalibacterium sp.
AGAACAAAAAATCCACTATGCTCGGTGCTATGTTTTAGACGTAAATTAGTATAAATCACAAAATCACCCCCGCAACACTCCCCACAGGAGGTCAAACCACCCATGCGAAAGCTCTGCCTGCTCTTTATCGCGCTGCTGCTGATCTGTCCCGCCCTCGCCGAGGAGGCGGAGGACGAAATGTCCCTGGATGACATTCTTTCCGACGCGAACCCCGAGATCGTCGCGGACACCTTCATTTCCCCCGATGCGCCCATCGAGGTCGCCGAGGCAAAGCCCATCACCAGCATCTATGAGGAGGACGGGTCGATCCTCATCACGATCACGGGGACGGGAGACTTCACGGTGGGAGGGGATTCGCGCAAGTCGACCAATATCTGGGACACGGAGCTGAAGAAGCACGACGGTGACTACCAGTTCTGCCTGGCGAATGTCCGCGATATTCTCCTGGCGGACGACCTGACCATCGTCAATTTCGAGGGCACGCTGACGGAGAGCACCTACATCCCCTCGTCCAAGAAGAACAACGACTTTCTCTTTTCCGCGCCGCCGGAATATGTCAGCCTGCTGACCGAGAACGGCATCGAGGCCGTGTCCCTGGAGAACAACCATGTGCTGGATCATGGCACGGATGTGTACATCGAGACCCAGACCCACCTGACTAACGCGGGCGTGATCTGGTCAGGCGATGGTCGGGTCGGGGTGATCGAGGTCAAGGGGATCGAGATCGCCATGCTGTCCTACCTGTGCATCGACCGCTACGATCAGCTGTGGAATGCCGTCCCGGCGGACATCCGCGCCGCCAAGGAGCAGTACCCCATCGTGATCGTCAACTTCCACTGGGGCAACGAGCTGATGTATTACCCCACGGACAACCAGCTCAAGATGGGTCGTCTGGCGGTGGATGCCGGTGCGGATCTGGTGCTGGGCAATCACAGCCACCGCATCCAGCCCATCGAGTGCTACAAGGGCGTGTACATCTGCTACAGCCTGGGGAATTTCTGCTTCGCGGGCAATTCCAAGCCCAGCGACATGACCTCCATGCTCTTCCAGACGCGCTTCCGCATCCGGGAGGGCGAAAACGGACAGGAGATCACCAACGAGGGCTTCATCATCATCCCCATCCGCATTTCCTCCCGCGCGGACAAGAATGACTTCACCCCCACCGTGCTGACCAAGGAGAGCACGGTCGACAGCATCCTCAACACCCTGAAGGAGAATGGCCGCAAGCATTGCACCTATGCCGTGGAGACGTATCCGCTGGCGTGGACGCTGGCAAAATAAATGAAGACCCCCGGACGTTACCCGATTGTGGATAACGTCCGGGGGGTTTTCTATGCGATCATTCCGTCAGGGGCAGGTCAGCCTTGTTCCTGAACTGGCGCAGGACACTCGCCACGATGACGACCGCCAACACGAATGCGAGCGCGTCCGCCACGGGCTGTGCCGCCGCCACGGCGAAGGGCATGTTCGCCTCGGACAGGGGCAGCACACGCGGGAGGATCAGCAGCGCCGGGATCAGGAAGATGCCCTGACGTGCCGTCGCCAGCAGGGTCGCCCGTCCGCCGTAGCCGATGGACTGCGTGTACATATTGCCCATGGTGATGATGCTCCACAGCGGGATGGTCAGCAGGTGCATGCGCAGTGCCGTCGTGCCGATGCGGATGACCTCCGCGTCCTCCGCGCGGAAAACGGTGATGATCGGTTCGGCGAAGACGAAGGCGACCACGCCGAGGATCAGCAGGAGCACGGTCATCACCCGGATGGAGAACCAGAAGGCCTTGCGGACACGGGAGTACTGTCCCGCGCCGAAATTGAAGCCGCAGACCGGCTGGAAGCCCTGTCCGAAGCCCACCACGGAGGAATTGATGAACATCACGAAGCGGTTGACGATGGACAGCGCGGAGATCGCCGGGTCTTGCAGCGACAGCACAAGGAAGGCCTTCACCGTGTTGTTCATGAGGATGTTGGCGATGCTGGCGATGCCCTGCCGCCCCAGGGACGGGAAGCCGATATACAGGATGCGCGCATAGAGCTTGCGCGTGGGGCGGAAGAATCGCGGGTGGATGGACAGCGTGTCCTTGCGGAGATTGCATTGCAGGAGCAGAATGCAGAAGCTGATGAACTGGGAGAGCGCAGTGGCGATGGCCGCACCGGCGGTTTCGAGTCCCAGGCCGAAGGGGAGGGTCAGGAAGCCGAGGATCTTCGTGCCCGGCTCGAAAATGAAGATCGGGTCGAGGATCATGTTCAGGATGCCCCCGGTGGTGATGCCGATCATGCCGTAGGTCGCCAGCCCCTGGAAGCGCAGGTGGTTGTTCATCACGAAGGAGCACATCATGAACGGCGCGGCATAGAAGATGTAGGACGCATAGGCCATGGCATGGGGAGCGATGGTGTCCGTTGCGCCGAGGAAGCCCACGATGGGCTCGATGAACACATTGCCGAGGATCAGGATGACGATGCCGGTGAGCAGCGCGGTGAAGAAGCCCACATTGCAGAGCGTTTGGGCCTCGTCGGTCTTGCCCGAACCGAGCGCCTGGCTGATGGGTGCGCCGCTGCCCATGCCGATGGTGAACGCAAGCGCCTGGATGATGCCCATCACGGAGAACACCACGCCCACCGCGCCGGACGCGGAGGTGCTGATCTGGCTGACGAAATAGGTGTCCGCCATGTTGTAGATGCTGGTGATGAGCATGGAGATGATGGTCGGGACGGCGAGCTTGGGGATGATCTGGGATACGGGCGCGTGGAGCATCATCTGTGCGCGCTCGGCGGATGTCATTTTCATGGTCGTGCCTTTCTGTAAAATGGGGGTCAGAGGAGGAGCAGCAGTCCCTGTGCGGCGGCGACGGCGATGCATGCGCCGATGGCGACGCTCAGCAGGGAGCGTCCGCGCCATGCCATCACCACCGCCACGGCGAACCCGACCGCTGCGGTGCGCACATCGCCGGTGGAGGTGAAGATCCCCGGGATGGTCATGGCGGCCAGAACCGCAAAAGGGACATAGTGCAGGAACGAACGGATGAATACGGACTTGATCTCCCGGCGGAACACCGTCAGCGGGAGCATGCGGATGAGGTAGGTCACACCGGCCATCACGGCGAGGTAGGGCAGGAAGGTGCGCCAGGTCATGCGTCCGCCCCCTTTTCGCCGTCCACCGGGAAGAGGAACGCCCCCAATGCGGACGCTGCCACCGCGCAGACGATGACGGCGAATCCGCCTGACACATCCTTGAGCACCGGCAGAAACGCAAAGCCGAGGCTGAGCAGGCTTGCGGCGATGACCACAGCGCGGACGGGCTTGTCCCTGCGGACGGGGGGCATGAGGATGGCCAGGAACATGCCGTAGATGGCGATGCCCAGCGCGCTGCACACGAATTCGGGCAGGAGCTGTCCCGCCGCCGCGCCCAGGAGCGTCCCCAGCGACCAGCCCAGATACGGCATGAGCATCAGCCCGTACAGATAATGCTGATGGAGCAGTCCCGGCTGCGCGGAAGCGACGGCGAAGATCTCATCCGTGTTGGCGAAGGCGAAGAGCATCCGCCGCGGGGTATTCATGGTCGGGCCGAGCTTCTGCGACAGGGACAGACCCATCAGCGCGTATCGCAGGTTGATGACGAGCTGCGTCAGCGCCATTTCGATCAGCGCCGCGCCGGAAGCCATCACTTGCAGACCGGCTAATTGTCCGGCGCTGGTCAGGTTGGTCATGGAGATCAGCAGCGCCTGCGCGACGGAGAGTCCGCCGCCGACGCATTGCATGCCGAACGCAAACGACACGCTCAGGTAGCCCAGGCCGATGGGCAAACCGTGCTTCACGCCCTGGAGAAAGCGCTTGTTCATGGGGATCGCCTCGCTGCATGTCAGGATAGAACCGCTTCTATCCTACCACGGCGGGGCGTGCGCGTCAATGCCGCGGACGAATTGGAACAGCGAAAATACCGCGCAGCGGGTGAAATGTCAGGTGGTGCTATCCGCGACGGCGGCAGATGCAATGGAAAATGGGAGTCAGGTGCTTCTGACTCCCATGGTAGCACTTATGGGATGAATTGTCAATGCTTTTGCGCTGACAGCATCAGTTCAGCAGCCAGTCGTTGGCATCGGGGTAGGTGTAGGGCAGGTCGGTGTACTTGCAGTACTGTTCGGCGAAGGAGTCGCGGGTGACGGTGACGGCCTTCAGCGACTCGCATTTGGAGAATACGGTCTTCCGATGGTGGTCACGCTGTCCGGGATGGTGATGCTGGTCAGCGCGTCGCAGCTGGAGAACGCGCTGTTCCCGATGGTGGTCACGCTGTCCGGGAGGGTGATGCTGGTCAGCGCGTCGCAGCTGGAGAACGCGCTGTCCCCGATGGTGGTCACGCTGTCCGGGATGGTGATGCTGGTCAGCGAG
>CAZJOA010000186.1:0-4378 GCA_964547515.1 uncultured Faecalibacterium sp.
TGCGGATGTAGTCCAGCAGGGAGGTCTTGCCGTGGTCGACGTGACCCATGATGGTCACGACGGGCGGACGCGCGACGAGGTTCTCGTCGGTGTCCTCGAAGTCCTCCGCGGTCAGCTGATCCTCAGCGGTCTGTTCGGCCTTCTTCTCCAGGGTGATGTCGAAATCCGCGCAGACCAGGCTGGCGGTGTCGAAGTCGATCTCGGAGTTGATGGTGGCCATGTTGCCCAGGAGGAAGAGCTTCTTGATGATCTCGCCGGAGGTCTTGCCGATCTTCTCGCACAGGTCGCGCACGATGATCGTATCGCCGCTCATGTAGGCGGTCTCGATCTTGATGGGCGCCATCATCTGCTGGGCGGAGGGCTTCTTCTGGCGGGACTTCTTGCCGCCGCGGATCACCTCGTCATCATAGCCGGAATAGCCCGCGTCACGGGAGAGCTGCTTGCGGTTGCGCGCCACATGCTCCGGGTCATGCTGACGGACGTAGTTCTTCTTGTTCGGGTCGTAGTTGGAGACGCGCTCCTTGCCGACGGCGGGGGTCATATCGGGCGCAGCGGGCTTGGGACGGCTCATGCCGCCGCCCATGGGACGACCCTGACCGGGCGCACCGGCAGGACGATTGCCGAACTGCCCCTGCGCGGGACGATTGCCGAACTGCCCCTGGGGACGGGGCTGGAACGTGCCATTCGCCGGACGGCCCTGACCGGGCTGACCCGGACGGGGCTGGAACGTGCCATTCGCCGGACGGCCGGCCTGTCCCTGGGGACGCTGACCGGGCTGTGCCGGACGGGGCTGGAACGTGCCGTTCGCCGGACGACCCTGACCGGGCTGACCCGGACGGGGCTGGAACGTGCCGTTCGCCGGACGACCCTGGGCAGGCGCACCCTGGGCGGGACGCGGCTGCTGGGGACGGGGCGGACGGATGACATTGGGCGCAAGACCCACGGGCTTCTGGGGGATGGCCTGACCGGGACGGCTGATGATCTGTCCGATGGCAGGCTTTTTGGGCTGCGCGGCCTTTTCGGCAGCGGCCTTGTCGGCGGCGGCCTTGTCAGCAGCAGCCTTGTCGGCAGCAGCCTTGTCGGCGGCGGCCTTCTCGGCGGCGGCCTTGTCAGCGGCGGCCTTCTCGGCGGCGGCCTTCTCGGCAGCGGCCTTCTCGGCGGCGGCCTTGTCAGCAGCGGCCTTCGCAGCAGCCGCCTTGGCGCGTGCGTCCGCCTCCGCCTTTTCCTTTTCTGCCTTGGCGGCAGCGTCCAGCGCCGCACGCTCGTCCGCGTCCAGCATGACATAGGCCTTGGAGTGGTCGGACTGCTGCTTCTCAGCCTCCGCCCGCTTCAGCGCCGCTTCCTTCTCTTCGTTGGCCTTGACAAAGCCACTCTCCATCGCCCGGAGGGACTGGAGCAGGCTGTCCGCACCCTTGCGCGCGCGGGACGCCTCTTCCTTCACCTTGGCGGCATCCGCCAGGAGCTCTCTGGTTGCATCCTTCAGTTTCACTTTCGTCATTCGACGCTTGCACCCCCGCTATGATTTACGGTCCTCGTTTGTTTTGTCATCTGTTGGATCTGGCTGGCGAAGCCTCCGTTCAGGACGGCCATGGCGACGCCGGGCTTGCCGGTCGCCTCATGGAGCAGCCCCTCGGGCAGCTCCACCAGCAGCGCGTTCGCGTTGGCGCACACGCCCTTGTATTTCTCGCGCGTGGCGCGGGATGCGCCGCTGTCCAGCAGCAGCACACCGCAGTTCCCGGCGCGGATGGTCTTCATGCAGCCATCCTCACCGAAGACGGCCTGCCTTGCTCTGACGCACAGGCCCATCAGCCCGCGCAGCTTGTTTTCCTGCTGTTCGGTCACTGTTCAGTCCGCCTCCGGTTCTGCATCCGGCAGATGCGCCAATTCGTAGCGGAGGGCATCGGCGACCTCCTCGGTCAGCCGCACCTCCAGCTGACGTTCCAGCTGCTTCTGCCTGATGGCGCGGGTCAGGCAGCTCTCCTGACGGCAGACATACGCGCCGCGTCCGGGCTTTTTGCCGCCCGGGTCCATCGATACGCTGCCATCCGGCGCGCGCACCACGCGGATGAGCTCGCGCTTGGGCTTGCTTTCGCGGCAGCCCACGCACATCCGCAGGGGTATCTTCTTCGGCTTCATCCGGCTCGCCCCCTCTTTGTTCAGCACGCCTTACAGCGTGTCGTCCTCATCCATGGGCAGGTCAAAAGCGGTGAAGGGCTCGATGGGCACATCGGTGGGCAGCAGCGGCAGATCCTCCTCCTGGATGGGCTCGGCGGAGGCGATCTGCTCCATGTACTGCGTCTGGGACTTGATGTCGATCTTCCAGCCGGTGAGCTTGGCGGCGAGGCGGGCGTTCTGACCCTCCTTGCCGATGGCCAGGCTCAGCTGATTGTCCGGCACAACCACGATGCAGGAATGCGCACCGGAGGCCTCGGTATAGACCGCGCGGACATTGGCGGGATTGAGGGCATTGGCGATGAACTCCGCCGGATCGTCCGACCACTTGATGATGTCGATCTTCTCGCCCTTGAGCTCGTTGACGACGCGGTCGACGCGGCTGCCGCGCTGACCGACGCAGGAGCCAACGGGGTCGATCTGGATCTCGTTGGAGTGCACGGCCATCTTGGTGCGGCTGCCGGCCTCACGGGCGATGGCCTTGATGGTCACGTCACCCGCGGCGATCTCGGGCACCTCCATCTCGAACAGGCGCTTGACCAGATTGGGGTGGATACGGCTGACGCGCACCTGCGGGCCGCGCGCACCCACGGCCTGGGCACGCTGCACCTCCAGCACATAGACCTTGACGTGATCCTCCTCCTGGAGCACCTCGCCCGGGATCATCTCGCCCGCCTCCAGGATGCCCTCGGTGCGACCCATCAGGTCAACGAAGGCATTGCCCTTGGTGTCCACCCGGCGGACGAGGGCGGTGAGGATCTCGTTCTCCTTGTCGATGTACTCATCGTAGACGCGGCCGCGTTCCGCCTCGCGCAGGCGCTGGACGATGACACCCTTGGCGGTCTGTGCCGCCACGCGCAGGAAGCCGCGCGGGGTCACATCGGTCTCGACGATGTCCCCCATCTCGTAGGTCTCCTTGATCCTGCGCGCATCCTCCAGCGTGATCTGATCCGCCTCGCTGGTCTCGATCTCCTCCACGATCAGGCGGCGGGTATACACATGCACCTCGCCGGTGGTACGGTCGATGGTGGCGGTGATGTTATTGGGTGAGGGAACCGGCACGCCATTGGGCAGGTTCTTCTGGTAGGCCTTTTTCAGCGCATCCTCCACCGTGGCGAAGAGCATCTCCTCGCTGATGGACTTTTCGCTCGCCAGCATCTTGATGGCCTCGACCAGTTCGCTGGTCTGCGGCTTGGCCGCAACGGCTGTTTTCTTGCTTCTCATGATATTCCCCTTTATATGTGATATTGTGATGGCTTATTCGTCTGATTCGTCCGGCGCTTCCGCGATTTCGACCTCAGCGCCCTCCTCCACGGCGGACGCATCCCCCAGGTCGACCTCCTGCACGCCGTCCATGTCGACCACGGGCTTGATGAGCGCGGCGGCGCGGCGGGCGAAGCGCCTTTCCTCCCCGTCGATGAGGAGGACGGCCTCGTCCCTGTCGTAGCCGGTCAAAGTGCCGGTGAACTCCTTCCGGCCGTCCACCGCCTTGAACAGGCGCAGCTCGACCTCCATGCCCAGGGCGCGCTCGAAGTCCCGATCCTTCTTCAGCGGACGGTCGATGCCCGGGCTGGACACCTCCAGATAGTCGTAGTCGTAGCTCTCCAGCTGGGGCTGGATGGCGCGGTGATACCGCTCGCAGTCATTCAGGGTGACGCCCTCCGGCTTGTCGATGTACAGCCGCAGGTACTTGCCGGTGTCCTCCTTGTCCAGCGCCACATCCACCAGCTCGTAGCCCATTTCGTCCGCCAGACGCTGACACTTGGGCTCCACCACGGCGGTCAGTTCGGATTTTGCCACGGGTCGATCTCCCCCTCCTGCACATAATTGCCACTAATTGGCATTTCGGCGCATAGGAAAAGAGCGGACAACATAGCCATCCGACACGAAATGCGCAGCTTCCCGGAGGGGGACACGACAGCCGGGAGAGAAGTGCCGGACTTCCCTCCGCTCCATCGTCCTGATCCTCCTTGCGCTGCCGGATCGTGCCGTCAGGCAATGCCCACTCTTTACCGTTGAACCCTTCTTTCTTGCAATAGCCGGTCACCCGGCGGGAAAGCTGCCCCCGAAGGAACAGCCGGTGCTTCATACGAAGGAAGTATACCACACTTTCCGCGCAAATACAAGCGTTTTCAAGGGTCGGCGAAATTTTTCTTCTACTGGCGTCAATGATAGGTAACAGAAAAGCGGAGCGGAAGCAGTCAGG
>CAZJOA010000187.1:0-4324 GCA_964547515.1 uncultured Faecalibacterium sp.
CATTGGGGCGCAGAACGCCTCTGTTCAGCAGCGACATGGCTCGTTCCTCTTTCTTCTTGTATCGGCCTGTGTCGGGGGCAAGCCCCGCCCCAGGCTTCGCGGGGCGATTGCAAGCAATCGCTGCCCGCTCGTCACGCAAGCGTGACCTTGTTTTCGGCCATCGCCGGACAAAAGTCCGGCGCTGGCTTCGCTCTGCCAATGCAAGCATTGGCTATCGCTCGTCGGGCAAGGCGCTCGCGTCCCCCGAGGACGTTGTCGGACGTGAGTCCGACCAGGACGAGGGGGGCAAGCCCCGCCGCGTCCACCTCATCCGTCTTCGCCTTACGGCGAATCCACCTTCCCCTCAAGGGGAAGGCAAGGCGCTCGCTACGCTCGCGTCCCCCTCGTCCTGGTCGGACTATCGTCCGACAACGTCCTCGGGGGGCAGTCCCTCCGGCATGCTCGCTACATTCGCAAGCGTGACCTCCATGTTATGGTGCATCAGCCGTTGGCATCCTCGGGGATGGCCGCCGGAACGTCGGTGGGGGCATCAGCCGGAATGTCGGTGGCCGTGTCAGCCGGAATGTCGGTGGGTGCATCCGTCGGAGCGTCCGTGGCGGACATCAGGGTGGACGCCGTGGGCTCAGAGCCGGGGAACGCTTCCTGGGGCAGCTTCGTGTTCTCACGGAAGGCAAAGAACCACACGGCAACGCCGATCCCCGCGATGATGAGCAGCGTGCACAGGGCGATGGCGATACGGGTCAGCACGGAGGTGCGGGGCGCATCGTCGGCGTTGGTGCTGTCATAGCCGAGGGAGGAGGAGTTCTCATAGGTGGGCATATATGCGGCGGGCGCATCCTTGCTGGCATGGCGACCCTGCTTGCGATCCGCCTTGGCCTTGCTCTCCAGATACTGAATGCGGCCGTTCGCCTTGTTCAGCGACTCATCCAGCTTGCGCATCTGCTCCTGCAAGGCGACATTCTCCTTGTAGAGCTGGTCGCGCTCGGCACGCATGTCCTCCACCGTGACCAGCTTGCCCTGCTGCACCTCCTTGGCGGCGGTGTTCAGCGCGTCATAGGAGATGCCGCTGCGGGGAAGGGCATTCTCCACCTGCTGAAGGGTGTAGGACACATCCACCGCGTTGGCGATGAGGTTGGCGAAGGCGCTGTTCGTGCGGGCAGGGGCATCCATGTTCACGGCGATGCACTTGCGATACGCCTGAAGCTGGGCGAAATGCTCATTGGCGCAGAAGACGACATTCGCGCCGAAGCGGATCGCATTGTCAAGACCTGCCAGCGGATCGGTGACACCCTCGGGCACGGGCAGTCCCGTGAAGAAGTGCACATTGGGGCGCAGCGCGATGGGCAGGTAATTCATCGCCTCGGCGATGGCATAGCGGGCGCTGGCATAGTCGTTGCTCTTGCCGCGCGGCAGGCCGATGAGCAGCAGCTCACGCCCCGGATTGAGGGTCACGCGCACCAGACCGTCCACCATGGCGGCAATGACGGCGGGGCTGTAATGGAAGGAATAGCCGCTCTCGTTGAGGGGGAAGGCATTCAGGGCGGCGGGGGCGGCGGACGCGGGCTTCTGGAAGTTGATGAAGTTCACAATGCGTCCCAGCGCATCCGCCTCATCATCCACCTGACGGATGGGGGCGATGTATTGCAGGCTGCACGGTGCGCTCCTGTTATAGCCGGAGCTCTTGGGGGACTCGGTGTACGATACGCCGAGGATGGCGTATTGATCCGCCGCAAGCAGGAAGGACAGCATATCGCTGTTCTGCTCCGCACCGTTCAGGGCATGCATGGAGGCCAACTCGTTCAGGGTCGGCTGGCAGGGGAGATTCTGCACCTCACGGGACTGTGCCTGGACGCCGATGCCCTGATTGGGCGCTGCGCCGTAATAATAGCTGTAAACCGCCATGATCGTGTCTATCCTTTCTTATATTGATGGGTCGTGTGCGGGTGACGGATCAGAACTTCACGCCCTTGCGCTTGAGACACCAGAGAATGGGGTCGATGACATGCTCGGGGCGCGGCTCTGAGGCGAGCTTCTGCTCGTCGTAGTTCCAGTCCCCCGAATCGGATATGTCGGAGGTATCCCCCATGCCGAACTGGTCATCCGGATCTTCGAAGGAATTCTCCCCGTTCGACCTTTTCTGATTTTCGGTGCCGCGCAGGATGGTGGACTGTCCCAGGGCAGAGGCGACGAAATAGCGGATATTGTGCGCGCTGTATTTGCTCTCCACCTGACGCGCCAGGTTGCAGGTGCTCTTCCACATATAGATGCACTGACGGATGAAGCTGGAGCGCAGCCCCATGGAGAACTCCATCGCCTCGGGATCGCTGAAGGAGATGGGCTGCTGCATCATGACGCATTCGGGCTGACTGTCCTGGGACAGCATGGGCGGGTCGAGATAGTCGCCCTTGATGAGCAGCATGCCCGCCAGCTGTCCGGACGCAGCGACGGACTTTTTGTCCACCCCGTTGAGCATCTGGAGGAAGATGCCGTCGAGATCCTGATACTGCCCGTGGTTGGCGCGCTCGACGATGGCATTGCTGGGGTCGTTGTTGTCGATGTGGTACTTGCGGATCTCCTCGATATGCCAGGGGTCAATGAAGAAGAGGAGCATGTCCGCCTTGGCGACGGCCTTTCTGTACTTCGTGCGGTTCTGGGCATCCTCACCCGCAATATCCTGGATGACCAGGCGGATGGTGCTCTTGCCGTTGTTCATCAGGAAGACATAGGGCTGCTGCTGCACACCGGGGTTCGTCGCCCCGACGAATTTGCTCCCGAAGGCACGCAGGCGGCGCAGGTTTTCGTTGTAGTGCTCCTGCACGGCGAGGTTCGCCGCCTCGATGTTGAAGGCCTGTGCCTGCCGCCCCTGGAACAGCTCGGAGATGGCCTGGGTGACATAGACGGTCTTGCCGCTGCCGGGGCGGCCGATGAGGACGATGCGCACCTCGTCCTTTGCGTGGAGCATCTCGGCGTTGAGCTGCTCCTCGCAGTAGGGGCAGAAGATGCCGCTGCTCACGCCGTCAGCAGCCACGCCGCGATTGCGCCTCGGCGTTTCCTTGACGATGGCGCGGATGCACGCGGACACCGGCAGGGTCTTGTCGTTCTTGTCGCAGCTGACCTCGAACACCCTGCGTCCCGTCAGGAGCTTCGTCAGCTGTACCCAGCCGTTCCCCAGCTTCAGCGGGTCGTCACCCGTGTGATGCTCGGCATTCACCGATGTATCGATCGTGTTCAGCAGCGGATTCCCGTGATGGTATTTGAAGGTGACGTAGAAGCTGCGGTCAAGCAGGGAGCTGCGGGGCTCGGGCAGCTTGCCCCGGTTGTAGAAGAAGGTGGCCACATCGCCCCAGTTGAATTCGAATACGAGATCATCCTCGTCGATGAGTTCACCGCAAAACGGACATTCGATCATGGCTTTTCTCCTTTGTCATTCCTGCATGTAGGTGATGTTCAGGTAGATATTGCGGACAATGTCGCTGGCCTCGATGGCGAAGTCATCATCCGCTGAGATATTGGCGGAAGCAATGCTGCTGCCGTCCCCCTCCGGATGGCTGGAATAGACCAGCGTCAGCCGCTGTGCATCCCGCAGCTGGGTCTTGTCGTTCCCCTCCGTCAGCCGGTAGTGATCCCGCAGGATGATGCTGTTCTTGTTCTTCTTCGTATGGCGGATGTCCGCATCGGTCAGCGTGACCTGCACCAGATTGGTCAGCTCAATGAAGGAGTCCTGTCCATTGGCGGCGGGATGGTACATCACATCGATGCGACCGATGCCGGCATCCTCGAGCTTGCGCAGGATCTCCTGCCGCTTCTCGGTGTTCTGCGCCCTTTTGGGGTAGGCATCGAAGCCGCTGGTCACGATGTCCTTCAGCGTCGTTTTGCTGTTCCGCTTGAAGCAATCCGACAGCTTGCAGGGGATGTACTCAAAGGGCGGATATTCCTGCTCGTTCTCCACGTATTCGTAGAGCTCGATAATCAGCTTGCCTTCTGCCATCTTGGTATGCTCCTTTTCTTACTTTCTTTCCCTCGGCCGTAAACAAACGGTATTCACCGATGTTAAGTATACATCATGAACAGCAAAAAATCAACATGACTTGACGACAAAAACCATGGCCGACGCAGAATTTACGGATGATGAGGGCTGCCCCCGAGGACGTTGTCGGACGGCAGTCCGACCAGGACGAGGGGGGGCTTCGGGGTCTTCGACCCTTCTTCTCGCGATGAAGGGGGCGGGACTTCCATGCAGCGCCCGCGTGGAGCGTGGGCGAGGGTACAGAACCTTCACGCAGTCCCCGCGTGGGACGAGCGCCTTGCCTTCCCCTTGAGGGGG
>CAZJOA010000188.1:0-4250 GCA_964547515.1 uncultured Faecalibacterium sp.
ACTTTGTGGTTATTGGGTGATATACTGGACATATTGAGGCCTCCGCAGCGACAGGACTGCGGAGGCCTATTTGTCAGTTCAGGGGCTTCTTCTTCAGCGGCTCTCTGGTGCCGTCGGGACGCTGGATGACCACATTGTCCAGCATGGCACGGGTGTTCTCGCGCCACTCGGTGATATACTGCCTGTGCAGCGCCGCACGCTCGGCATGCTCCTCGTCCGTCAGCCCCTCGGTCTTCTTCTTGCGCGCCAGCTCGTTGATGCGCTCGATCTGCTTCTTATCCATTTCGGTTCACTCCTCCCCAGGTGTCCACCGGCGCAGCGAAAACGCCATGTGGGCGATGATGAACAGGTTCACGGCCATGACGCCGTACACAAAGAACAGCCGCTGAGCACCGGTATCCACCGTGCGCTCCACCAGGACGAGGAGCGCCGCCAGCACCGCTGCCGTCGGGACAGCCACGGCGGACATGCCCTGCCGCCGCCACTGCACGAACCACGCCACGCTGACCGCCAGCAGCACGGCGGACAGCACTGCCGCCACCACCGTGTAGCTGAAATAGGGGTTCTCGTCGCCGTCGGCGGCGAATTCCTGGATGATGCCGAAGCCGATGCAGACCGCTGCCGTCCCCCAGGTCAGGAGGGTCGCCCGCTTCGCGCCGCCCTTCCAGCAGCGCACGCTCCACACGATCAGCACCGCCATGGCCAGCGCGATGGCCGCCACCTGATTGACGCGGACAAAGTGGATGACCTTCATGTGCCCGTCGTCGCGCAGGGACTCCAGAACCGTCTGCGTCGCGCCGTACAGCACCAGAAAGCACCCCAGCACATCCCCGTCGCCCACGCGATGACGCCTGGCATACCGGAGCATCCCCAGCCCTATGATGACCGCGATGACGGCCTCGTATGCAAAGACGGGATGCATGCCCTGCGTCCAGTCCGCCATGAGATCAAATGCGGCGGACTGGAATTGCTTGCCCCAGCCCAGGTCGCACAGGGGCTCGGCGAGGCGCTCGATCACCAGGGCAGCGGGCAGGCCAAAGGCGACGGCATCCAGCATGACCCCCATGCGGACGCGACTCCACTTGGCCGCGATCACCGCCGCGAGCAGCACGCCCAGCAGCGCACCGGTCATGGATGCGCCGCCGTCGCCGATGTGGAGCATCATCTCCGGCATGGCGATGGTCTCCAGATAATAAGGAAGGTTCGTCAGGCAGAAGGCCAATCGGCTGCACAGGAACGCCAGCGGGATGCACACCGCCGCAAAGCGGATGAACGCATCATACCCCGCGCCCTGTCTGCGCAGCATGAGGTAAGTCACCGCCAGCAGCGCCGCCATGGACAGCGCCGCCAGCACGCCATAGAGGGTGAACATGGCTCATTCCTCCTCGCCGGAAATGACGGCGGTGGAAATGTAGATGAAGTCGGACACGGAGCGCTCGCCCTTGGTGGTCTTGTCGGAGTAGTTCTCCCCGCCGAACCACATCAGCGCACTGTTGCCGCCATCCAGGTTATACGCCTGGATGCACCCCTGCTCATACATCCACTGCCCCAATTCCGCGGTGGAGCAGCCATCGCTGTCCTTGCGGCGGCCGTCCACCACCACGAACATGTACTCCAGCTCGCCCAGCTGACCAATGGCGCAGCGCGGCTCTTCGGTGGAGCGGATGTTGTACTTGTTGCCGTTGTCGATGTAGTACTGGGGCGTTTCCATCAATTCGCCGTCCTTGACCAGCGCCGGGCCGAAATTGAAGATGTTCGGGAAGGTCAGCGTGTCGGAGGTGAGCAGCGCCTTGAGCTCCTCGGCATCGGAGCGCAGGATGATGTGGAAGTCCCCCTTGTCGTCGATGAGCAGCATATCGTAGACGGACTTGGGGCTCTTGCGGAACTCCTTGTACTGGCGGACGATATAGCCGTTCTTCGCGTCGGAGAAATAGTCGCCGCCGATGGCCACCACGGCATTGTGCTTCTTGGCCATGGTGGAGATCTTGTTGGTCTTGGTGGCTTTCTCATTCGCCAGGCCGGTACGCAGCTGGCTGGGATGGGCGATCTTGATGCGCGCGACGTTGAAGGTCGCGTCCCCCACGCGGACACGCTCCATGGTGACGGTCAGGGATTCATCCTGATAGCCTTGCAGCACGCCGTTCTCCTCGTCCGCGGCGATATAGCAGTCCGGATTCGGGACATAGCCCGCGCTCAGGTCGACGGGCAGGGGCACGATATTGGCCGCCAGCGCCTCGGCAGCGGGGTCAAGGGTGTCCTCCGCCAGCGCACCGGGCAGCAGAAGCATCAGCAGAAGCATCAGCAGGGAAAGCAATTTGCGCATGAAGTTCTCCTCCGAAATCATTAATCGTCGAACAGGAAGGCGTATTCGTCGTCCACGGCCTCATTCATATGCGCCTGACGGGCTTCTTCCGTAATGGACGGGCTGGGGACCGCCGCCGCAAAGCCGATCAGCAGCAGCACCGTCAGCACCGTCAGCAGGATGCTCTTGCGATTCATTTTGTCTCCTTCGCGGGCGCAAAGACCCACTTGTTCTGCACGCGATAGCTCACCAGATACAGCAGGGTATCGATGATGATCTTCGCCAGGGTATCCAGCACCTTGGGCATGCCCAGGTTGGACAGCACCGTCAGCGAGCCGGAGGAGCACAGCAATACGCCCACGCACAGCAGCGCATATCGCCACGCCGTCCGACCCGTATCCCCCTTGACCTTGAAGACCAGGTTGCGGTTCATCAGGAAATTGCACGGGGCGGACACACAGCGCGCCGCGATCGTCGCCAGTGCCACACCCCCCAGGAAGGTATCCTTGAACACCAGCTGATCCAGCACGGTGAACACGCCGTTGTCGATCAGGAAAGACGCGATGGACGCACCCATGAACTGCACGAAATTCCCCAGAATGACCTTATAGATGCGGTAGCTGTCGCGAATGGGGTGGAAATGCGTGCCCTCGTTCTCGTTTTCGTACACGGTTTCGATGGTGATGGGCTGCATGGGGATGCCCGCCCGCGCACAGGCGATGAGCACCTGCATCTCGTATTCGAAGCGCTCGCCGGGCACATCGATCATGAACTGCAATTCCTCCCGGCGGAAGGCGCGCAGTCCCGTCTGCGTATCCGGCAGCCACTGCCCATACAGCAGCTTGAACACGGCACTGGTGGTCTTGTTGCCAAAGCGGGATTTCGGCGGCACATGGGGCAGGTCAAAGTTGCGGCTGCCCAGATAGAGCGCGCGCTTTTCCTCCGTCAGCGCCTCGGCCAGATGCCAGCAGTCCTCCACAGTGTGCTGACCATCGGCATCGGCGGTGATGACACCGGATGCCTCGGGCAGGTGGTCGCGGATATAGGTGTAGCCCGTTTTGAGGCCGCAGCCCTTGCCCCGGTTGACCTCATGGCGCAGGACGGTCACGCCCTCCATGGCGGACAGACGGTCAAAGATGGCATCATATGACGCACCGGAGCCATCGTTGACGATCACCACATGGCTGAAGCCGCGCTCGCGCAGCTTGGCGACATAGGCAGGGAGGCGTTCGTCCGGCTCAAGCGAGGGGATGAGGATCGCGGCGGATGCAGGCGAATAGCTCATAGACTTTCCTTTCGTGGCGGCAGATCATTGGTTTCCTGCAATCAGGGATGCACAGCATACCATTGTTATTATACAACAAAATAACGCAGGAAGCAACGCTTTCCCTGCGTAACGATGTCGAAAAAGCGGTAAATCTCACTTTTCACAAAGCTCGGCGAACACGGCGCGGGTACAGTCCGCCAATGCGTCCACCGCAAGGATGACCTGACACCCGCGCACGCCCGCGCTGACGCTGATGCGCGTCAATGCCTGCGCGTCCGCCTGAATATAGGTCGGGAAGGCCTTCTTCATGCCGATGGGACTGCATCCGCCGCGGACATAGCCCGTCAGGGGCAGCAGCTCCTTCTGCGGAAGCATGGCGACGGCCTTGTGCCCCGATGCCCGCGCGACCGCCTTCAGGTCCAGTTCCCTGTCCACAGGGATCACGCAGACCAGATACTGATGCTTGCTGCCCACCGGGCTTCTGTCGCCCATGAGCACCAGGGTCTTGTACACCATGTGCATGGGCAGGCCGGACTTCTGCGCGATGCGCTTGCCGTCGTAATTCTCGTCCGACACGTCGTATTCGATGGTCTCGTAGGGGATCTTCGCTGCGTCCAGATGACGCAGGACATTGGTCTTGACTGCCTTGGCCATAGCTGCCTCCCGGGGGATGCTTCCCGG
>CAZJOA010000189.1:0-4169 GCA_964547515.1 uncultured Faecalibacterium sp.
ATTTTGGCGGAAGGTCACATCGGCTGATGCAATCAAAAAAGGGCACGTCCCCCGGAAGGGAGCATGCCTTTTCCGTCACCCGGCGGACATTCATTCGATCGTCTTCAGCACATCGCGGAAATCCATGTCATGCGCATAGTAGAAGGACGGATAGCCCGGCTGATTGTAGCAGTTGTTCTGCCAGGCCACGCCGCAGCGATACATGGCGTCGTGCATGAGGGTATGGAGCTTGTGCGTGGTGACGTCGGTGGACAGATACACGCGGATGGCGGAGGAATCCTCCGTGCGCAGGAGCAGCTCCTCACGGAAGTCGCCGAGGATGTCCGCCACAAGACCGGGATTGCCCTTCGTGCCGTTGTTGGTCAGCGTCCCCTCGGGACGGAGCATCACCCCATGGCGGATGTCGCTGACCAGACCGCACTTGACCTTCTCGCCCAGATAATCCGCGCCGTCGGTGAACTGGGTGGACAGGTCGCCCGCCCAGTAAATGCGCATGTTCGTCGAGGGATTCTTCACATCCAGGAATTCGCCCCTGACATTGCGCATCTGCATCGCCCAGACCTCCAGGCCGCGGCCGTCGGTCACATCGCCGATCATGCAGCGCCCCAGATCACCCTCGTAGTATTCGCCGAAGAAGGCCTCGCCGGTCTTTGCATCGCGCAGGGCATAGCCATAGGGGACGCTGCGTCCCTCCTCGAACACGTTGAAGATCTGGAAGCCCTCGCGATCCGGGTCGATCTTCGCCACATGCATGGCATCGCCGTGGCCGAGCTTGGCGGTCACGCCGTCCGGGCGCACACCCGTGGAGGAATACAGCACCGTGCCGTCATGGTCGATGGTGGCCGCGCCGTAGATGATCTCCATGCAGCCATCACCGTCCACATCGGCGGTGGACAGGCTGTGATTGCCCTGTCCGGCGATGCAGCCGTAAACGGGATCGGTGCCGTTCTCCGGGTCACCGGGCGTGCGGCAGAAGGGATTCTGCATCGGCACAAAGCCGCTGTCCGCCGTCCACCGCAGGGTGAATTCCCCGCCCCGGAAATCATACGCCGCGATGCATGCCCGGGTGTAATAGCCCCGGCAGACGATCAGCGAGGGATGCACGCCGTCCAGATAGGCCACGCCGGACAGGAAGCGATCCACGCGGTTGCAGGGCTCAATGCGATACCAGGCATAGTCCCCCCAGAGCAGCCCGTCATCCACGCGGGGGAAGGGGAACGCGATGGTTTGCAGCTCATGGCCGTCGGCGGAGAACATGGTCAGGTACTCCGGGCCGTCATAGATGAAGCCCTCGAATTTGCGCAGTTCATTGCGCGGCGAACGGGACGGGGCGTATTCGTCAATGAAGTAATCCGCCAGGGCCAGTGCGTCCGCCTCGCAAAGGGGATAATCATAGCGCGGGTCGATGCCGAAGCACTTCTCCAGCGTGTCCGGCCAGTGACCGGCCTTAACCTCCGGATGGTCGCGCCACGCCATGAAGACCTCCGCCATGTGACGGCGGTAGCTCTCGCCCGAGCAGACATAGCTGTCCGCATGGGACACACCGCGGGCGATGTCCTCCGGCAGGAGGGTGACATAATCCGTCTGGGTGCTGCCATCGGGCAGATACCGGGTGATGCAGCTGCCCGGCGCGGTCTTCACAGCCATTTCCGCCTTGCCGTCGCCATCGAAATCATACACCATGAACTGGGTGTAATGCGCGCCGGCGCGGATGTTCACGCCCATATCCACACGCCAGAGCAGCGTGCCGTCCAGCCTGATGCAGTCGATGTAGCACTTGCCCGTGTAGCCCTTGATGGACACATCCTGGGAGTTGTTGGGATCCCACTTGACGAAGAGCTCATACTGTCCGTCGCCGTCCACATCGCCCACGGACAGGTCGTTCGCCGTGTATTCGTAGGGCTTCCCGGCGGGGGTGACGCCGCCCTCCGGCTTGTGCAGGGGGATGTCCAGATAGCCGTTCGCCCAGGGCTTCACCGGTGCACAGGGGGACTGCTCCACCCCATCGAGGATCGCCGCCACGGCATAGGTGTCCGCCGCGCTGCCCCCGTGATCGGCATAATTCGTGCTGTCGGTGACGACGGCGAGCCTTTCGCCATTGCGCAGGACGACGAAGTCCGCCCCCGTGAGGCGCTCCTTCTCCGCGCCGCGCACCTCCTCCCGCAGGAAGCGCCAGGACAGGTACACCCCCTCGGGGGTCTTCACGGCCACCAGGCCACGGTCGAGCTTTTCCAGCTGCGGCTGCATTTTTCATTCCTCCTTCAGCATGTGCTGATGCCAACATTGTATGCGTCCCTGCGGGGCGTGTCAAGGCAAAACCGTCCCCGGAATGCCCATTCTGCCCCATTTTGCAGTTTTTGCCCGTTTTTGCGCATATCGGTGCAAAATGTCCGCCGCCCCTTGCGAAAGTCCGCCCGATATGCGATAATGGGCGCACCCAATCAAAGGAGGGATCGTCCATGAAGCTCCTTTATTACACCCGTCAGCCTCAGGCGGACGCGATCTATGCCCCCAAGCTGGCGGACAGCGTGCATTTCGCCCTGGTGGACGGCGAGCGCTGTCAGCCGCTGCTGCACAACAGCGGCATCGTGTATGCCAAGGCCGTGCCGCAAGCGGACGGCTCACTGCATGCGTATTCCCTGCGCGACCCGTGGCTGATCCGTCAGGCGGACGGCTGGCATCTGCTGGCGCGGCGCATCGAAACCGACGGCACACCCGATGTCACCAGTGAAGGACGGCTGGTCCACCTTGTGTCCGCTGATCTCATCCACTTTGCCGAGCAGGCGCTGCTGCCCGAAACGGATGCGCTGGCCGGGGGATACGCCGTCCGCCCCGAGCCCGACCTGAACGGGCTGACCCTGCCCGAGGGCTGCATCCCCGCCGGGATCATCGACCTCCCCGACGACACGGCGGAGCGTCTCCGCACGCGCTTTCTGACCCCGGTGAACACCCGGAATGAAGTGCCCGCGCGGGTGAAATGCATGTCCGCCGCCGAACTGCTGCAGGTGAAGGCGGTCTGCCGGTATTCCGACGGCAGCACGGTGGAAAAGCCGGTGGACTGGAAGGCGGAGCAGGCGGACTTCACCGTGCCCGGCGAATATACGGTGGAAGGGCGTATCCGTCAGCCCCATTATGAATTCCCCATGGCCTGGCACAAGGCCGATCCCGTCATGTGCCGCTGGAACGGAAAGTACTACTTCATCTCCACCAACGATCTGGACGCGAACCACAGCCTTTACATCCGCGAGGCGGACAGCATCCCCGGCCTGGTCACCGCACAGCAGAGCTGCATCCTCGATACAACCATGTACCCCCATCTGGGCAATCTGCTCTGGGCACCGGAAATGCACATCATCCGCGGGAGGCTGTACATCTTCCACGCGGGCACGCCGGAGAGCTTCTTCTGCGAGCAGAGCCATGTCATAGCGCTGAAGGAGGGGGGCGATCCGGTCAGGGCCTCGGACTGGGAGATGCCCCGGCGGGTCGTCCGCCCGGACGGCAGCATGCTCTACGGTGCGGAGGGCATCACGCTGGACATGACGGTGTTCTGGTCGGCGGAAAAGCTCTATGCCGTGTGGAGTCAGCGGCAGTTCCGGCCCATCGACCTGGGCGCATGGCTTTACATCGCCGAGCTCGACCCGGACAAGCCCTGGCAGCTCAAGACCGAGCCCCAGGTGCTCACCGTGCCCGAATACGGCTGGGAGAACAACCACACCTTCGTGGTGGAAGGCCCGTTTGCGCTCCATCACGGCGGACGCATCTACCTGAGCTATTCTGGCGCAGCGGTGGACAGCACCTATTCGGTGGGCATGCTGAGCATGGCGGACGGCGCAGACCCCCTCGACCCTGCCGTCTGGACGAAGGAGAACTATCCCCTGCTGACTTCGCGCAGCGCGCCGGGGGAATACGGCCCGGGACACAACGCCTACGTCACCGATGGGGACGGTCTGGTGTGGAACACCTACCATGCGCGTCCGGGCTGGCAGCAGACGACGCAGGGCTCAAGCAGCACGCCGGTGGCAGGCAGCGAGATCGCCTTCGGGGCGCGTTCCTCGGGCGTGCGCCGGGTGCACTTCAACGCGGAGGACTTCCCCGTCCTCGACCTGACCGAGGACAGCGACCTCGACCCCGCGCTGCGCTGGGTCAGAACCACCGTGGTGGTGGAGTAA
>CAZJOA010000190.1:0-4151 GCA_964547515.1 uncultured Faecalibacterium sp.
GGCGATTGCAAGCAATCGCTGCCCGCTCGTCGCGCAAGCGCGACCTACAGGGGAGCCTTTGGCGCTCGCGCCCCGGCATACAAGCGGCTTCAACCTGCCGCCGCGTCCCCCTCGTCCTGGTCGGACTGTCGTCCGACAACGTCCTCGGGGGCAACCCCTCAGTCGCGCAAGCGCGACAGCTCCCCTTGCACAGGGGAGCCTTTGGCGCTCGCTTCGCTCGCGCTGCCCCGCGCGGGGCTTGCTGGAAGCAAAGTCAGCCGAATCGCGAGAAAAAGGGTCGAAGACCCCCCCGAACATTCAGGGCGATTCGCTCGAAAATGTATGGATTTTTCGGCCGTACTGTGCTATAATGTGCGGGTCGAACCGCAATGACGCGGGGAAACCCCCACAGACACACGAGAGGAGAATCACGATGTCCAAGAATACCTTCGCGCAGAAGCTGGACAGGCGGTTTGGCTTCACGGCGGCGGGCAGCAGCCTGCGCACGGAAGTGATGGCCGGTCTGACCACATTCTTCGCCATGGCGTACATCCTGATGGTGAACGCCAACATGTTCGCCAATCCCATCCCCGACGGCCCGAATGTGCTGGGCGTGAGCTACAACGCGATCTACATCGCCACGGCGATCTCCGCCGTCATCGGCACGGTCGCCATCGGCCTGCTGGCGAACCTGCCGCTGGCACAGGCCTCCGGCATGGGGCTGAATGCCTATTTCGTCTACACCTGCGTGCTGGGTCTGGGCATGAGCTACGCCAATGCGCTGGTGCTGGTGCTCTTCGACGGCCTCCTGTTCATCATCCTGACAGTGACGGGTCTGCGCAAGCTGATCTTCCAGGCCATTCCGCAGGTGGTGCGCACGGCGATCCCGGCGGGCATCGGCCTGTTCATCGCGTTCCTGGGCTTGCAGAATGCGGGCATCGTCGTGGCGGATGCGTCCACCGGCGTGACCCTGGGCTCGTTCAACCTGCTCAAGGGCGAATGGGGCAATATCATGCCACTGTTCGTCACCCTGCTGGGACTGCTGGCCATTTCCATCATGAATCACCGGCAGATGAAGGGCGCGGTGCTCATCGGCATCGTGGGCAGTGCGGCGCTGTATTATGTGCTGGGCTACCTGACGGTGGACGGCTTCGTGGCGGGCATCAGCATGTCCAGCCCCTTCGATGCCTTTGGCGATTTCTTCAACCAGTCCTTCTGCAAGGTGTTCACCGAGGGCTTTGACTTCTCCGCGTTCATCGAGGCGAACGGCACGGCGAATGCCTTCCTGACCATCGCCACGACGACCCTGGCCTTCTGCATGGTGGACATGTTCGACACCATCGGGACGCTGTTCGGGGCGTGTGCGCGGGGGAACATGCTGACGGCGGAGGGCGAAGTGCCCAATATGGACAAGGCGATGCTGGCGGACGCCATTGCGACGACGACCGGCGCGATCTGCGGCACGTCCACCGTGACCACGTTTGTGGAGTCCTCCTCCGGCGTGGCCGAGGGCGGACGCACCGGCATGTCCGCCATGGTGACGGCGCTGCTCTTCTTCGTCGCCATGTTCCTCAGCCCCGTCGCGCAGCTGATTCCGGGCTGTGCCACCGCTGCGGCGCTGATCTATGTGGGTGTGCTGATGATGAGCGGCGTGAAGAACATCGACTGGGCGGACACCGCCGAGGCTGTTCCCGCCTTTCTGACGCTGGCACTCATGCCCTTTGCGTATAACATCTCCTACGGCATCTGCTTCGGGCTTATCAGCCACATCGTCATCAAGGTGTGCACGGGCAAGGCCAGGGAGATCAAGGCCGGCACATGGGTGATCGCAGCGCTGTTCCTGGCGATGCTGCTGCTGACGCACTGATCGCCCCGCCTTCCGGACACGAAAAGGCCGCGGATTCCCCGATGGAGTCCGCGGCGATTTGTATTGGAGGGACAGACGGATAACGATCAAACGAGCAGCTTGCGCAGTGCATCCTGCAAGACCTGCGAGCAGTTCACGCCGCGCTGTTCCGCCATGGTAGCCATCCAGGCCGGGAGGGAGACGTTCTTGCGGACGGCACGCGTGTTGTTCGCCTTGCGATAGCGGTCGGTGTCCAGGCTGATGAGGGTCGCGATGCTTCCCGTGGGGACGGTGACGGACTGATAGGGGGTGGGCGGAGCAATGGGGGCTTTGTCATCCTCCAGACAGGTGAGCATGAGCGCGGCGGCATCGCTGACCATGTCGATGGCATCGGCCAGATCGCGCCCGGAGGTGACGCAATGCTCAATATCGGGGACGCACGCCTCATAGCTGCCGTCCCCGCGCGGGGTCAGGATCGCGGTGTACAAATAGCGCATGGTGGACGCTCCTTTCATGCGGGGGTCAGTGCTTTCTCTCTTTTCGCTGCTTGATCTCCTTGCGAATGTAGCGCAAGTCGCTTTCATCAAAATCGTGACGCTTCAGCGGAATGATCTCGCCAGTTTCGTCATTTTTGTAAATTTCATGGTTCGCGCCTTCGCGGTAGAAGAAAAACTTTTCCTCCTTTAATTCAAGGATGGCCTGCTTTCGTGGATGCATGCACACTCCCCTCATATAATAGTATACACACTTTTGCGCAAATTGCAATAGGGTGCACAGAATTACGCAACAAATCGCGGCTTCCGTCCCGGGGGACGGAAGCCGCGATGGTTCACCTATGAGGCTGTTGGAAATAAGGCCGCAATCACTTCACGCCATTGGCCTCGCAGTACGCCTGGTACTGACGGATGTACTCATCCTGAACCTCGTTCAGGCCGGCGGCCTCAGCCTTCTGGAAGAAGGTCTCCAGATCGGCATCGAGATCATTGGTCAGGCCGTAACGCAGGGGAGTGAGGTACTGGGAGATGACCTGCTCCACGGCGGCGAGCTGCGCCTCAACGGGGCTGCGGTCGAAGGAGAAGGCGCTGGGGATGAATGTCATCCGCCTGCCCTTCGCGTGGTGGAACATCCTCGATGACGAGGGGGCACTGCGGGCGGATGCGTTCGACCGGCTGGACTGGTTCGTGGACTGCTGTGCCCGGCGCGGGCTGTATGTGGTGCTCGACCTGCACGCCGCACCGGGTTCGCAGAATGGCAACGACCATTCCGGGGACATCACGGGTTCGCACCTGTGGGAGGAAGCGCAGTATCAGGATCGCACGCAGTACCTCTGGGAGCAGGTGGCGGCGCATTATCGCGGCAATCCGGCCATCGCGGCGTATGACCTGCTCAACGAGCCGGGCGGGAAGCTCAATTCCACCGGCGTGACCCAATGGGACTTCTTCGACCGGCTGTACCGTGCCATTCGCGCGGTGGACGGCGAGCACATCATCATGATGGAAAGCTGCTGGGAGCCGGAGAACCTCCCCGCGCCCGAGCGCTACGGCTGGGAGAACGTCGTCTATCAGTACCACTACTACAAGTGGAATGCGGACAACGACTACTGGGCGCAGAAGCTCTTCACCGATGTGAAGCTGACCAAGCTGGCGAAGGTGAATCACCCCGTGCCGTCCTTCGTGGGGGAATTCACGCTCTTCCAGAGCATGGACGCATGGGAATATGCCCTGGGGGCGTACACCGATGCGGGGATGAGCTGGACGATCTGGACCTACAAGGTGACGGGCAGCAGCACCTGGGGGCTGTACAATGTCTATGGCGACAAGGTGGACATCTATACCGACACGGCGGAGGAGATCGAGGCCAAATGGCGCGATCAGGGGCTGCTGCGGCGCAACACGCCCATCTGTCAGGTGGTGGCGAACGCCATCGCAGACGGCGAGGTCGATCTGCCGGAGGATCCGGCCGACCTGAGCGCCGTTCCCGTGCAGGCGCTGTCCTTCGCGTCCGTCACCGCCACGGAGGGTGCCTCCGTCCACAAGGAATGGACGCGCATCAACGTGCCGCTGAGCATGTTTGACGGCATCGACCTGAGCCGCCTGACGGAGATCCGCATCGGCGAATGGAACAGCGGGGACTATCTCTTCGATCGCTTCTGGCTGTGCTACGGCGCAGCGGATGAACGCACGGGGGACATCCCGTGAGGAATGAGGAATTATGAATGAGGAATGAGGAATTGTTAAAGCGCTGACCCATCCGGCGAACAAGCCAGCTTGGCAGGGCAGGGTGGACGCGACGGTATCCACGAAGCCGCGACGGAGGGGTTGCCCCC
>CAZJOA010000191.1:0-4144 GCA_964547515.1 uncultured Faecalibacterium sp.
CCGGCGCACCAGCGCCAGGCGACTTGTATATCTTAACAGACCTTTGGCAGAAAGTCAACGCCTTTTTGTGAATTTTCTCATCTTTTTTTAAGCCTTTTGGATTTCTCGAACATTCACTTTTTCGCATTTCGCGAACGTTCCGGCTCATTTCCGAACAAACATCATCTGCCAGTCAGCCTTCGTTCGCCTTTCCCGCGTCCAATATTTCCTCGATCACCGTCCCGCCCAAACATTTCTCCCCCTGGTAGAGCACCGCGCTCTGTCCCGGCGTGACCGCGCGCTGGGGTTCGAGGGAGCGTAGCAGCAGCTTCCCGTCCGCGCGCAGGGTCGCGTCCACCGGGCCGTCCGCCTGACGATAACGGTATTTGCAGGTGCAGCGCAGGGTCTCGCCCGCCGCGATGGGCGCGTCACCCACCCAGGTCACGCCGCCGCCAACCGACAGGGTCGAATACAGCATGGGGTGATCCTCCCCCTGGGCGACGAGCAGGCGGTTCTTCGCCAGATCCTTGCCGATGACGAACCAGCTGCGTCCGTCGCCGCAGCCCCCGATGCCCAGACCCCGCCGCTGGCCGAGGGTATAGTACATCAGCCCGTCGTGTCGGCCGACGACCTTGCCGTCCGGCGCGACCATGTTCCCCGGCTGGGCGGGCAGGAATTCCTGCAGAAAGGTCTTGAAGCGCCGCTCGCCGATGAAGCACACGCCGGTGGAATCCTTCTTCCCGCTGGTGACGAGGCCGTTGTCCTCCGCAATTTGGCGGACTTCCGCCTTGGTCAGGTGGCCGACCGGGAACATCGCGCGCCTGAGCTGCTCGGCATGCAGCATATAAAGGAAGTAACTCTGATCCTTATTCCCGTCCGCGCCGCGCAGGAGCTCCCCCTTTTCGTTCGTGCGGACGAAATGCCCCGTGGCCATCCGCGACGCACCCAGCTGCATGGCGAAATCCAAAAACGCCTTGAACTTAATCTCCCGATTGCATAGCACATCCGGATTCGGCGTGCGTCCGGCACGGTATTCGTCCAGAAAGTAGCTGAACACCCGATCCCAGTACTCCCTGGCAAAATTCACCGCATAGTACGGGATGCCGATGGTCTCGCACACCTGGCGGACGTCGTTCCAGTCCTCCTCGGCGGTGCAGATGCCGTTTTCGTCGGTCTCCTCCCAGTTTTTCATGAACACGCCCACCACGTCGTACCCCTGCCGCTTGAGCAGGAGCGCCGCCACGGAGGAATCCACCCCGCCGGACATGCCCACCACGATGCGTTCCGCCATTTATTCCGCCTCCATCAGCCTTTCGATGACCCTTTGCGCGACATCCCGCGCGATCTCCTCCGGGGTACGGGTCGCGTCCACGACGATGAACCGCCCCGGGTCGCGGCGGATCAGCTCGCGATAGCCCGCTTCCGTGCGGGCGTGGAAGGTGTCCCCGGCCAGCTCCATGCGATCCAGCTCCGTCGCGGCGGCGCGGCGCTTCAGGGACGTTTCGTGATCCACGTCCAGATAAACCGTCGCCAGAGGGAGCGTGCCGTCCACCGCGGGGGCATTCACGTCCAGCACCCATTGCACACCCAGACCGCGTCCGCCGCCCTGATAGGCCACGGACGAATCCACGAACCGGTCGCAGAGCATGACCTTCCCCGCCGCGATGGCCGGGCGGATGACCTGTCGGACATGCTGTGCGCGGGACGCGGCGTAGAGCAGCGCCTCGGTCACGTCGTCCATCTCGGTGTTGTGCTTGTCCAGGATGATGTCCCGCAGCTTTTCGCTGATGGGACATCCGCCGGGTTCGCGGCTGAGCACGAGTTCGAAGCCGAACCGGTCGAGGGCCTCGGTCAGCAGGCGGATCTGTGTCCCCTTGCCGCTGCCGTCCAGCCCCTCCACCGACAGGAACGCCCCCTTGGGCGGGGTGACACCCGGGCAGAGCAGGTCGATGACCTCCTCCACCGTCGCGCAGTACGCCGTGCAGCCCGCCGCACGCAGCTCGTCCTCGCTGCCGTAGCCATAGCCCACGCCAATGGACTTCACACCCGCGCCGATCGCGCCTTCCACGTCGAATTTGCGGTCACCCACCATCCATGCTTCATCGGCTGACGCATCCCAATCCGCCGGCAGCGCCTGACGGATCAGCGCGGTCTTGTCCGCCGCATGACCCGCCGTCGGGCCACATATCCGCCTGATGAAGCGATCCAGGCCGAAATGCGCCAGCACCCGCTCGGAGGTGTCCTGGGGCTTGCCCGTCGCCACGGCGATGTACCAGCCCTCCTGCTTCAGCGTGCGCAGAAGGCGGCGGATGCCTGGATACACGCGATTCTCGAACAGCCCCACCGTGTTGTAGCGCTCGCGGTAGGCCTCCACCGCGCGGTCGGCCTGAACCGCGTCCATGCCCATGTATTCACGGAAGGAATAGCCCAGGGGCGGGCCGATGAACCTGCGCAGGGTGGGCGCGTCCGGCTCGGGGAAGCCAAGCTTTCGGGCGGCGTACTGCACGCAGCTCCAGATGCCCTCCTCGGAACGGGTCAGCGTCCCGTCCAGGTCAAAGATCACACACTTACGCATACCAGCGTATCTCCTTCCACGCCAAAGCATTCCTGCTGTTTTCTTTTCGTCAGTCGGCGGACGACCTCCGCCGTGATGGTCTCTCCCGGGCAGATCAGCGGGATACCCGGCGGGTACAGCCCCGCCGACACCGCCGCGATGCGCCCCTCACATTGCGTCAGGGGGACATTCTCCCCTGCTGACATGGTCGGATGTCCTCCGGCGTGTCCGTCGAGGCGATGCTCACGCCCTTACGCATACCAGCGTATCTCCTTCCACGCCAAAGCATTCCTGCTGTTTTCTTTTCGTCAGTCGGCGGACGACCTCCGCCGTGATGGTCTCTCCCGGGCAGATCAGCGGGATACCCGGCGGGTACAGCCCCGCCGACACCGCCGCGATGCGCCCCTCACATTGCGTCAGGGGGACATTCTCCCCTGCCGACATGGCCGCCGGACGGACTTCCATCGCCCGCGGCGGCAGTGCCGTCAGCGGGGGCAGGCACTCGATTTCCCCCGGCGTTGGCGGGATCATTGCCAGCACGTCCGCCACATGCAGGATGTCCTCCGGCGCGTCCATCGCGGTGAGGATGAGCACCACCCGCCGCAGGTCGTGCATCTCCACGTCCACGCCGTGTTCCGCCAGCGCGTCCGCCAAGGCCGCGCCGCCCTGGGGCGCGTCGATCACCACGCGCGTCGGGTCGAAGGTCAGCCCGACCTCCCGCCATAAGCCATGCGCATCGGCATAGCCCAATCCGGGCAGCTTCCGCCGCAGGGCATCCGCCGCCGCCACCACCCGGCTGAGGCGTTCCCGGCCATACAGATCCATATACTCCCGCGCATCGTCGATGGACAGCATGTGCACAAACGACGGCGAACTCGTCTGTCCCCGGCGCATCAGCCGCACCGCCGCCGGGCGATCCACCTCGTGCGCCAGATGGAGCACCGCCGCCCCCGTCAGCCCGGGCAGCGTCTTGTGGACGGACTGCACCCAGGCATCCGCCCCGCATGCACCGGCGGACTGCACCCCCGTCAGCCACGGGAAATGTGCGCCGTGTGCCTCGTCCACCACCAGACGCATGCCGCGTTCGTGCGCCGCGCGGACAATGCGCTCCAGGGCGATGCATCCGCCGTAATAATCCGGACGGGTCAGCAGGAGGACACGCGCCTGCGGATACTGCGCCATCGCCGTCAGCACGTCCGCCTCGCGGATATGGCACAGTCCGTCCGCCGTCATCGCCGCCGGTATCCACCGCACCCGAAGTCCGCCCATGATGCAGGCGTTCACCGCCGACAGATGGGCATTGCGCGGCAGGAGCACCACATCCCCCTCGCGGGCATAGAGCTGGAGCATGACATGCATGCCCATGGTCGAGCCATTGGTCAGCAGGAGGGAGCACGCCGCCCCCGCCGCCCGGGCATACAGCGCCTGCGCCCAGGCGATGCCGCGCTCCGGGGCATAGAGGTCGTCCGTCCGGGGCAGCTCCGTGGCATCCAGCGCGTACAGGTCCACCGTGCCAAAGGGAGCACGTCCCTTGTGCCCCGGCATGTGAAAGCTCTCCCGACCCGCCGCCGCCCGCAGCATCTCGTACATCGGCCGCATCGTCCGTCCCCC
>CAZJOA010000192.1:0-4091 GCA_964547515.1 uncultured Faecalibacterium sp.
AACCACTTCTCCGGCAGGTACTTCCGCTGGTTCTCCAGCATGTCGTCGAAGAGCTTCTTGCCGTCCGCCAGGGACACATGCGCCATCTGCGGGTCGTTCATGAAGGTGGTCAGACCCAGCTTGCGGTCGCAGGTCAGCGCGGCACGCAGGGTGTTCTCCTGATTGTAAACATGGCGCGCGATGAGCGGCAGCAGATTCCCCGGGATCGCCCCGGCATAGACCGGCTCGATGCGATCCAGCCCGAAGAGCGCGTTCGTCTCCACCACCGCACCCAGCGGCAGATTCGGGATCTGTCCCCGGTTGGGCATGTTCACATTGCTGACCAGTCCGCCGGTGGGGCTTTCCGTCCCCAGACCCAGCAGCGCCTTGATGAGCAGATGCCCTTCCTCGCCGGAGGCCTTGAGGGTCAGCGTCTCCTTGCCGGAGATCAGGTCATCGGAGCGCTGCATGCGCTTTCTGAGGTCGTCCTTGCGCCAGTCCACGCTGGTCAGGCCGAATTTCCAGGCGGACACGGTCTCCGGGTCACGGGTGTAGACCGGCGCCATGAATTCGGCCAGATGCCGATCCCCCGCCGCGGCAATCGCGCCATAGCGCCGGAACAGGTCGAACTTGACCATTTCCGCGCTGCTGAAGGAGGAGTTCATCCAGTTCCTGTCGCCGCCCTTGTCGTAGCCGTCGGCGTATTTCTCGGCGAACGCCGCATACAGGGGCATCAGATCCACATCCTGATAGGACGCGCGGGTCAGCCAGGTGAAATGGTTGATGCCGATGACAGTGGTGTTCAGCGCATGGCGATCCACGCCGTCCACGCCCAGCGTTTCGGCGATCATGTCGCACAGGAGCTTCTGCGTGCCGAAGACCTCATGGCAGCAGCCGAAGGCCTTCACCCCGGGGAACACCTCATACAGCGTGCGGACGCAGAGCGTCATGGGGTTGGTGTAGTTGATGACCCACGCCTGAGGCGCATGGTCGCGGATGGCTTCGGCGATCTCCACATACATGGGGATGGTACGCATGGCGCGCATGAAGCCGCCCGCACCGACGGTATCGCCCACGGGCTGCCACACGCCGACGCGCTCGGGCAGATGCACGTCGGAGGCCATCTCGTCAAACGTGCCGGGCAGGATGGAGATCACCACGAAATCCGCACCGGTGAGCGCCTCGGCAAGGGTGTCCGCCACGGTGTATGTCCAGCGGGACTTGGCATCGGGATGGGTGCTGATCTTCCCGCCGATGATCTGGTTGCGGCGTGCGGCGTCCCGGTCGATGTCGTAGAGGTGCACCGTGCCGCACAGCTGCTCATCCATCGCCAGATCCATCATGAAGCCCCACGCCCAGCCCCGGCTGCCGCCGCCGATGTAGGCGATGTTCAGTTCCTTTGCCTTGTTGGTCAGACTCATGTTTCCCTCTCCTTTTGAAACGAATTTCCGCATTCCATGAATATCGGACATCCTTCTGATAAGCCTCCGGCGGGCAGGTCGGACGTTCCCTGCATGTACATCCCCTCCTTCGGTCTATTCGCGTATATTCCACATGCGGGAACGTTTTTCCTGCAACAGAAAGGAGGTGTGCCCCTTTTCGGACACACCCCCCTGGATCACTTGCCCTTCACCTGCCACCAGTCCGCCGTCACGTCCCCGGCGAAGAGCAGGTACACGTCCTGCACGCCGGACACGTCCTGGCAGTCCACGGTGAATTCCTGCATGTCGGTATCGGCTGGGATGGTGAACTCGCAGAGCACATCGCCCTTGAGTCCGCCGGTGAGCACCCGCACCGCGCCGCCGGTCTCGCTGGCCGCCCGCAGGGTGAATTCAGCCGCGCCGGACGCGAAGTCAGCACCCTTAACCTGGATGAAATCCCCCTGATGCGCCACGAGCAGCGCGTCCGGGCCGCAGCCCGTCACCTCGATGCCCGCCTCGCGGTAGATCGTCCGCGCGGACACGGGCTGATACGGGTCAAGCGTGTGCAGCTGGGCGATGCCCTTCATCGTGCCGGTGACAGGCCCGAGCCTGCCGTCCGCCGACACGGGCAGCACATCCATCTGCGGGCTGCGGTAATTGCCGGTGATGCCCATGGCCTTTTCCACCGGACGATTGTGGTAGATCAGGTAATGCACGCCCTTGAAGGTGACGATGCTGTGATGATTGTTGCCGTACAGCCCGAAGAACCGCCCCTGATTGACGAAGAGCTCGCCGCCGTAGGTGAACGGCCCCATGGGCGTGGGCGCGGTCATGTACTGGATCGCGCCGGAGGTCAGGCCGATGTCGTTGCCGTCGGTCTGCCAGTTGGAGCAGTAGGAGTAATAGTAGGTGTCGCCGATGCGGTTCATGCCGCCGTCCTCAAAGACATAGGGGGCATCGATGACCTGAGGTTCGCCGACGATGGAGAGCATGTCGTCCCCCAGCTGGACACAGCGCACCGTGCCGGGAGCAGCGGTCTTGCCCTCCGGGACGCCGCCGCCGAAGTACAGGTAGCCCGTGCCGTCCTCATCCACGAACACCGCCGGGTCGAACAGCCAGGGGACATTGGCGCAGTTGGGCGTTTCGCGGGTGATGAACCCATGCCCGAGGGGATCCGTCCACGGGCCGGCGGGATCATCGGCTGTCAGGACGCAGATGCCGTTGCCGCCGTTGCAGAAATACAGGAAGAACCTGTCCTGACCGTCGATGACCTTGTGTGCGGCGCAGGGGGCCCAGGAATTGTTCGCCCAGGACGCGATGCCCTTGTACCCCGCCGCCGGGATCGCCCCGTGATCCGTCCAGTTCACCAGATCGCTGGAGGAGATGCAGTTGATCTTGTTGACCTGGCCGTAGGAGTTCTCCTTCACATTGCCATTGCGGTCGTATTCCACCACGTCATTGGTGGTGTAGACATAGAGGCGGTCGTTCCAGACCAGGAAGCCCGGATCAGCACCGAAGCGCTGGGTATAGAGCGGATTGCTCTCGCCGTCCTTCTTGTAGCTGGTCAGGGGGGTCATATTGTCGAACATGGCGGACAGCTCCTTCTCAGATTCAGGCATGACAAAGGGTTCGCGTTCCACCGCCGCATGATCGGCGGGTGCAGCGCCCGAAAGGCGGAAATCACGGATGACGAAGGACGTGTCCGCCGCACCGCCCTCCACATACAGCACATAGGTGTCGTAGCTGCCGGCCGTCCAGGACACGGCGAGGGTCGTCCATTCGCCGCGCGGCACATCGGCGGACACCAGGTTCTCGTAGGAGGTCACGCCGTCCCGGGCATGCTCCACGGAAAGGATGAAGCGTCCGGAGTCGAGCTCCGTCTGGAGGACCTCCACCTGAATGTCGTAGTTCGCCCCCGCCGCCAGGGAAAAGGCGCGTCCGGGGGAATTCCAGGTGGCGGAGCGTCCCTCGGTGTACAGGCCGTCCGCCGTGATGCGGATGGAAGCGCCGCGGCCATACCAGCCATCGGTGTCCAAGGTGAAATCGGAGCGGTAGTTCAGCTCCTCCGCCGACGCGGCGGACAGGAGCATCAGCAGCGTCAGCAGGATCGGGAAAAGCAGCGCGTTACGTTTCATGCAAACAGCCTCCTTTGCGGATGATATTGCGCTTTGCCCATGGGGCTTTTCTCTATCATAGCAGAAACAGATGCCGAAGCACCACGCATCCCTTGTTGAAATATGCGCAAATCTTGGGGTCTTCGGGGGTCTTCGGGGGTCTTCGACCCCTTTTTCTCGCGATTGAGTGGGCAGACCCGCCACACAAGCTCCGCGTGCTGCTTTGCGAGGGCTTTCCGGTCGCCCTCGCGCTCCTTCGGGGGGGTCTGCGACCCTTTTTCACGCGATTGAGGGGGTCTGACTCGCCATACAGTTCCCGCGTGGGGCAGCACAAGCGCATCAGCCCGACATTCTCCCGCATCATCCGCAGGATGATGCCGCCTCCCACCACATCGCAGGAACAGTCGACTATGCGCGACGCGAAGCGACCGTAGGGGCATCGCCCCTTAGGGAGCTGAGCCAAAGCTCGCACAGCCCTTTCAACAAACACGCGCAACCAACAATGGATTAGCATACAACTGAATCGCGAAAATGGGTGTCGAGAGGGCTGAAAGCCCTTCGCGGGTGCAGGGCAGAG
>CAZJOA010000193.1:0-2365 GCA_964547515.1 uncultured Faecalibacterium sp.
AATGTTGACCTTCTTGCCGTCCACGGTGAAGTGGCCGTGGCGGACCAGCTGACGAGCCTCAGCGCGGCTCATGGCGAAGCCCAGACGATAGACCACGTTGTCCAGACGGGACTCCAGAATGGCCAGCAGGTTCTCGCCGGTCATGCCCTTGCGCTTGGAAGCCATCTCGAAGTAGGACTCGAACTGGCTCTCCAGCACGCCGTAATAACGACGTGCCTTCTGCTTTTCACGCAGCTGCTGACCGTATTCGGACAGCTTCTTGTTTCTTGCATTGCCGTGCTGGCCGGGAGCGTAGGAACGACGCTCCAGCGCGCACTTTTCGGTATAGCAGCGATCGCCCTTCAGGAAGAGCTTCTGGCCCTCTCTGCGACACAGGCGGCAAACTGCTCCGGTGTATCTTGCCATATGCTTTTTACCTCCTTAATCGATTAGACGCGGCGACGCTTGGGGGGGCGGCAGCCATTGTGAGGAATGGGCGTGACGTCCTTGATCATGGTGACTTCCAGACCCACAGCCTGCAGGGCGCGGATCGCAGCCTCGCGGCCCTGGCCGGGGCCCTTGACGAAGACCTCGACGGTCTTCAGGCCATGCTCCATGGCAGCCTTGGCAGCCACTTCCGCAGCGGTCTGAGCCGCAAAGGGAGTGGACTTCTTGCTGCCGCGGAAGCCCTGACCGCCGGAGGAAGCCCAGGACAGTGCGTTGCCCTGCGTATCGGTGACGGTCACCATGGTGTTGTTGAAGGAAGAGCGGATATGGACCTGACCCTTTTCAATGTTCTTCTTTTCGCGGCGACGGCGGATGACCTTCTTCGCGTTGTTGTTAGCAGCCATGTTCTAATCCCCTCCTTACTTCTTCTTGTTGGCAATGGTCTTCTTGGGACCCTTGCGGGTGCGCGCATTGGTCTTGCTGCGCTGGCCGCGCACGGGAAGACCACGGCGATGACGGGTGCCGCGATAGCAGCCGACTTCCGTCAGACGCTTGATATCCAGAGCCACCTGGCGGCGCAGATCGCCCTCCACGATGTAGTCCTGGTCGATGACGTCACGGATGCGCGCTTCCTCGGCGTCCGTGAGATCCTTCACGCGGGTATCGGGGTTGACACCGGCCTTAGCCAGAATGTCGCCCGCGCTCTTCACACCAATGCCGTAAACGTAAGTGAGTCCGATCTCTACTCGCTTATCCTTAGGCAGGTCAATACCGGCAATACGTGCCATAGTTCTTAAAGCACCTCCAATTCAATCTTAGCCCTGTCTCTGCTTATGCTTGGGATTTTCGCAGATCACCATCACGCGACCTTTGCGGCGAATAATCTTGCACTTTTCGCACATGGGCTTTACGGACGGTCTTACTTTCATGCTAATAAACCTCCATTACTTACTACGCCAGGTAATCCGACCACGGGTCAGATCATACGGCGACATTTCCACCGTGACCTTGTCACCGGGCAGAATTCTGATAAAGTTCATTCTGAGTTTACCGGAGATGTGCGCCAGGATCGTGTGTCCCTTGCCAATATCCACCATAAAGGTGGTATTGGGCAGAGCCTCCACGACGACGCCCTCCACTTCGATCATGTCAGACTTTGCCAAGCGTGATTCCCTCCTGGTTCAGATTACCCTCCCTGCTGGGCAGGGGTATTTGAGTCATGTGCTTCCGATTGGCCCTTCCGGAAGACGCGGCGCAGGCCGCGCTTCCGGCGGGGCAGTGATAACAGGTTTCCATTCGCAGTACCCTCATCCCTCAAGCTTTGCTCGAATGGGATCCGTCAGAAGCTCCGGATCGCCGCTGGTGATGAGAATGGTGTTTTCATAGTGCGCGGAATATTGACCATCCTTTGTCTTGACGGTCCAGCCGTCGGACATGTTCCGGATGGCAGCAGTGCCCGCGTTCACCATGGGTTCCACCGCAAGGGTCATCCCCCGCAGCAGGCGCGGGCCATGGCCGGGTTCCCCGAAGTTGGGTACCTCGGGCGCCTCGTGCATGTTTCTGCCGATGCCGTGACCGACATACTCCCGCACGACACTGAAGCCGTGGCTCTCCACATATCTCTGTACTGCTGCAGAGATATCGGAGATGCGCTGCCCCTCTCTTGCGAAGCGGAGGGCCTCGAAGAAGCTCTCCTCCGTGACCAGGATCAGGCGCTTGGCCTCATCACTGATCCTGCCGCAGGGGAAGGTGGCCGCACAGTCGCCGTGGTAGCCGCCGATATACGCTCCCACGTCCACGCTCACGATGTCGCCCTCCTTCAGGACCCGCTTGCCGGGGATCCCGTGGATGATCTCATCGTTGACGGAGACGCAGCAACTGGCCGGATAGCCGTTGTAGTGGAGGAACGAAGGGGTGGCACCATGCTGCTCGATGAAAT
>CAZJOA010000193.1:2465-4072 GCA_964547515.1 uncultured Faecalibacterium sp.
GGATAGCCGTTGTAGTGGAGGAACGAAGGGGTGGCACCATGCTGCTCGATGAAATGCTGTACTGCTTTGTCGATTTCTTGGGTTGTTACGCCTGGCTTTACCAATTCCCCTGCAAAAGCACGGGCAGCCGCGGTAATTTTTCCCGCCAGGCGCATCGCTTCGATCTCGCGGGGGGACTTGATCGTGATCATACGTTCACTTCCCCAGAACTGCGAGAATGGCATCGGAGGTTTCGGTCACAGAACCGGAATTGCCGTCCACTGCCTTCAGGAGGCCTCTCTCGGCGTAGAAATCCTTGAGAGGTTCCGTCTCTTTATGATACACCGCGAGGCGGCTCAGCACCGTCTCGGGAGCATCATCCTTGCGCTGCACCAGCTTGCCGCCGCAGCTATCGCAGATGCCCTCCTGCCTGGGAGGAACAGCCACCAGATGATAGCTGGAGCCGCAGCTTTCGCAGACGCGGCGGCCGCCCATTCTCTTCACGATCGCCTCGTCGGCGATCTCGATGGAGACGACGGCGTCGAAGCGGATCCCGGCCTTCTCCAGAGCCTCGGCCTGGGCGAGGGTGCGGGGCACACCGTCGAGGATGTACCCGTTCGCACAGTCGTCCTTGGCCAGACGCTCGGTGATGATGCCGATGATCACTTCGTCGGGAACCAGGTTGCCGGCATCCATGAACGCCTTTGCCTTCAGGCCGGTGGGAGTACCTTCCTTGATGGCGGCGCGCAGGATGTTGCCGGTAGAGATGGTGGGGATGGAGAGCGTCTTGCTCAGGATCTCAGCCTGCGTGCCCTTGCCGGCACCGGGAGCGCCCAAAAGGATCAGTCTCATGAAACCCCTCCTACTCTTATTCCAGGAAGCCCTTGTACTGGCGCATGAGCATCTGGCTCTCCAGAGCCTTCACGGTCTCGAGGGCAACGCCCACCACGATGATGACGGAGGTGCCGCCGATGGCGATGTTATACTCGCCGGCGAACTTCGCCACGATGATGGGAACGATGGCGACGATGGAGAGATAGATGGCACCAAAGAGGGTGATCTTGCTGAGCACCTTGCTGATGAAGTCCGTGGTGGGCTTACCGGGGCGGAAGCCGGGGATGAAGCCGCCGTTCTTCTTCAGGTTGTTGGCGATCTCAACAGGATTGAACTGGATGGTGGCGTAGAAATAGCTGAAGCCGATGATCATCAGGAAGTAGCAGATGATATACAGCACGGACTGCGTGTCGATCGCCTTCAGAACGCCGGACCAGAAGCTGCCCTCTGCGGGAGCGGGCAGGAATGCCGCGATGGTGGCGGGCATGGAGGCGATGCTCTGCGCGAAGATCACAGGGAGCACGCCGCTCATGTTCACCTTCATGGGAAGATGGGTGCTCTGACCGCCGTACATTCTGCGACCCACCTGACGCTTGGCGTACTGCACGGGAATGCGGCGCTCCGCGTCGGAGACGAAGACGATCAGGGCGATCATCAGCAGCATACCGATCACCAGCAGCAGCGCCCACAGCCAGCCCTGGCCGCCGCCCTGCACCATGGAGATGAGGGTGGAGACGCCGCTGGGCACGCGGGAGATGATGCCTGCGAACAGGATGATGGAGATACCGTTGCCG
>CAZJOA010000194.1:0-3984 GCA_964547515.1 uncultured Faecalibacterium sp.
TGCATTTCAACGGCATTTCCTATGTCACGCTGCCCAACACGGCGTGTGAGGATTTCACCATCAGCTTCTGGATGCGCACGACGGAGACCGCACCCTCCGATGCCAACTGGTATAAGGGGCGCGGCCTGGTGGATGCAGAGGTGGGAGGCGTGACCGATGATATGGGCATCAGCCAGATCGAGAACACGGTCATGTTCGGCGTTGGCAATCCGGATACCAACATCAAGGGCACGGCTGCGATCAATGACGGCGAATGGCATCATGTCGTGTGCACCCGTGAGCAGGCCACCGGAACGATGGCGCTGTATATCGACGGTGCACTTCAGGGCACGGCCACAGCGAATACTGCTGCACTGAGGAAGTCCAGCGATCTGCTGATCGGCGACGGCCACGGCTACGATGCCTATGTCGGCGACATGGATGAAGTCAGACTGTACAATGCCGTACTGTCCGGGGAGGACATCCAGACGCTGTACAGGAAAGAGGGCGGGCAGGACGATCCGCCCGTGCCTGAGGACAAGGTGAAGCCCATCTACAAGACCTCCGCATTCAGGAAGGATTCCGCCTCCTATCTGAAAAAGGGACGCATTGCCAAAATGAGCATGGCGGGCGCGGAGGTCACCCCCGCCGAAAAGGACGGCGTTCTGTATGTGCCTGCCCGGTTCGTCGCCTTCTGCTTCGATGAATATGCCATCTGGGATAACGATACGCGCTCCGTTACGATCCATGCCAATGGCCGGAGCGTTACCATGAAGGAAAACACCAACGAGATGCTCCTCCAGGATGGCAGGGTCATTCCCGCCGCCGGCAAGATGTATCTGACGGACGAAACGCATGTCTGGCTGCCGGTTGAAGACGTCCTGAAGGCGCTCGGTCAGAAGGTCGCTGTGGACGGGGACACCATCATCGCATCCGGCGCTTTTGCCCCCATCGACGATGACCTGAAAACGTTGGTCGCCCAAAGATTTGAATAACGCAGACTGCACAGAACAAGGACGGAAGGAGTGTAGGAATTTGAAGCGCGAGAGAGCGATCAGCCTGGGATTGGCGCTGCTGATGGCATTCGGCGTATGCAGCGGGGCTGCTGCCGAACAGTACACGGGATACCAGCCCGGCAATACGACCGGTTATGCTTTTGAGGACGGCGAAGGCAACGTGCGGGATTACGGGCACATCATGGAGAATTTCCTCTGGGATGAGCCCTTTGATGTGAACGATGACCCGATCCCCGCAGAGCATCTGGCCAATGCGGAAGAATACAGAACCGCCGCGCGGGATATGCAGTTTGAACTGCGCACCAAGGTCAACCAGTGGAAGAACAGCGGGAAGGCGGATACGGTTTCCGCATCCTATCGAGGCGAGGATAACACCTATACGATCAGGAGCGGTGTGTACCGCTTTGTGGATGTTGTGCCGATCCAGATGACGGATGTCAAGAATTTCCACATCGTTGCCGAACCTGACACCTTCATCTATCTGGAAACGAACAGGAAGAGCGTCAGCTTCGAGAATCGCGTGGTCGTGCTGAAGAACTGCGCGAATGTGTCCATCACCGGTGACGAGGATACGCTGCTGGTGACAGACTGCATCCCCTTCAACAGCACGCAGGGTGTTATCAGCGACGTTGATGCCACCAAGGGTGCCAGGGTGCAGTTCACCTGGAGCATTCAGAAAGGGTATGTGGGCTATGATGGCGATCTGCTCGCCTGGATCGGCGGCAAGCAGGAGCGGAACTACAAAATGTTCAAGCCGGACGGGACCGCCATGCCCAACTCCATGATAAACACGCGGAGCATCACCCACCTGGGCGGCAATCAATATCGGGTGGAGGTTGACTCCAGCACCTACAACGAGTACCTGTACAACGGTGCGAGCCTGCTCACGGACGCGGAGTACGGCATGTTTGCGGAAGGCAATTACATGGCGCTGCGCTTTGATCTGGGCAGCGGGTTGTCCTTTGATAACAGCGGCAACATCACCATCGGGAACTTTGCCTATTACGGCGGCGACTTCTTCATCGGCGAATACAAGAGCACGGCCTCAAACTTCTTCATCAACTGCCGCGGTGCAAGGCGCGAGGGCTCTGGCAGGCTGATGGGCGTTGCAGGCTCACAGCAGACCTATCTGAGCGGCGCACCCTATTACAAGAACTGCGAATTTGGCTACACCTGGGATGATCTGATAAACGTCTGCGACTGGGGCATCGTGACGTATCGGCAGGAGTCCCCCCGTGAAGTCATCATCTTCCCCAAGGGGAATGAGGGCTTCAAGACCTTCGAGGGTGCGGAGGGCAAGCTGGTTGAGTTTTTTGACTTCGACAGCATGGAAAAGACCGACGAGGGACGGATTGTTTCCGTCGAAAAGCTGTATGATCCAAGCCTGACCAAAGCATTCACCGAGGCGATGTCGGATAAAAACTATGTCCCCATCACCGGCACGCTTGTCCGGGTCACCTTCGACCGGGACATGGACGTTGGTCTGGCCAATATCGTCAAAGTCGAGGATCGTCACCCCACGGATGCGATCTTTGAGGGATGCTACATGCACGATGGCACCTGCCGTCTGCTGCTGAACGGCACAAGCCGCATCCGCATCAAGGATTGCATCATCGAGCGCACTGCCCTGACAGCCATCAGCCTGGAAATGAGCACCTACTGGCTGGAAGGCGCAACGTCCAACGACATTCTGATCGAGGACAGCCTGATTATCGATGGCCGCAGGGGCATGTACGGGATGGGCAGCAACCAGTCCTACACGGCAGCGATCGTCATCAGCACCGAAGCGAGCAGCGATGCGCCGATGAGCTACGCACATGAACGCATTGAGATCCGCGGCAACACGATCGTCAATGCGGATGGTGCGGCGATCCTTGTCGGGCGCTCCAGGGATGTGTACATCCACGACAATCTTTTCATCAACAGTGCAGCGGGCCGTTATGCCGCGAAAACCGGCAGAGCCATGGGGCGGAATTACTATGGTGAGGACTCTGCCTCGTCCGTCTACCTGCACAGCGTGAAGAATGCGGTTGTGGAAAACAACATCACGAAGGATTCCCCCGCGCTGGATGAGAACACGGCATACCGCATCGGCAAGAAGACGCTGGCGGCTGACAATATTGACGAGGCGAACATCGTGATGACCCACAACATCGTCAACGGGCAGCCTGCTGCGGAAATCATCAGGGGCATCCGTCCTCAGCCGTTTACTGTGCAGGAAGCTGTGCCTTATATGCTGGAGGAGGTCAGCATGGCTCCCGACATCTCGGACTGATGCGCAATGCCGTCAAAGACGGCCGGAATGACCTGGCAGCCACGCCCACAGGATCGCGATACGGCAGCGTTGTGGGCGTGGTTGTTTCTGTGCTGCGCGAAATAATGCCAATCAGAGCGCAATGGCTGACTGTCAGCAAAGCCGTGCCTTCCGCAGCAGTCATCCGCCGTCTGCAAGGAGCTCATCGCATCGACCGGTTTTGCCGCTTTTCCGACACTCTGACGCGTCCCTCCCCTCCCCCGCTTGACACCCCCGCTTCGCCGTGCTATCCTGCATACGGGAGGTGCATATAAATGAAGAAATACTTTTTGCTGCTGATGCTGCTGACCCTGCTGACGTGTTCCCTGGCGGACGGCCCGGCCGATGCCCCCGCGCCGCAGATCACCCTGAAGGAGAACCTGTCCACCGGATACAGCTGGCAATGGACGGTCGAATCCCACGGGGGACGTGTGGAGGTCGAGAGCCGCTATGTGCTGGACGGGGCGATGGCGGACGAGAGCGGCCTCCTTCCCCCGGGGACGGGCGGACGCAGGGAGATCACGCTGATCGGCTGCGAACCGGGTGAAGTCACCCTCACCTGCACCTATCAGCGCGCGTGGGAGGACGCTGCGCCGCTGTATACCCTCGTCTATCGTGTCCGCGCGGAGGAGGACGGCAGCGTCACCCTGCTGGACTGTGCCTTCGCGTGGTAAAATTCCGCATCCGCTTGCGGTT
>CAZJOA010000195.1:0-3937 GCA_964547515.1 uncultured Faecalibacterium sp.
GACTCGGATGAAAGGAGGCGTTCCCATGCTCTTCCCCGGCGATGCATCCCCCCATGGCCGACACGCCGGCGCTTATGACCCGTCCACCAGCAAGGGGCGGAAATTCCTCAAGGCCGTTTTGCTCTTCGTGGTGCTGCTCATCCTCTCCTGGCCGTTCATCGAGCCCTTCATGCTGGAGACCGAATCCGTCACCCTCACCGCGGAGGACTTGCCCGCCGGCATCGGTCAGCTTCGCATCGTCTATGCGGCTGACATCCACCAGGGCGGACTGTTCAGCCAGCGCCGCGTGAACGATCTGGTCAACCACATCAACGCCTGCAATGCGGACATCGTCCTGCTGGGCGGCGACTACGCCAATGACAGCGCCGGGGCGATCGCGTTCTTCCAGCACATGCCGCGCATTCACTCGCGCTACGGCGTGTATGCCGTGCCGGGCAATCACGACCGCACCGTCCCCGAGAGCAACCTGACGACCCTGCGCGCCGCCATGCTGGAGGCCGGGGTCACGCCCCTGGTCAACGCCGTCAGCCGTGTCCGCATCGGCACGAGCGACATTTACCTCGCCGGGGTGGACGACATCGGCAACGGGCATCCCGACCTCGCGGGCGTGGCGAGTCAGGTGTCCGCGTCGGACTATGTGATCTTCCTCTGCCACAGCCCGGCGATCATCCCCGATGCGCTGAAGGCGACCGATTCAGCCGGTCATGCGAACTGGTTCGACCTGGGTCTCTTCGGCCACACCCACGGCGGACAGATCGCCCTCATCGGGACGCTCCTGCGGGAGGACGGCGTTCCCGATGAGTACACCTCCGGCTGGCTGAAGCAGAACCGCATCGACCTGCTGGTGACGCGCGGCGTGGGCACGACGGGACTGCCCGTCCGCCTGTTCTGCACGCCGCAGATCCACCTCATCACCGTCAACGCGGGGAAATAGGCCGCATGACCGCTTCTCTGTACCCGCTTCGGCTTTTTCGCGTTCATCGGACGGAAAATTTGCGTTCCGCTCTTGTTTGACACAGCCGAAAGTGGTATAATCCATTCTTGTGGGAAAAATTACAGGAGGCGATCCGACATGCGCATTGGTTTCGATCATGATAAGTATACGGCAATGCAGTCAGAACACATCCTTCAGCGCATCGCGAAGTTCGGCGGCAAGCTCTATCTGGAGCTGGGCGGCAAGCTCTTCGATGATACGCATGCATCCCGTGTGCTTCCCGGCTTCCGACCGGACAGCAAGATTTCCATGCTGCTCAACCTCAAGGATCAGGCCGAGCTGGTCATCGTCATCAACGCCGATGACATCGAGAAGAACAAGACCCGCGGCGATCTGGGCATCACCTACGACGCGGATGTGCTCCGCCTGATCGATGCCTTCCGCGGCATCGGCATGTATGTGGGCAGCGTCGTGCTGACCCGCTGGCGTGAACAGCGCACCGCCGTGCTCTTCAAGGAGCGGCTGGAGTCCCTGGGCATCGCCGTGTACAAGCATTACAACATCGAGGGCTATCCGTACAACGTCAGGCACATCGTCAGCGATGAGGGCTTCGGCGCGAACGAATATGTGGAGACGACCCGTCCGCTGGTGCTGGTCACTGCCCCCGGGCCCGGTTCGGGCAAGATGGCTGTCTGCCTCAGCCAGCTCTATCAGGAGCATCAGCGCGGTATCCAGGCCGGATACGCCAAGTTCGAGACCTTCCCCATCTGGAACCTCTCCCTCAAGCACCCCGTCAATGTCGCCTATGAGGCCGCCACCGTCGATCTGGACGATCACAACATGATCGACCCCTATCACCTGGAGGCCTATGGCGTCACCACCGTCAACTATAACCGCGACATCGAGATCTTCCCCGTGCTCAATGCCGTGTTCGAACAGATCTATGGCAGCTCGCCCTATGCGTCGCCCACGGATATGGGCGTGAACATGGTCGGCAACTGCATCATCGACGACGAGGTCTGCCGTCAGGCGGCACATCAGGAGATCATCCGCCGCTATTACGCCGCACGGTGCGCGTTCCGCAAGGGCACAGGTCCGCAGAGCGAGGTGGAAAAGCTGGAGCTGCTGATGCAGAAAAGCGGCCTGACCGATGCCGATCGTCCCGTCATCGCCGCCGCCCGCGACCGCGCCGCTCAGACCGGCGAGCCCGCCCTCGCCATGCAGCTCCCCGACGGACGCATCGTCACCGGCAAGACTTCCCTGCTCCTCGGGCCTTCCGCCGCGCTGCTCCTCAATGTCCTCAAGACCTTCGCCGACATCGACAAGAGCATTCACCTGATCTCCCCCCATGTCCTTGAACCCATCCAGTCCCTCAAATGCGACTATCTGGGCAATCACAACCCCCGCCTCCACACCGATGAGGTGCTCCTGGCGCTGTCCATCAGCGCGGCGAGCGACCCCCATGCCGCCAAGGCCATGCGTCAGCTGCCGCTCCTCAAGGACTGCGAGGCGCATTCCACCGTGCTGCTCTCCCCGGTGGACAACAACACCTTCAAGCGTCTGGGCGTGAACCTGACCTGCGACCCGCAGTATCAGACGCATAAGCTGTATCACAAGTAAGAAAGTGAGGTCGATCGCATGCTGACTCATTCCATGACCATCGCCGGACTGAAGCGTGAACTGCCGATTTGCCGTGTGACGGACGAGCTGTACATCGGCGCATTCGTCATCTTCGGTGACTGTGAGCTGACCACCGCCTGCGCCAAGGAGCTGCTCCAGCGCGCGCCGGAATACGACTACATCATCACGGCCGAATCAAAGGGCATCCCGCTGGCACAGGAGATGGCGCGCCTGAATCACGATGACAAGTGGATGCTGGCACGCAAGGGCGTCAAGCTGTACATGCAGGACGTGCTGGGCGTGGAGGTCAAGTCCATCACCACCTCCGCCGTGCAGAAGCTCTACCTGGACGGCAAGGATGCCGCCCTGATGAAGGGCAAGCGCGTGCTGATCGTCGATGATGTCATCTCCACCGGCGAGAGCCTCCATGCCCTGGAAGCCCTGGTGAACACCGCCGGCGGCGAGATCGTCGGGCGGATGGCGATCCTGGCCGAGGGCGAGGCACAGGAGCGCGAGGATCTCATCTACCTGGAGAAGCTCCCGCTGTTCAACGCCAAGGGCGAGATCATCGGCTGATCCGGCGGACATCCGCCCCCGCTCCGTCCCCCTGCTGCTGATGCGGCAGGGGGCGCTTTGCTGTCCGTCAGCCGTCGGATTTTCCGCTTGCATCTTTTCCCTTTCTGTAATAGAATAGAGACAGGCAGCCGTCCCCGGCTTACCCTACATCAATATGAGACAAAGGAGAGAATCCCTATGGCTCTGAAGAATTACGAATTCTGGTTTGTTGTCGGCTCACAGTTCCTCTACGGCCCCGAGGTGCTGGAGACCGTCGCCCATCGCGCGGCGGAAATGTGCGACAAGCTCAATGCATCCGGCAAGCTCCCCTGCAAGCTGGTCTATAAGGTGACTGCGAAGACCAATCAGGAGATCGCCAATGTGGTTCGTGAGGCCAATTACGCCCCGAGCTGCGCCGGTATCGTCACCTGGTGCCACACCTTCTCCCCCTCCAAGATGTGGATCAACGGCTTCGCCAACCTCCAGAAGCCCTATCTCCACTTCGCCACCCAGTATAACCGCGAGATCCCCAACGACGAGATCGACATGGACTTCATGAACCTGAATCAGGCCGCCCACGGCGACCGCGAGCATGGCTTCATCGCCGCGCGGCTGCGGATGCCGCGCAAGGTCATCGCCGGTTACTGGCAGGATGCGGATGTGCAGGAGCGGATCGGTTCGTGGATGCGTGCCGCGGTGGGCGTGGCGTTCTCCAAGAGCCTGAAGGTCATGCGCTTCGGCGACAACATGCGCGAGGTCGCCGTCACCGAGGGCGACAAGGTCGAGGTGCAGACCAAGCTGGGCTGGCAGGTGAACACCTGGCCGGTG
>CAZJOA010000196.1:0-3923 GCA_964547515.1 uncultured Faecalibacterium sp.
AGCATGCGCGGGCAAGTGAAAGTCCACAAAAAAGAGGCTCGCGCTTGGCGAACCCCTGAATTGCTCACAGGAGCAGGCTGAACTTCTCCATCCCCAGGAAGGTCTCGCCGTCAAAATCCAGGCGGACGATCCACGGCATCAGCCGCCGGATGCTCTCGAAGCCCTCATACCCGAAGGTCGGGTCATAATGGTTGAGCACGGTGGAAATGGACGTGCCATGTCCGCCGATGACAACGCGCTGATCGGCGTATTCCCGCAGGACGCGCCGGACAGCGGCGATGTTGCGCGCCTGCACCTCCCGCAGGCATTCGCCGCCGGGGAGGCGAAAGTCAAAGTCCGCCCACTGATGACGGCAGAAGGTATCAAAGTCGTCGATCCACTCGGCGGCGACCTCCCGTTCACGGAAATCCGCGATGTGGATGATGGGCAGGCGCACCGAGTCAGCAAAATGGCGGACAGTGTCCACCGCGCGGCGGTAGGGCGAGGAGAGCACGACATCGATCCGCTTGTCCATCAGGAAATGGGTCACGGCCTCGCGATCCGCCATTCCCTTGGCGGACAGCTCGCGCGTCGCATCGTCACGGCAGCGGTAGAGCGGCTGGGCATGGCGGACGAAGTAGAGCTGCGTCATGGATACACCTCGCTTTCCCCGCATCACGGCGGACTTTTCATCAGTTGCGGAAGCTCTCTATGCCATTGAGCAGCTCCAGCTCGCGCACATCGCGCACGGTGGTGTACATCTTGCGCGTCAGCACCGTGCCCGAACGGTAGAACATGCAGATGAACGGGCAGTCCTTGGCGAACTGCTCCTGGATCTTGTACAGCGTGTTCTGATAGCCGGGCTGATCGATCTGCTGACGAAGCTCGCTGCACAGGTCGTTCATCGCGCTGGAGCGATAGCGGCAGTAGTTGCCCGTGTTGCCGCTGATGAGCATGAAGCCCGCATCGGGGCAGACATCCATGGCATAGGAGGCCAGGCAAAGGTCAAACGCACCGGCGGAGAGCTTCTGGGCGGCGGTGGCATAGGAGACCGTCTGGATCTTGATGGAGAAGCCATAGTTTTCCAGCGTGTCCTTGATGTAGTTGGCCGTTTCCAGGCGGACATCGTTGTCCGGCTCCTCATAGACGTACAGATCCAGCTCCAGCATGACGGACACGCCCTTCGAATTGGGCTTGTCCAGGATGCCGTCGTCATTGGTGTCGCTCCAGCCGTCCTCATCCAGCAGCGCCATCGCCTTTTCCGCGTCCTGCTTGAAATATGCGCTCAGCCCGTCGTTGTACATCCATGTTCCCGCGACGAAAGGCGTGTTCGTCCGCTCCACCATGCCATTGTAGATCTGCTGGGCGATGTAGTCCACATTGATGAGGCAGCGGATGGCCTCGCGCACGTTCTTCGAATCCAGCGGGAACGCGCTGTGATTCATCAGCAGGCATTCCAGCTGATTCGTGCGGTAGTCCAGCGCCAGGGAGGACGTGCCGGACTTGTACTGCGCCGAAGCGATCTGCCGGGTGAAGGCCGCGTCCACACGGGCGTATTCGTAGGACTCGATCACCTCGGAGGGCTTTTGGTGCATCACGAAGAGGATGCTCCTGACCTGGGGCGGGGTCTGCCACCAATGGGGGTTGACCGTCAGCTCCAGGGTGTTGCCCGGCACGAAGGACTGCACCATGTACGCGCCCGTTCCGGGAGGATTGTCCGATTCCAGCGCCCATGCAGGCAGAACGGGGAAGGTCATCGCGTAGAGCAGCCCATAATAGGAGCGGGAGGCCTTGACCACGACGGTGCGGTCATCCTTGGCGGTGATGCTGGACACGAAGTACTTCAAATTCATGTAGTAGCCCTTGTCCGCGCTGGCCTCGTTGTTGGCCTTGCCAATGATCCAGTTTGCAGTGGCGACCACATCATTGGCGGTGACGGGTGAGCCGTCGGAGAAAAGCAGGTCATTGCGCAGCTTGAACGTCCAGTTCTTGCCGCTGTGGCTGTAGCTCTCCGCCAGGGCGCATTCGGGCAGATAATCATCGCCAATGTCCATCAGGCCGTCATACATCAGGTCGTAGATGCTCATGAAGTCCCTCTCGAGGGGCTCCAGGGGGCGGATGGCCTGGGTCTTGGTGGACTGGATGCCCACGATGAGGTCATCCTCCACATTGCCCGCATCAGCGCCCTGCGGCAGCAGCAGAAAGGCCGCCAGCAGGCAGATCGTCCGCAGCGCCAAAGCCTTCATCCGGATAAAGAAGCGTCTGATAGATGCCATAGGTCTGGGTCACTCTCCCTACATATTGCTTGGTGGGGCCGTCGGACAGCCTGTCCACATTCAGCGTCACCCCGTCGGCGGACTTCGCCGGGTCGCTCAGCCATTGGGTGACGGTGGACTGTCCCGCGTGATAGGCGGCACTGACCAGCACCGCATCCCCCCGAAAGAGCTTCGACAGGTAGTTCAGATACCAGCAGCCGTAGCGGATGTTGGTCTCGGCATCCCACATGCGGTCGAAGGTATAGCCGCCGTCATCCAGCTTCCCGGCGATCCATTCCGCCGTGTCGGGCATGAGCTGCATCAATCCGCGCGCACCCACGCTGGATTCCGCATTGGTGCGGAAGCTGCTCTCATTGCGGATGACGGCCATGACGAACGCCGGCTGCAAATTGTACTGCGCGGCATAGCGCTCGATCTCGTCCTGCCAGGTGACGTGCAGCGTGCCGTCCTCCCCGGCGGTGACATGATAATTGTCCAGCACGGCCTCATAGGCGGCGATGCGCCGTTCCTCCTGGGTGGTGAGGTAGGCTTCCATCAGCCAATATGCGGCGACAAGCCCCATCACCAGCACGATGCTCAGGCACAGCGCCGTGGTCATCCAGCCGGGGAGCTTCTGCTTTTCGGGGGCGTCGGGCGTTTCTTCGGGTGCATCGGACTGCGCCGGGGGCTTTCGCGTCGGCGGACTCGTCCGCAGTGCATCGCGGTGCAGCGTGGGCTGCTGCCAGACAGGCTCGGCGGACTGCTGACGGAGCGTCCTCGGCTGGGGGACGGGCTGACGCGGCGCATTCCCCGTGGGCATGGGTGTCCGCACGGTCGGGGTCGGCATGTCCGCCGGTGCGGCAGGCCGCATGGGCGCTTGCGACGCAGGGACTTGCGGCTCGGCGCTGCGTTCCGCCCGGCGATGACGTTCCCGGGGGACGTTCGGGTTTGTTTCCATGGGGATACCTCCTGGTCAATCGGCCGTATCGCCGATCTCCTTGGTATAGAGGGCCATCACACACTCCTTAGTGTACCGTATCGTACCGCTCGTGTCAATGACCACATCGGCACGGGCCGCTTTTTCCGCCGTGGGGAGCTGACTGCGCAGGCGTGCCTCGGCGGCCTCGCGGGTGAAGCCATCGCGGGCCATCAGCCGCTCGATCTGCGTTTCCCGCGGGAGGACGGCGCACCAGACCCGGTCGCAGAGCGCATCGAGCCCCTTTTCGTACAGCAGGGGCATATCCAGCACGCAGACCTTCGCGCCGCTATCCCGTGCGGCGGCGATGTCCCGCAGGATCAGCCGCCGCAGAAGGGGCTGCATGATCCGATCCAGCCGTTCACGGGCGGTGTCATCCGAAAAGACCACCGCACCCAGCGCACGGCGATCCAGCGTGCCGTCCGGGCGGAAAACGCCCGCCCCGAAGGCCTCGCGAATGGCCGGGAGCGCCAGTCCGCCGTCCGCCGTCAGTTCCCGGGACAGCACATCGCCATCCACGATGACCGCGCCCAGCTCGCGTAAGGTCAGGCTGATGTTGGACTTCCCGCAGGCGATGCCGCCGGTCAGACCCAGCACCTTCATGGACTCCCCTCCCCTATCAAACGGATGAAAACGGCAAAACCCTGCCGCTTCATACTGTCAAAAAGCCGTGTTTTCAGCAGCAGTAATTCGCCGTCTGCAAGACTCTCATC
>CAZJOA010000197.1:0-3866 GCA_964547515.1 uncultured Faecalibacterium sp.
CGTCCGCGCGGGACTTTTTTCGTCCCCCGCAACGAAATCGTTTACGGTGTTCGTTTTGTGAAAAAAGGCTGGAATTCCGCCGTTTTTCCCGTTGCAGTCGACGACGATTCATGCTATACTGTCCGCGAAATTACGTCGTTCCGGACGTGATTCCGCATGACGACCCTCCGGCTTCATGCCGGACATACACGGGAGGGAGAAAACCGTGGAAAACATCAGATGGCTGATCGGCCTGATGGACAAGAAGTTCCGCAAGCGACACCTGCTGGCACTGTGCATCAGCGCGTTCACCTCGCTCATGCTCCTCGTCAACCCGTCGCTGACCGAAAGGCTCGTGGACGATGTCATCATCGCCCAGAACGTCGATCCCCTGCTGCCCATCCTCTTCACCATGCTCGCCGTCAAGGTGCTGCGCGAAGGCCTGCGCTATTTCATGATCGTCTCGCTGGAGAAAACCAGCCAGAACGTCATCTATAACCTGCGTCTCCGCCTCTTCACCCGCCTGCAATACCAGGACACGCGCTTCTTCGACCGCAACCGCGCCGGTGATCTGATGACCCGCATGTCCGCCGACACCGACTGGTGCCGCCACTTCCTCAGCTACATCGACTACGCCATCGTCGACAATGTGGTCATGTTCCTGTCCACCTCCATCTACCTGTTCTGGATCAACTGGAAGCTCGCCCTGTCACTGGTGTGCGTCACGCCGCTGCTGATGCTCATCACCAAGGTCTACTCCAAGGGCGTGCGCAAGCTGTTCATGGCCATGCGCGAGCGTCAGAGCGAGATGAACGCCGCCGCCCAGGAGAACATCGCCGCGAACCGCGTCATCAAGGCCTTCGCCCGGGAGGAATACGAGAAGGAGGCCTTCGACAAGCGCTCCTCCGCCTTCCGTGAGGCGCACCTGAACATCAACAAGCGCTGGCTGACCTTCTACCCCTTCATCGAGATCCTCGCCAACGCCATGACCCTCATCACCGTCTTCTTCGGCGGATACCTGATGATCCAGGGCGAGCTGTCCGCCGGTCAGCTGACCATCTTCACCAGCCTGGGCTGGGCGCTCTCCGTCCCCATGCGCCAGCTGGGCAACCTCCTCAACGACTGGCAGCGCTTCATCACCAGCTCCAACAAGGTCATGGAGCTGGAAATGTCCCGCTCGGACATCGTGGATGCCCCCAATGCCGTCGATCACGAGCGCATTCAGGGCGCGGTGGAGTTCAGCCATGTGTCCTTCAAGCATGAGAACACCCCCGTCCTCAAGGATGTGTCCTTCCGCGTCGAGCCCGGCAAGACCCTGGCCATCATGGGCCCCACCGGCTCGGGCAAGACGACCATCATCCAGCTGCTCAGCCGCTGCTATGATGTCAGCGAGGGCGAGATCCGGGTGGACGGCTGCCCCATCAAGCAGTGGAAGCTCCAGCAGCTCCGCGATGGCATCGGCACCGCCACACAGGATGTCTTCCTCTTCTCCGACACGGTGGAGGGCAACATCGCCTTCGGTGACCAGACCCTCACCGAGGACGAGGTGCACGACTTCGCCCGCCGTGCCGCTGCGGATGACTTCATCCAGCAGCTCAGCGACGGCTATGACACCATCATCGGCGAACGCGGCGTGGGTCTGTCCGGCGGACAGAAGCAGCGCATCGCCCTGGCGCGTGCCCTCGCCGTCAAGCCCGGCATCCTCGTCATGGACGACACCACCTCCGCCGTGGACATGGAGACCGAGCAGTACATCCAGCGGCAGCTGCGCGAGCTGCCCTATGACTGCACGAAGATCATCATCGCCCAGCGCATCTCCTCGGTGAAGGACGCGGACGAGATCCTCATCCTGGCGGACGGTGTCATCGCCGAACGCGGCACCCATGCGGAGCTGCTCCGGAATCACGGCTACTATTGGGAGACGTACTGCCTGCAAAACGGCATCGACACGACCGCCGCTCCCTCCGGAAAGGACGGTGAATGAGATGGCACGCAATAAGTTCGACGTGGACGAAAACCTGGAAAGCCCCTTTGACGCACGGCATTTGAAGCGTGTGATCCATTACGTCGGGCGGCACAAGTGGAAGATGCTCTTCGCGCTGATGCTCTCCGTGTGCGCATCCGTCGCGGGACTGTTCTCGCCCAAGATCACCGAATACGTCCTCAACGTCATCGTGCCGAACAAGCAGGTCGACAAGCTGCTGACCATGGCGCTGGCGTATCTGGGCATCGTGGTTCTTTCCATCGTCTTCAACGTCATCCGTTCCCGCACGATGATTAAGGTCTCCCAGGACATCATCTACGACATCCGCCGCGACCTCTTCGCCCATCTCCAGCGGCTGCCCTTCTCCTATTATGACAGCCGACCCGCCGGCAAGATCCTCGTGCGCGTCATCAACTATGTCAACTCCGTCAGCGACATCCTGTCCAACGGCATCATCAACTCCATCCTGGAGATCATCAATGTCATCTTCATCGTGGTGTTCATGTATGCGACCGAGCCGACCCTGGCGACGGTGGTCGTGGCGGGTCTGCCCGTGTTCGTGGCCATCATCATCTTCCTCAAGCCCCGTCAGCGCAAGGCCTGGCAGAACCAGTCCAACAAGAACTCCAACTACAACGCCTACCTTGCCGAATCCATCGACGGCGTGCGCGTCTCGCAGATCTTCGCCCGTCAGGATGTGAACTGCTCCATCATGGAGAAGCTGGCCTCCGCCTGCCGTGCCGCGTGGATGAAGGCCATCTACATCTCCAACAGCGTCTGGCTGTCCTCGGAGATCATCACCCAGGTGGTGTTCACCATCCTGTACATCGCGGGTGTGTACTGGCTGGGCGGGGAGATCGTGGCCTTCGGTACGATCCTGGCCATGGGACAGTACCTGAGCCGCTTCTGGCAGCCCATCACCAGCCTGGCGAACATCTACAACTCCTTCGTGAACAACCTGGCGTATCTGGAGCGCATCTTCGAGACGATGGAAGAGCCCGTCGTGGTGGATGACAAGCCCGGCGCGACCGTCCTGCCCGAGATCACCGGCGAGGTCGCCTTCGAGCATGTGAACTTCGGCTACGAAGAGGGTCAGACCGTCCTGGAGGACCTGAACCTCCACGTCCGCGCGGGCGAATCCATCGCATTGGTCGGCCCCACCGGCGCGGGCAAGTCCACCGTGGTGAACCTGCTCTGCCGCTTCTACAACCTGCGCGGCGGACGCATCCTCCTCACCGATGAGCAGGGCGAACAGCACGACATCACCGATGTGACCATCCACAGCCTGCGCAGTCAGCTGGGCATCATGCTCCAGGACAGCTTCATCTTCTCCGGCACGATCATGGACAACATCCGCTATGGCCGTCTGGAAGCCACGGATGACGAAGTCCGCCATGCCGCCTCCCTCGTTCGCGCGGACGACTTCATCCGCGAGATGCCCATGCAGTATCAGACCACGGTGAACGAGCGCGGTTCGAGCCTGAGTCAGGGACAGCGTCAGCTGATCGCCTTTGCACGCACGCTGCTGAGCGACCCGCGCATCCTCATCCTGGATGAGGCGACCTCCTCCATCGACACCAAGACGGAGAAGCTCCTGCAGGACGGCATTCAGGCGATGCTCAGGGGGCGGACGTCCTTCATCATCGCCCACCGCCTGTCCACCATCAAGAACTGCGACCGCATCCTCTACATCAGCAACCATGGCATCCTCGAAGCGGGCAGCCATGACGAGCTGATGGCGAAGAAGGGCGCGTACTACGAGCTGTACACCGCCCAGGCACGCGAACAGGGCGCGGACATCTGATACTAATTTTCATCTAAACCATATCATTCGCACAGTGCCTTTTTCGCCCTGGCTTTGCTTCGTTCCGCTCGCGCGTACATCCAGTACGCCTCGCTGCAC
>CAZJOA010000198.1:0-3829 GCA_964547515.1 uncultured Faecalibacterium sp.
AATTCCTTATCAAAGAATGACAAATTGTTTCAGCTGTCCGTCATGATGGCATATCTCTCAGGGTATCGAAAAAGTGGCAAAGCCACTTTTTCGAGGATAGCTGCGGAATGTTTTCCTCTGTGAAATTGCATTTCACTACGGAAAACGCCCCGCCCGACCGGCAAAGCCGGTCGATACGATGAGAGTCTTGCAGACGGCGAGTTACTGCTGCTGGAAACACGGCTTTTTTGACAGTCTGATCCCATTTCCCTTCCCGGGCAGCACAAAAGCCGCCTCATCCATGCAAGGCGGCCTTTGTGTCAGCCAATCCGGCGGAATCGTTCCCGGCGCTGCTGTCTGCGATGTGCGCGGTAGTCCCTTTCGATCACCGCGCGCTCCTCGACCTCCCGGATGTCCTGCTCGCGCGTGAAGGCACGCCATTTGCATGTGCAGACGACCCCCATCGTGAACATGGTCACGGCACGCGCCAGCGTCGTGAACTGCACGGAATACACCTCCATGCCCAGCACGGACACGGTGCCGTCCCCCGTGAGGGAGCTGATCCATGTGCCCGTCATCAGCCCCAGGAAGGCAAAGAGATTGCACCCGATGCTGTAAAAGGCGATGTGCGTGGTGGAATTCTCCTCGGGCAGGTTCATATACAGCACGTTGGAATAGGACAGGTTGAAGCCGACGTTCAGGCAGTTCTGCACGATGTTCAGCGGCAGATACATCCAGGGGCGGTCGACCGTCATGCAGAAGAACAGGAGCTCCGTCGGCCACCAGAGCAGATTCGTGATGCCGAAGGTCTTGATCCACGAGAAGCGCCGCAGCAGCCTCCGCCAGAGCGGTGCGCTGCAAAGCAGGATCACCGTATAGAGAATGGAGGAGAGGTTCAGCAGCGTGTAGGAGAAATGCATGTGGTTGAGCAGATGGAAATTCCACAGGCCATTGTTGAGGTTGGAGATGTAATTCCATGCGAACATCATGATGAGACAGCGCATGAACTTCCTGTAGCGGAACGGGAGCGTGAACACATCCTTCAGCCTTGTGTCCGGGCTTTCCGGATAGGGGAATTCCCTGGCGCGCGACTGCATGAACACATCGATCAGCACCAGCAGGAACGCAAAATAGCGGAAGCCCAGGATCAGCGTCTTCTGATAGGGCGAGCCGGACACCGCATCGGTCAGCACGCCGCTGAAAAGCAGAACGATACAGCTCATGACCGAGGAGAAGAGGTGGTTGAGGGTGATGTAGCGCGTGCGCTGCTCGTTGTCCGCCGGATAGAAGAAGTAAAACCAGGTGGTGAACCCCGGGCTGAACAGCGCATACACCGCATGCGCGACAAAGAGGATGCCAACGAAGGCGTACATGCGCTGCGTCGGGTCGGTGACGAACTGCGGCATCAGCGTGATGGCGACAATGTACAGCGCGTAGTAGAAGACCTTCGACGCGATGAGCACACGCTTGCGCTGCCTGATCCGCCCCAGGATCATGCCCGAAAACACCGAAAAGCAGTTGGCGATATAGGGGATGAAGGTGATGATGCCAAAGTCCGTGATGGAAATGCCATACATGGACAAAAAGCCCGTATAGAAAATCCCGGTGATGAACACGTTGTAGAAGGCACTCATCAGTGCACTGAGCAGGCTGATGAGCCGTCCCTTGGCGTATACCTCGCGGAAGCTGTATATATCGGACAATCCGGACAGCCGTGCACGCAGGTCGATTCTTCGGATCATAACCGCCGTCACTCCGTTGCATTTTTCTCGCTGTATCCCGACGCATGCATTGTAACAGATTCCGCAGGGTCTGTAAACAGGGGCAGCCGTTTTTTCTGATGATCTGCTTGCATTTCCCCAATATATGAAAAGCCGCCCCGCCTGACAGCGAAGTGGCTCTTTTGGGGGATGCATCATCCTTCTCATTCCGCCGTGACGATCTGCACGTCCAGCGCGTCCTGATCGGCGAACTGCCTGGCCTGTTCGGGACGGGCGACCACCAGGTCGATGCGCAGGTTGCGCACGGCATCGGTCAGGTCCGCCCAGGAGGACACGGGGAAGACCCGATCCACGCAGCGCAGGGCGGACAGTGCCTCGCGGCGCTCCTCGAAGCGGGACTGTTCCCCGTCATCCACCAGCGCCACGGCCAGCCATGTCCCCTGCTCCTTGGCACGCCTGAGCCACGCGATCTCCTGATTCGTCAGCTGGGGGAAATATCCGCCCACCAGCACCCGCCGCGTTTCGCCGTGCATCCTCCGGCGCTGGAGCGCACTCTCGAACCGCACGTTCATCTCGCTCTGCTTGACCTCGCGGGTCTTGTCGCGGGTCATGAGGGCATAGCACAGCGCCTCGGGGGTGACCTGGCCGCTGACGACCGCGTTCACCCCGGTGACGATGGGCATGTCGACCCCATGGCGCTCGGCCAGCTGCATGGCGGCGGGCAGGGCATTGATGCCCTCGACCGTGCCGACCTGTCGGACGGCTTCCTCGGGTTTCACGCCCTGACCGATGAGCATGCCGCAGCGGTTGTTGCGGCTGTGGCGGGAGGTGGCGGTGACGATCAGGTCACCGATGCCCGCCAGGCCATAGAAGGTCTGCTCGGAGCAGCCCATCGCCAGTCCCAGCCGGGTGATCTCCGCCATGCCCCGGGTGATGAGTGCCGCCCTGGCGTTGTCACCATAGCCCAGACCGGCGGAAATGCCCGCCGCCAGCGCCATGATGTTCTTCAGCGCACTGCAAAGCTCCACGCCCAGCACGTCCGCATTGGTGTAGGTGCGCATGCAGGAATTCATGAAGGCATCCTGCACGATCTCAGCCACGTCCATATCCGCACAGGCGGACACGATGGAGGTGGGCATGTCCAGCGCGACCTCCTCGGCATGGCTCGGGCCGGACAGCGCCACCAGCTTCACATGGTCATGCTGACCGTCCTTGCGCAGCTCGTCCCGGATGACCTCCGTCATGGTGAAGAGGCTGTCCGGCTCGATGCCCTTGGCCACGTCCACGATGATCTGCCCATCGGGGATGAATGCCGCCGCGCTCGCCGCCGTTTCGCGCACGAACACCGACGGCACGGCGAAGATCAGGATGTCCTTGCCCTGACAGACCTCCGGCAGCTTCGTCGTGAAGGCGATCTCCTCGGCAAGCACCAGTCCGGGCAGGTTGGGATGGGTGCGGCTCTGCGTCAGCGCATCCACCTCCTGCTGAAATTTCGACCACACCGTGACCTTATGCCCATTGCGCTGCAGCAGCCGCGCCAGCGCCACGGCCCATGTGCCGGCACCCAGAATGCCAATGGCCTTATTTTCGCTCATTTTGCACCTCAAATCACGTCAATCCTGCGTCATTTCGACCCAGGCATCAAAATACTGCTCCTGAAAGCGAACCGTCCGCATGATCTCCTCCGCCGTGAAGGTCATGCCCTCCGGGGCGAGCACCCATTTGTCCTCCGCATCATCCCGGCGGTGGATGATGGCAATGCGCCGCCCGGTGAACGCCGCGAGGGGCACGTCCACGCCCAGGACATACACATCCTGCCAATCGCCGTCCGGTGCGGGAACGCCCGGCACTTCGCCGTAATTCACGGGATACACGATGTCAGGGTGGCGCGGATGCACCGACCCCAGCGGACGATCGATCACGGCGGACACCAGCACGGGGGACGCCTCCTTCGCGGCGGATTCGTCTTCATGATACCATATCCCTGCGGATTTGGCAAGCAAATGGAGGGGCATACAGCCCCTCCACCGCGTGAATTCCGATGTGTGAGCGCCTCACGGATGTTTTGGTACAATAGAGGCAGGCAAGGCCGAATCCCCCGGAAAACCCTTGCAATCCGCCGGGGGATA
>CAZJOA010000199.1:0-3791 GCA_964547515.1 uncultured Faecalibacterium sp.
ATGCACGTTTTCCCGCCGCTGATGCGTTATATCATCAGCAACACAGCAAGGAGCACGCCGATGGACAAGATTCGCGTCGTCATCGCGGACGACAATGATGCCATGCGCCTGATCGAGCGCAAGATGATCGAAAAGCAGGAGGACTTCGAGCTGGTGGGCGAAGCCGCCGACGGACTGGAATGCATCCGCCTGGTGGAGCAGCTCCACCCGCAGATCGTCTTCCTGGATGTGGAGATGCCCGGCAAGACCGGTGTGGAGGCCGCGCGCGTCATCCAGGATATGGATCCCTCCATCATCCTCATTTTCGCCACGGCACATGATGAGTACATGGGCGATGCCTTCGAGGTGTACGCCTTCGACTATCTGGTGAAGCCCTTCAAGGTCAGCCGGGTGATGCAGACGCTGGAGCGTGCACGGGGCATCCTCTCCCACACCCGGGCGGATGCTCCCCTGCCCCATGCCGCCGCGAAGTCCCCTGCCGCCGCCAATGGCCGCATGATGCTCCACCACCGGGACGGCGTGACCTTCCTGCGCATGGGCGACATCGTCCTGGTGCAGCGGGAGGATCGCGCGACGGTCATCTACACCGTCAGCGGCGAACGCTATGTCACCGGCGATTCCCTCGCCGAGACCGAGGCGCGGCTCGATCCGGCCGTGTTCTTCCGCTGCCACAAGAGCTATATCATCAACCTGAACCACATCGCCAACATCACGCCCTATGGCCGGTGGACTTACGTCGTCCACCTGACGGGCATCCAGCAGGACGCCCTCATCACCCACGAAAAATACGAGGAGCTGGAAAAGCTCTTTACATAAGGGGCTGTATCTGTTATCATACTGACAGCCCATTGCCCGCAAAAGCAAACGAAAGGAAGAACGGCCATGTCCAACACCACCGTCGAGAACGTCTACATCCGCCAGGAGGCCAAGGAGCTTGCACGCAAGCACCGCGGGGCGCTCATCGGCATGTTCGCGATCTACTTCGCCATCAGCTTCGGCATCTCCATGGGTGGTGATCTGCTGCTGACCCTGCTGACCGGCGACGCTGCCCAGACCGGCTATGCCTACGGCATCGGCAATCTCGTTTTGCAGCTGATCTCCATGCTCGTGACTTCCGGGCTGATGCTGGGCATAACCTGCTCGGCCATCGGCATCGCCCGCGGTGCCGAACACGTCCGCGCAAGCGACGTTTTCTCCCGCATGTCCTCCTGCTTCAAGGCCTTCCGCCTGAACCTGTGGGTCGGCTTGAAGACCTGCCTGTGGGCGCTGCCCTCCCTGGCGCTGATCTGGCTGCTTGCCGCCATTGCATCCGCTGCACCCGATTCCGAATTCGCCATGACGCTGCTGACGATCCTGCCCTTCGTCCTGATAATCGTCATGTGCGCCCTGATGATCCCGGCGATGTATCGCTATGCCATGTCCACCTTCATTCTGGCGGATGAGCCGGAGACCTTCGTGACCGAGTGCGTCCAGCGCTCCAAGGCCATGATGAAGGGCCGCAAGTGGCAGTTCTTCAAGCTGCCCATCCCCTTCTACCTGACTGTGTTCGGGCTGTACATCGCGCTGACGATCGCGGTGAGCCTGTTCATCGCGCTCTTCCCCAATTCGTCCGCCGCCGTCCTCTCCCTGTTCCTTCTCTACGGCGTTCTGTTCGCGATCCTGTGTCTCTTCATGCCGCGCATCTACGTGTGCGCTGCGCTGTTCTACGTCAAGCACGCGGCGGATTCGGTCATCGCTGACGAATCGGCCGTGAACGTACCCGCCGCGTCCACCGAAACGGCTGACGAACCGGCCGCCACGGATGACGAACCCGCACCCGCCCCTGACGCGGAATGACACCAACACAAACCGCCGTCCACGGATGACATGTCCGTTGGACGGCGGTTCTTTTGTGCAATTACAGCCGCATGCGCCGCAGATCCTCCACGATGGGCGGCAGGATGTCCAGCACCGCATCGATGTCCGCATCGGTGGTGTCCGTGCCCAGCGTCATCCGGAGCGAACCATGGGCTTCGGCCTCGTTCAGCCCCATGGCCAGCAGCACATGGCTGGCATCCAGCGTGCCCGAGGTGCATGCGCTCCCGGACGAACACGCCACACCCGCCAAGTCCAGCCGGAGCAGCAGCGCTTCGCCCTCCACACCGGCGAAGGACAGGTTCACATTGTTCGGCAGACGGTCGGTGGGATGCCCGTTGAGCCGCGTGTCCGGGACGCGCGCCATCAGCCCGTGGATGAGCTTCTCCCGCAGCGCCGTCATGCGGGCGGCATTGTCCGTCAGCCCCTCCTGCGCCAGCTCGACGGCCTTCCCCAGACCCACAATGCCCGGCAGGTTCTCCGTGCCCGCGCGGAAGCCACGCTCCTGCGCGCCGCCGTGGATCAGGCTGTCCACCTTCGTCCATTTGCGGATGTACAGCGCCCCCACGCCCTTGGGGCCATGCAGCTTATGCCCCGACAGGGACAGCAGATCGACCTGCATTGCCCGCACGTCCAGCGGGATGGCACCCATAGCCTGCACCGCGTCGGTGTGGAAGAGAATGCCCCTTGCGCGGCACAGTGCACCGATCTCCGCGATGGGCTGGAGCGTCCCGACCTCGTTGTTCGCCGCCATGACGCTGACCAGGAAGGTATCCGGACGGATGGCCTGCTCGACCTGCGCCGCCGTGACACGCCCGAAGCCGTCCACCGGCAGATAGGTCACGGAAAAGCCCTGCTTCTCCAGCCACTGGCAGGTGTGCAGCACCGCATGATGCTCGATGGCGGTGGTGATGATATGCCCCGTCTTATGAGCGAACGCCGCGCCCTTGATCGCCCAGTTGTCGCTCTCCGAGCCGCCCGCGGTGAAGTAGATCTCCTGCGGAACGGATGCGTTCAGCGCCTTCGCCACCTGACGGCGCGATGCCTCCAATGCACGCTTGGCCTCCCGTCCCGGCGCATGCACGGAGGACGCATTCCCCCAGACCTGCGTGAAGCAGGGCAGCATGGCCTCCAGCACGGCGGGGGAAACGGGTGTGGTGGCAGCGTGATCCAGATAAATGCGGCGCATGGGGAGTCCTCCTGATGGTTTGCTGGTGGATATTGTAGCACCATCGGCCATGGAAGTCAATCAGCAGGAAAAACGGCATTCCGCGTCGAAATCCTCCGCAGAACAGCACAAGGAGGTATCCTCATGGACACATTGACGGCAAAGACCCTCGAAGCCCTCACCGCGAAGGGCTTCACCGTGCATCACGTTTCTACCCAAGCCGAGGCGCGGGCACTGGCATTGACGCTCATCCCGGACGGCGCGTCCGTCGGCATCGGCGGCAGCATGACCATTCAGGAGCTGGGGCTGTACGATGCCCTGCGCGAGCGCGGCGATCATCCCCATTGGCACTGGCGGACGGACGAGCCCCGCGACGAAGCCCTCCGCGCCGCCGCATGCAGCGACGTGTACCTGCTCAGCGCCAACGCCATCACGGCCAATGGCTGTCTGGTGAACATCGACGGCACGGGCAACCGCGTCGGTGCGCTGATCGCCGGGCCGAAGCAGGTCATCGTCATCGCCGGGGCGAACAAGCTGGTGGACGGCGGCATCCCGCAGGCCATCGCGCGTATCAAGACCGTCGCGTGCCCACTCAACGCACGCCGCCTGGGCAAGAGCACCCCCTGCGCCCTGGAGGGCAGGTGCAACGCCGCCATCTGCCAGAAAAGCATGTGCAGCGTGACCTCGGTGATCGAGCGTCCCCTGGGCGGACACCCCATCACCATCATTCTGGCAGACGAGGCCATGGGCTACTGACCAATCGGACATG
>CAZJOA010000200.1:0-3681 GCA_964547515.1 uncultured Faecalibacterium sp.
TCGTCCGCCAGCTTGATGGCCAGGCGGAAGGTGTCCGGCTCTTCGGGGTTGGGCACCTTCACCGTGGAGAAGGCGGGATCGGGCAGCTCCTGCTCCTTGACGACCGACACATTCGAGATGCCGATCTCCTTCAGGATGCGCCGCACCGGCACATTGCCCGAACCATGCACGGGCGTATACACGATGGACAGCTCCGCACCCATCTTCTCCAGCATTTCGGGCTGGACGCACAGGGTCTTGACCTCGGCGATGTAGTCGTCATCCACTTCCTTGTTGCCGATGTACTTCAGTAGGCCCTTGCTCAGCGCCTCCTGCTCGTCCATCAGGGTGCAGTCGGTGTACTGGGTGGCGCGGATGATCTTCGTGATGCCCTCGGCGGCCTCCGGACCGACCTGTGCGCCGTCCTCCCCGTAGACCTTATAGCCGTTGTACTGGGGCGGATTGTGGGACGCGGTGATGACGATGCCCGCGATGGCATGCAGATGGCGCACTGCGTAGGACAGCACCGGCACGGGACGCAGCGCGTCGAACAGGAACGCCGGGACGCCCTCCTGCGCCAGCACCAAAGCGGTATCCCGGGCGAATTCGGCGGAGAAGCGGCGGGAATCATACGCGATGACAACGCCCCGCGCGGCTTCCTCGGGGTTCTGGAGCAGATACTGCGCCAGACCCTTCGTCGCCCGGCGGACATTGTAGCGGTTCATGCGGTTCATGCCCGCGCCCAGGACGCCGCGCATACCCGCCGTGCCGAAGCTCAGCTCGGTATAAAAGCGATCCTCGATCTCCTTGGGATCATCGGCGATGGCCTGCAAATCGGCCACGGTGTCCTGATCGGCGGCGAAGTCCTTCAGCCACTGTTCATAGGCAGTCATAACGTCCATGATGCATTCCTCCTGATGGATAATTTGTTCTCCCTTCATGGGGAGGATGGCTTCTTGATAACATTATATGACCATTTCGCCATTTTTGCAAGGGAAACCTGCGCTCTCCCGATGGCAGCTTACGACAAAAAGCCGCGCATTTGCGCCCCGCAACGGTTGCGTTCACCGCCCCGGACGTGGTACAATGAGCGTGAGACAAAGCATCGTCAAAAGGGAGGGGTTCATCTTGTCGCTGTACGAGTGCTATCTGCGTGTGAAGATCCACCTGCTGCCCGTCCGCCTGCGGATGCGGGCCGTCCGCAAGAACTATGCGCTCATCCTCGACCACGTCTTTGCGCAGGACACGGATGCCGGGCTGCTCGCGCTGTTCACCCTGGACGCGATCGAAAAGGAAAAGCTCCGCACGGCGGCAAAGGGGATCATCCGACTGGAACGCCATTGCAAAACCGATGCGGACAGGGTGCTGTGGTGTATCCTGGCCGGCATGTATTACCGGGAGAATCGCTGCTTGCGTGCCATGACCGTCAAATTCGACGAGGCCGCTGCCCTGGGGCATCAATTCTTCCTTCCCCACATGCTCAGCGGCGAGTTTTATCTGTACGGCAGCCATCGGTTTGAAAAGGCCTATGCGGAGTTCGACCGGGCGATTGACTGCATCTACTGCCACCGGCCGCTGGACGATTTCGGCCAACAGCTGATCGCCCGGGCGCAGGCCTGCATGGCGTATGCGCTGACCATGATGCACCGCACGGATGAGGCCACCGCCATGCTTGCCCGGGCGGAGCGCGCCAGGGATTACGAGGAGTACCTGCATGCAAGCGCCATGCTCAGCGCGGTGAAGAAGGACGCGGATGCCGCAAGCCAGGCTGTCAGCGAACTGACAAAGCGCAATCCGTCGCGGGGGGAAGAGACGGGCAGGCAGGTTCGCCTGATCCTGGACGGCACGCACATCCACTTCTTCCCGCGGGCGGTCGAACCGTCGCTCCCGGCGGATTTCTGGGTCTGGTTCGGGGAGCATGAGTCGGATTTCCAGCTGATGGTGGAAAAGGGCGACACGGAAGCATGCAGAGAGACCCTGCTGTCGCACCTCGATGACATCGTCCCCGACAGGGAGGACATGTTCGAAGCGGAGATCGCCCTGAAGGACGGCAAGCCCGAGCTCACCCTGATCGCCTGCCATTCCCGCAGCTATGCCCTGTTGACCGAGGCGCTCAAAGCCGCTTGTCCGGAGGAAATCCGCCCGCGCTGGCGCATCACCCTTCAGCCATGACCCTTTCCGAAGGAGGACATGCCATGTATCAGCAGCTTCAGCAGATCATCGACACCTCGCGGCGCATCGTGTTCTTCGGCGGCGCGGGCGTCAGCACGGAGTCGGGCATCCCCGATTTCCGCAGTGTGGACGGGCTGTACAATCAGCATTACGCCTGGCCGCCGGAGACGATCCTGAGCGCGACGTTTTTCCGTCAGCACACGGCGGAATTCTACCGATTCTACCGGGACAAGATGCTCCCCCTGGACGCACAGCCCAATGCGGCGCATCGCTTCCTGGCGGAGATGGAGCGCGCCGGTCGCCTCACCGCCGTCGTCACCCAGAATATCGACGGCCTCCACCAGAAGGCCGGCAGCCGCAATGTGCTGGAGCTGCACGGGTCGATCCACCGCAACCGCTGCATGAAGTGTGCGCGGTTCTATCCGCCGGAGTACATCCGGGACAGCGAAGGCATCCCGCGCTGCTGCTGCGAAAACGAAGCGTCGCACCGTGTGTGCGGCGGCATCATCAAGCCCGAGGTCGTGCTGTACGAGGAAGGGCTGGATGACGAGGTGCTGTCCGCCGCCGTCCACCACATCCGCAGGGCGGACACCCTGATCGTCGCCGGGACGAGCCTGACCGTGTATCCTGCGGCGGGGCTGCTGCATGATTTCCGGGGCAGGCAGCTGGTGCTCATCAACCGTGACGCGACCCCCATGGACGATCAGGCCGATCTGGTCATTCACGACAGCGTGGGCAAGGTCTTTTCCGCATTGGAAATCAAGGAGGACTGACGCATGCAGGCCGAATTGTCATCCCTCTATCCCGCGCATGACCGGGCGCGGCTCATCGCTGCGGCCAGGCTGCGCACGTCCTGCCGCAGCTACGCCGGTGCACCGGATACGGCGGACTTCGCCGCGCTGTCCTACGCCTTGGGGCGGTATCAGCTGCCCGGTGTGCGCATGGTCTTCTGCCCCGTGGCGGAGGACTTCTTCACCGGGGCGCTGCTGGCCACCCGGCGCATCACCGGCTGCCGGAGGATCGCCGCCGTCATCGCGCAGGACACCCCCCGCAACCGCGTCCATGCGGGCATCATGGGCGAAAGCCTGGTGCTGGAGGCCACCTCGCACGGTCTGGGCACCTGCTGGGTGACGGGCAGCTATCGCCGCAACGCGCTTGCCATCGATCTGGCGGCGAATGAGGGCGTTCTGGCGGTCATCGCCATCGGAATACCCGCCGAGCCGCCGACCGAGCCCCGGCAGCGCCACCGCAAGCCCCCGGAGCACTTCTGCCGGGGGGACTTCCGAACCTGGCCCGAGGAGCTGACCGATGCCGCCGCGCTGGTGCAGTGTGCACCCTCCGCCATGAACATGCAGCCCTGGACGCTGGGTCTGGGGACGCGGGGCGAATTCATCCTGGACACGGCGGATCGCTCCCTGCTGGACGCGGGGATCGCCCTGTGCCATGCCGAGTTGGCGCTGGAAACGCCCCACACCTGGCATTACGGCGCTTCGCCCAGCGAACCCGTCGCCTGGGCGGTCGCACGATAAG
>CAZJOA010000201.1:0-3667 GCA_964547515.1 uncultured Faecalibacterium sp.
GTCCGTCTCATGCATCCCATGGGGCGGACTTTTTGTTTGCAGATCATCACATAAGGAGGAAACAACCATGAACGAGAAGATCGCCGCTTTGCAGGCCGGCTTCGAGGCGGAGCTTTCCCAGGTCGCCGATATGGCGGCGCTGGAAAGCCTGCGCGTGAGCTACCTGGGCAAGAAGGGCAAGATGACCGAGCTGCTCAAGGGCATGGGGAACATGTCCGTGGAGGAGCGCAAGACCATCGGCGCTCAGACCAATGAGCTCAAGAACCAGATCACCGTGGCGCTGGCGGAAAAGTTAGAGGCCATGAAGGCCGCCGAGCTGCAGCAGGAGATCGAAGCCCTGCCCGAATTCGATGTGTCCATGCCCGCCAACATGGAGCGCGGCTCCTACCACCCCATCACCCTGGTGCAGCGTCAGTGCGAGCAGGTCTTCCGTACGATGGGCTTCCATCTGGAGGACTATGCCGAGATCGTCACCGACTATGAGTGCTTCGAGTCCCTGAACATCCCCAAGTTCCACCCCGCCCGCGACATGCAGGACACCTACTATCTGGACAACGGTCAGCTGCTCAAGACGCAGACCTCTGCGGCACAGAACGCCATCTATCGCAAGTACCGCGATGACCTCATCAACAACGGCGTGCCGATCAAGGCGGTGTTCCCCGGCCGCTGCTTCCGCAATGAGGCCACTGATGCCTGCCACGAGAACACCTTCTTCCAGATGGAAGGCATGATGGTGGACAGGAACATCTCCATCTCCAACCTGATCTACTTCATGAAGACCATGCTCAGCGAGGTCTTCCGCAAGGACATTAAGGTGCGTCTGCGCCCGGGCTTCTTCCCCTTCGTTGAGCCGGGCTTCGAGCTGGACATCTCCTGCCTGATCTGCGGCGGCGAGGGCTGCCCCTCCTGCAAGCATTCCGGCTGGCTGGAGCTCTGCCCCTGCGGCATGATCCACCCCGAGGTGCTCAAGGCCGGCGGCATCGACCCCGAGGAGTACACCGGCTTCGCCTTCGGCCTGGGCCTGACCCGTCTGGCCATGATGCAGTATGGCGTGAAGGACATCCGTGACCTGAACAGCGGCAGCCTGGCGCGCCTGAGCCAGTTCACGGATGATGAATAATTGATGGAGGTGAGCGCAATATGTATATTTCGATGAATTGGATCCAGGAATTCGTGGATCTGTCCGGCATTGACCTGATGGCGCTGATCCATCAGTTCTCCCTGTCCACCGCCGAGGTGGAGAACGAGATCTTCCACAAGGGCGCCGAGCTTTCCGGCGTGGTTGTGGCCGAGATCAAGAGCGTCGAGGAGCACCCCGAATCAAAAAAGCTCCACCTGCTGAAGGTGGACTGCGGCGAACCCGAATGGGTGGACGTGGTCTGCGGTGCGCCCAATGTCCGCGTGGGCATGAAGACCGCCTTCGCCAAGCTGGGCGCGCAGATCGGTGACATCACCATCGCGCCGCGCAGGCTGGCCGGTCAGATCAGCCACGGCATGTGCTGCTCCGAGAAGGAGCTGGGGCTGAGCGACAGCAACGACGGCATCATGGACATCACCGAGGACGCGGCGGTCGGCACGGACATCAAGGCGCTGTGGCAGATCGACGACATCATCTTCGAGGTGGACAACAAGTCCCTGACCAACCGTCCCGACCTGTGGGGACATTACGGCATCGCGCGGGAATTCGCCGCCCTGGCCAAGCGTCCCCTCAAGCCCATGCCCATGGCGGATCTCACCCAGTATGACCATCTCCCCGCCATCGACATGAAGATCGAGGATCCCCTCTGTCAGCGCTATTCCTGCCTGACGGTGGAGAACATCACCCGCAATACCGCCCCCATGAACATGCGCATCCGCCTGTATTACTGCGGCATGCGTGCCATCAACCTGCTGGCCGACCTGACCAACTACCTCATGCTGGAGATGGGTCAGCCCATGCATGCCTTTGACAGCCGCAAGGTGGAGAAGATCCGCATCCGCCGCTTTGACAAGCCCTTCACCTTCCAGACCCTGGACAAGGTGGAGCGCAGCATCGACGAGAACAACCTCATGATCGGCACTGGCGACAAGCCCGTGGCCATCGCGGGCATCATGGGCGGACTGGATTCCGAGATCGTGGCGGATACCACCTCCCTCACGCTGGAATCCGCCACCTTCGATGCCGCCTCCGTGCGCAAGTCCACCGTCCGCCTGGCGCACCGCACCGATGCCTCCGCCCGCTATGAGAAGTCCCTTGACCCCGAGATGACCGTTCCTGCCATCGCCCGTTTCGTCAAGCTCCTGCAGGATGTGGACGGCGGCATGCGCGTCACCTCCCGCCTGACCGACGAGCGCGCCTTCACCTATCCCGCCGTCACGCTGGATTTCGACAAGCGCTTTGTCGACCGCTATACCGGCATCGAGATCAGCGATGAGCACATCGTCAGCACCCTGACGGCGCTGGGCTTCACCGTCCGCCACGAGGGCGACAGGTTCTCCGTGGACGTGCCCTCCTGGCGTGCCACCAAGGACGTGACCATCAAGGCGGACATCATCGAGGAGATCACCCGCATCTACGGCTATGACAACTTCGCCATCCACACCGCGGAAGCCCCCCTGTACCCCGTGCGCGAGCAGGTCGGGAAGACCGCGGACAACAAGGTGAAGGACATCCTTGTCAAGCGCTATGGCCTGCACGAGGTGCATTCCTACATCTGGCAGTACTCCGATGAATACAAGAAGCTGGGCATCGAGGTGGAGGACAACATCCGCCTGCTCAACGCCACCAATCCCAATATCGAGGTGCTGCGCAATGCCATCGTGCCCACCCAGCTGACCCAGGTGAAGGCGAACACCGGCTATGCGCCCGCATTCGGCATCTTCGAGATCGGCCGTGTGGCGGACGGCGTGGACGAAAACGGCCTCGCCCGTGAGCACAGGAAGCTCTGCATCACCCTGTACAGCAAGGTGGACAGCATCGAGACGCTGTATTTCAAGCTCCGCGACATGCTGGCCGTCACCGTGGATGACCTCAGGCACAAGCCCCTCACCTGGCGCAAGGCCGAGGCCACCCATTCCTGGCAGCATCCCCGCAACCTGAACGATGTGCTCTGTGACGGCGCGGTGCTGGGACAGATCGGCGTGGCGCATCCCGTGGTCAGCAAGAAGATCGACAAGAAGGCCGCCGTGGTCTTCGCCGAGATCGACATGGACGCGCTGGCGCATGTGTCCGCCAACCGCATCGCCTATACCGAGCCGAGCCGCTTCCCCGGCATGGAGCAGGACCTGACCTTCATCGCCGACACCTACGCGCCCATCCGGCAGGCCATCGACGCGGCGAACAGCCCCCTGGTCAGCAAGGTTGCCGTGGTGGGCACCTACACCGACGAGGCCGGCAAGTCCATCACCGTGCGCATCTCCTTCTCCCACGCCGAACGCACCCTCACCCGTGAAGAGGTGCAGGCCGTGGTGGATGATGTCATTGCTAGGCTGGGCAGCCAGGGCATCGCGCTGAAGAAGTAATACTAATTTTCATCTAAACCATATCATTCGCACAGTGTCTTTTCCGCCCTGGCTTTGCTTCGTTCCGCTCGCGCGTACATCCAGTACGCCTCGCTGCACTCAGCTTTGCCAGAACAAAAAATCCACTATGCTCGGTGCTATGTTTTAGACGTAAATTAGTATAAAC
>CAZJOA010000202.1:0-3652 GCA_964547515.1 uncultured Faecalibacterium sp.
ACAAAAAAGCCGCCCGAATTGCGTTCAGGCGGCAAAATTTGTGTCAGCCGTGGTTCAGATCCCCAGCAGTCGGCGCTGGAATCCGCCGCACATGTCGTCAGCGATCTCCTGCCCGTACCGGCCGCACAGCATCTCGTAGCACTCCTTCAGATTGCACGGGCGGAAGGACGTGTTGTGCGCATCGGTCGCAACGCAGTCGATGTAGCCGTCCTCCAGCATGTGGCGCACCCAGCGCTCGGTGAAGAAGCCCTTCTTCGTGGTCACGGTGTTGGCGTTCATCTGCATGTACACGCCGTATTCGTCCCTCAGCTGGCGGACGAGCTTCAAATTGCGCAGCACGTCATAGCGCTCCACATGCGCGAAAAGCACATTGTAGCCCGCCATGCCAATGGACGTGGCGGCCTCGGTCAGCTGACGGAAGCTCATATCGGGGGTGAACTCCACCAGCACCGCGTCGCTGAAGGCCAGCGTCGGGATCTGCCCCTCGGACAGCAGACGCGCCGTCGCCTCGGTATACAGGATCTCACAGCCGGTGTGGAGGCGGAGGTTCAGCCCCTCGGCGGCGATGAAGGCTCGTCCCTCCTCCATGTGCGCCAGGTAATTCTCGCTCGGGAAGGGCGCATAGCCCGGCGTGACATGGGTGGTGCAGACAATATCGCTGATCCCCTCGCCCGCGGCGCGCAGGATCATCCTTTGCATGTGCTCCAGGGAGCGTGCGCCGTCATCGACGCCATAAATGAGATGATGATGCAGATCTACCAAATTGTTCATAATCACCTAAAGGCCGCACAGCATCGGTGAAGCTGTGCGGCGCATTGTTCATATTCAGGCTTTCTCGCCGGGCTCCTTGCGGTAATAGCCGCTGCGATAATGGCTGTAGTAGGACTTGTTGTAGTACTTCTTCGCGCTGAGCGTACCAAAGTCCACCTTGTTGATGATGCAGCCCAGCACGGGCGTGCCCGACTGTTCCATCTGCCGCTTGCACTCACGCACGTCGCGCAGGCGGGTCTTGTTGTACTCGATGACAAGGACGGTACCGTCGCAGCTGGACGCGATCTCGGCGGCATCGATGACCATGCCGATGGGCGGTGCGTCGACGATCACCATGTCGAACTGCTCGCTGAGCAGGTCAAGCAGCTGGGTGAAATAGGGGGTGTCCACCAGGGACACGGGGTTGGACACGTCACGTCCGGCGGGGATGATGCACGTCCCGAAGAGGTTCGTCTCGTAGATGGCATCGCCCAATTCGCACTGGCCGGTCAGATAATGCGCCAGACCCAGCACTTCACCGGCGACATCCACCTTATAGCGCTGCATCATGAAGGAGCGGCGCATATCCGCGTCCACCAGGACGATCCTGCGGCCGCGCTGCGCCAGGTTGACGGCGATGTGCATGGCCATCCAGCTCTTGCCCTCGGACTGCACGTTGGAGGTGAAGACCACCTTCTTCAGATTGCGGCCGGAGAAGGCCAGGTTGGTGCAGATGGTGTTCATCGCTTCCTCGCCCGCATAGTCCAGGGGCTTCATCTGGTTGATGACGGCATGCTTCATGCCCTCGCCCCCCCTCCAGTATTGCTGCTGCGACCTGCGGCGGCTGCGCGCCTCATTGCTCTGCTCTGCGGGCATTTCAGCGGCGTAGTCAGCAGGATTCATCGGCTGATTCATTCCGTTATTCATGCCTTCGCCCCCTTCTTCGCTTTCCCGGCGGAGCGCTTGACGGTGTTCGCGGCGCTCTCCTGCACGGGCATCATGCCCAGCGTGGCCAGGCCAAGGCGCTTCTGGAGCATTTCGGCGGTACGGATGCGGTCATCCGCGATGAACTGGATGAAGATCACCGCCATGGCGATGGCTGCACCCATGAAGGTGCTGAGGATGAGGTTGACCATCATCCGGGGGGAGGACGGTTCCTCCGGGATGCGCGCCTCCTCGAAGAGGCTGGGCTTGGACGTTTCCATCTTCGCCGCGATGAACTCCGGCGCGCACTGCGCATAGGCCATCGCGATGCTGTAGGCTTCCCGCGGGTCGGTGCTGGTGACCGTGATCTCGATCAGGCGGGTGTTGCTGGGCGTGGTGATGGTCAGCATGCTCTCCAGCTGCTCGTAGGTGTAGGTCAGCTCCGGCAGGGAATTGAGCACCGCATTGTGCACATGCCAGTTCTTGAAGACCTGCACATAGTCGGACGTCAGCTTGTCCGACGTGTTCAGAGCGGTCAGGTCGACGACCTGATTGTTGGATTGCAGCACATAGAGCTTCGCCGTGGCTTCGTACTCCGGGGTAATCATGAACTTCGTCACGCAGAAGCCCAGGATCGCACCGATGGCCGCCGCCAGGATGATCCACTTGATCTTCTCCAGCATGCGATACATCAGCTCGACCAGATCGATCTCCAGTTCGCCGCTGTCCTCATCATTCATCAGCGGTGCATCAGGCAGCTGCTGCACCCTATTCTTGTCAGAAGGCATTTCGATCCTCCGTTTCTATTTTCCGATGTACATCAGTCGGCGAGGGTGTACAGCGCGTCCAGCGCCCACTTCAGGCCGGCATCCTCCTCCAGGTGATGCTCCATGTAGCCCGTCTTTTCGCTGACGGCGCTCTGACCCGGAAGAACCTCGATGTCCGCAATGTGATAATCCATCACCTGCGCCAGGAGATTCACCAGCGCATTCATGGACTTGTTGGTCATCAGATAATGGGTGGGCGTATCGGTCACGGGCGTGCCGCGCTTGTCGGTGGTGGTGAAGCCGAAGCCCGCGTCCAGATCCTTGCTGGTGTCAAAGATGATGCCCATGCCATTGAGCAGCTCGTTGGCGAAGCTGATGTCCTGCTTCAGCATGCCCTTGAGCTGCTGCGCGGCGGCGTTCATATAGACGCGCTGGCGCTGCATGCGGCACAGGTTGCTGGAGTCGCCGATGTAATACCGCTGACGGCAGTAGTATTCCGCCTGTTCGCCCTGGAGGGTCATGGTCTTGCCCGGGGTCATGGTGGGGTCATAGTAGGAATAGTCATGCTCAATCGGCACGGTGACGCCGCCCAGCAGGTCATTCAGGCGGGCGATGCCGCTGATGTCCATGGACATGTAGCAGTCGACCTGTGCGCCGTCGCCCTCGCTGCTGATGCCCAGCAGGTTCTCCACCGCCCAGATGGCGTTTTTATTGTTCAGCTCCTGGGTGTCCCCATAGGCATGGGACAGGCAGAGCTGGAGCTGGCGAAGCCCGCGATATGCGCCCTCCCGGCTGTAATAGCGCACATCCGTGATGGTATCGCGGTTGAACTGAAGCTGGCGGATGGTCTTGCTGTCATGGTCGAAGACCAGCAGCAGCAGGAAGTCGGACTGACCGCCGCGGATGTAATCCTCGGGGGTGATGTCCAGTTCGCCGAAGTCCTTGTGGTCATAGCCGATGAGGAGCATCGTGGTGACGCTGGAAGCAGGACGCGCCTGATAGGTCTTGCCCTGATATTCCCGCGTGGGAAGGAAGCCATTCTCCGCGGAGGCCACCGCCGTAAGCAGCAGCAGCAGCAGCGTCAGAAAAAGGCAAAAAGCGTTTCGTTTCATCAATACACAACTCCAGTTTGGAAAGTCGATGAATTGGATTGCATCATTCACATTATACAACAATCACTCCCGACTGTCAACCACAAGGCCAATAAAAGA
>CAZJOA010000203.1:0-3559 GCA_964547515.1 uncultured Faecalibacterium sp.
TGAAAGCCCTTCGCGGGTGCAGGGCAGAGCCCTGCCGGGGTCTTCGACCCGTTTTCTCGCGATTGAGGGGGTCTGACCCGCCGTGCAGTTCCCGCGTGGGCAGCACAAGCGCATCAGCCGGACATGAAAAAAAGCCCCCGGCGAACCGGAGACTTTTCCGTAGGGATGCTCAGCCGAGAATTAGGCCTCGGGCGCACCAACGGGGCAGGTGTCAGCGCAAGCGCCGCAATCGATGCACAGGTCGGGATCGATCTCGTACTTGGTCGCGCCTTCCTTGATGGCGGAAACGGGGCAGCCCTCGGCGCAAGCGCCGCACATGATGCAAGCATCGGTAATCTTGTAAGCCATGATGTTGTCCTCCTTATCATTTTTCGACGTCTGTCGAAAGTCGATGTTATGATACACCCGGGGAGCAGTGTTAGTCAATACTTACTGCATGCGGATTCTGCGGAAATCTTGTTTTTGCGCTGCACTGGATCGGGTCAGTCCGCCTTGTGTTCGCCGTTTTCCTGACCGGCCTGTTTCATGGCGCGTTCGAGGGCGGCCTTCCAGGCGCTGGCGGCGGGTTTGGCGGGGGCATCGGCGGGAGCGGCCTGCGGGACGGGCTGTACGGGTGCGGGGGCGGGGGCATCCGCCTTGCGGGGTGCATCGGCGGGACGCTTCTCCTTGCGGGGACGCGCGTCATTGCGCGGGGGCTTTTCGCCCTCGGGACGGCGGGGACGGCGCTCCTCACGGGCGGGACGTTCCGGACGGGAGGGCTTCTCCTCGGCGGGGGCGGGGGACGGCTCGGCCGAGGCGACGGGCGCAGGCATCGCGGCCTCGTCAGCCGTTTCGTCACGGCGGACGGCCTGCACACCGGGACGCTGCACGTCCTCCATGGGGTAATCGCGCAGTTCGCTGGAGTCCCCCTTCTGAATGCGCACGCGGACGGATTCCTTGATGACGTTCAGCTCCCAGACTACGCCCGGGCCATCGGGGGTGATGACCTCCTTGCCGACCTTGGGCATCTTCCTGCGGGTCTGCTCGTACTGATCCTGCTCGTATTTCAGGCAGCACATGAGCCTTCCGCACACACCGGAGATCTTGGTGGGGTTGAGGGAGAGGTTCTGCTCCTTGGCCATCTTGATGGACACGGGCTGGAAGTCCCCCAGGAAGGCGGCGCAGCAGATGGGACGGCCGCACACGCCCAGTCCGCCGAGCATCTTGGCCTCATCGCGCACGCCGATCTGACGCAGCTCGATGCGGGTCTTGAACACCCCGGCGAGGTCCTTCACCAGGCTGCGGAAGTCCACGCGGCCATTAGCGGTGAAGTAGAAGAGAATTTTGGAATTGTCGAAGGTGTATTCCACGCTGACCAGCTTCATGTCGAGCTTGTGCTCGCCGATCTTGCGCTGGCAGATCTGGTAGGCCTCCTTTTCGGCGGCCTTGTTGTCCTTGTTGTGCTGGATGTCGTCGGCGCTGGCGATGCGGACGACGGGCTTGAGGGGGCTTTGGAGCAGGGCATCGTCGATCTCCTTGATGCCCGTCACCACCTCGCCGAATTCCACGCCGCGGGAGGTCTCCACCAGCACATAATCACCGGGCGTGGGCCATAGCTCCCCCGGATCGAAAAAGTACAGCTTTCCGGCGTTTTCAAATCGAACGCCAATCACGTTGACCATTTGCTTTTTTCCTCCATCAGGCTCAGCAGCAGCTGTTCCAGCGCTGCCTGCCATGTGACGTTGTTGGCGCGCAGCCGACGCGCTTGGCTGACGGCATCCATCAGCCGCAGAAAGGCGTCCAGCCCGCCCTCCCGGGCAAAGCGCTGCCATGGGGCGGGATAATCCGCCAGAAGCCCCGCATCCTGCTGGGAAAAGCGCACGAGCAGGAGCATCCGCAGCAGCTCCTCCACATGGGTGAGCGGCTCGTCCGCCACGTCCTTGCGCTCCTTCCAGGCGGTTGACACCCGCAGCACATCCGACCGGGACGAGAGGCCGAAGAAATCCGTCATGACTTCCGTGCGGCGCTGCCAATAGGCATCATCCGCCGCGACGGTCAGCGCCCGGCCGATGCTCCCGCCGCTGACGGCCAGTGCCTTGCGTGCCATGGTGCTGTCCACGCCGCGGTCATGCAGCACGCGCAGGATGACCTCATCCGGCCAGGGATGGAGCTTGAGCGCGCGGCAACGGCTGACGATGGTGGGCAGGAGCAGCTCGGGTGAATCCGTCAGGAGCAGGAAGACCGTGCCGGCCAGGGGCTCTTCGAGGGTCTTGAGCAGTGCATTCTGGGCGGGCTGATTCATCTTTTCCGCCCGTTCGATGATGACGACGCGCCGTCCGCCCTCAAAGGTGTGCTGACCGACCAGGGACAGGACATAGCGGATCTCGTTCACCGGGATGCCGACCAGACCGGCTCGGACACCGGGGGCGATGGGCTTGCCCGGGCGGACGGTGATGAGGTCGGGGTGCTCATCCTGCTGCACCTGGATGCATGCGGGGCATGTGCCGCAGGGCTTGCGGACATCCGCAGCGGTGCAGAGCAGGTGCTGGGCGATCAGCCGCGCGAGGGTACGCTTACCCATGCCCTCCGCGCCGCTGATGAGGTAGGCGTGGACGAAGGTGCCCTCGTCAAGCGTGCGGCACAGGCCGTCGAAAAGTGCGCCCTGCCCCTGAAAGTCGGACAGGACGGGCGTTGCCCTCTTTTCGGATGCAGCCATCGGCTTACAGCTTCACGAACTGATCCACGGACAGCACGAATACCGTCGCGCCGCCCACCGTGACCTCCACGGGGTAGGAGGTCGCACCGGGGACGCTGCCCATGCTGCCCACGGACAGCGGGGCGGACGTGACCTGCTTGCGAGATTTGCACACATGCTCGATGATGTCCATCACGGCGGGGAGCTTGGCATCATCCATGCCGATGAGCAGGGTGGTGTTGCCCGCGCGCAGGAAGCCGCCGGTCGTGGCGAGCTTCGTCACGCCGTAGCCGTTCTTCATCAGCTGGGAAACCAGGCGGGAGGAGTCCTCATCCTGGACGATGGCGATAATCAGCTTCATATAAAATGCCTCCTCTGTTGGGGACAGATTCTCACCCATGTAGTATACATCACAACGGCGCAAAATGCAAGTTTCCGATCATGGCGGGCGGGAAAAAGGTTGGGGGGACGATTGCGGTTCGAACCGGCGGACAGTCCTCCAGGCACACAAAAACCCCTCTCCGCAATGGAGAGGGGGCGTTCCTTCGTATGGAAAATCAATACTTGCGCTTGCGAGCCGCTTCAGCCTTCTTCTTGCGCTTCACGCTGGGCTTCTCGTAATGCTCGCGCTTACGGACCTCCTGGATGACGCCTGCGCGGGCGCACTGACGCTTGAAGCGCTTCAGGGCGCTCTCCAGGGATTCGTTCTCACGGACGCGTACCTCGGACACTGTTCTCCCTCCTTTCGCTCATCTCGCCTTGACATCAGCCAAATAGACAGACGGATGGCGAAAACCGTATAGCCATTATAACAAAAACACGGCCGCTCGTCAATCCCTGAAATCGTGTTTTTTATGATTTTTTTGTCAGAGTGAATTCCCAAAG
>CAZJOA010000204.1:0-3484 GCA_964547515.1 uncultured Faecalibacterium sp.
ATCGGGCCGGTGATGGCGCTGGCGAGGGTCGGCGGCAGCCAGATGCGCGGATTGCGCAAGATATTGGGCATTTGCAGCATGGAGGTGCCCAGCCCCTGGCTGACCAGTCCGCCCACGCCGTTCTCCCGGTAGGACATGACCGCGAAGCCCACCATCTGCGCACAGCATCCCGCGACGGCCGCGCCGCCCGCCAGACCCGTCAGGGACAGCGCCGCACAGATCGCCGCGGACGAGATCGGCAGCGTCAGCGCCATGCCAACCACCACGCTGACCAGAATGCCCATGAGGAAGGGCTGCTGATTCGTCGCCCACTTGACGACCTCGCCCACGGCGCTGGCGGCATTGCCGATGGCCGGAGCGATGAGCATGGACAGCCCCACGCCCACCACGATGGTCACGGCGGGGGTGACGAGGATGTCGATCTTCGTCTTTTTGGAGACCAGCTGACCCAATTCGGCGGCAGCGATGGCGATGAAATACACCGACAGCGGCCCGCCCGCGCCGCCCAGCTTATTGGCGGAAAAGCCCACGGTGATGAGCGAGAACAGCACCAGCGGGTCGGCATGGAGGGCATAGCCAATGGCACAGGCCATGGCCGGGCCTGCCATCGCAGAGGCGTAATCCCCGCCGATGGCAGTCAGAAAGTCCACATGCAGCTGCTGACCCAGGGTCTTGATGATCGTGCCGATCAGCAGGCTGGCAAACAGTCCCTGCGCCATCGCGCCCATCGCGTCGATGCCGTAGCGCTTGCCGTATTTCTTCAGCGTTGCCTTGACATTGCCCATGTTCCCAGTCTCCTTCACTCTGATTCACCTTATTCGGCGTATTTGGCGATGTATTCCTCCAGGCAGAGGTTCTCATCCCGCATGACGAGGGAATGCGCCGTGCCGACATAGCGGATGTGCCACGGCTCATAGGAGATGCCGGTGATGTCGGTCTTGTCCGCCGGATAGCGGAGGATGAAGCCGTATTCCCAGCAATGCCTGGCCAGCCAGACCGATTGCTCGGTGGACGCAAAGGAGGACGCGCCCGTCACCGCCACGTCGAAGGCCAGACCGGTGTGATGCTCGCTTGCGCCGGGATCGGCCACCGTCTGACGTACCCTTGCGCGCGCCTGCGTACCGGTCAGCCCCTCCTGACGATAGGCGTACACCCGCTCATCAAAGAGCTTCTGCTGATAGGCGATGGTGCGATACCCCGCATTGACCTGCCAGGAGGTCAGCCCCTCCGCCCGTGCATCGCGGAGCATGGTCATCAGCGCGTCCACGGCGTACTTCTCGCCCTGTATGTCGCTGCCCTTCACCGTCACGACGGCGGCATCGCAGTATTCCTTCATATTGACCAGGCAGACATGCTGATAATTGTCCGGGATGTAGCTGTCCCCGTTGACCAGGATGGGATAGCCATTGGCCATCACGCCGGGGACTTCATGGGGATCGGGGGTCGGGGTGGTCTGCACGGCATGCGCGCCGTCCGAAAAGAGCACCCCCGCCGTCGCCGGACCATAGATGCCATCCGCCGTCAGACCGTGCTGCTGCTGGAACAGGGTGATGGCCTTTTTCGTCGCTGGGCCGGACAGACCGTCCACCGCGCCGGTGTAGTACCCCAGATCGGCCAGGCGCTGCTGCATCGCCGCGATGGAGAAGGTGTCCGGCGTGGGGGTGGGCACATCGGTCGGGGCGGACGTGACGGCAGCCTTCGCCGCGTCGGAATAGAGCAGCGCACTGGTCTCCGTGCCGACGATGCCGTCCGCACTCAGGCCGTTCTGCTGCTGGAATGCCGTCACCGCCGTGCGCGTCCCCGGGCCAAACTGGCCATCCACCGCATCGGTGTAGTACCCCAGCTCCTTCAGCCGGGTCTGCAAACGGGTCACGCTGTCCCCCGCCGCACCGGAGCGCAAGACGGGTTCGGCCGTGGGCTGATCCGGATCGGGCGTGACCTGCATCACATTACCATATCCCGGCAGGGGCGTGGGTGTCAGCGATGCCACCCGCCGCACCTCGGTGTACTGCGTCCCCACATGGCTGCCCAGCACCGCCGCCGCGAGCAGCAGCACCGCCACGAGCACGAGCACGGCGATCTCCCGCGGTGTCGAAGGCTTCTTCATCCTGCATCACCTCATGTATGTCGATCCGCGTCGATAGGGCGCGGGAAAATGATCGTGACCAGTATACGCCATTTCCCCGCATAACGCAAGTGGAGCGCGAACATTGTTACAATCTTGTCAATTCATCATCGCGACACAAATTCGGGGTACACTGAATGCCGACCACCCGAAAGGAGCGAATGCCATGCAGAATTTGCTTGCCGCCGTGGACAGCGAAAGGCTCGTCCGCGACAGAAGATACCTCCACGCCCACGCCGAAACGGGCTTTGACCTGACAGAGACCTTCGCCTACGTTCAGGAGGCGCTGACGCAGATGGGGCTTTCGCCGCGCAGGTGCGGCCGATGCGGCCTCGTGGCGGACATCGGCCACGGGGAGAAATGCGTTCTCCTTCGGGCGGACATGGATGCACTGCCCATCCGCGAGGAAACAGGGCTTCCCTTTGCGTGCCCATCGGGACGCATGCACGCCTGCGGACACGACCTGCACACCGCCATGCTGCTGGAGGCGGCGCGGGTGCTCAAGCAGCGGGAGGACGGCCTGAACGGCACGGTTCGGCTGATGTTCCAGCCGGCGGAGGAGATCTTCTGTGGTGCGGCGGATATGCTGGCGGACGGTCTGCTGGACGCGCCCCGACCCACGGCGGCATTCATGATCCACGTCATGACGAATGTCGCGCTCCCCGTCGGCACGGTGATCGTCTCCGCACCGGGCATCAGTGCGCCCGCCGCCGGCCTGTTCGAGATCGGCATCCAGGGCAGGGGCTGCCACGGCGCGATGCCCCACACCGGGGTCGACCCCATTTCCATCGCCGCGCATACCGTGCTGAACCTCCAGCAGCTGCAAGCCCGCGAGCTGTCCCTGAGTCAGCCGTGTGCACTGACCATCGGGGCATTCCAGGCGGGCGATGCGGCGAATGTCATCCCCGATCAGGCCATTTTGCGCGGCAGCATGCGCACCTTTGACGACGACACGCGCCAGTTCCTCACCCGGCGCGTGGAGGAGGTCGCCGCACAGACCGCCGCCATGTTCCACGGACAGGCCACGGTGCGTTCCCTGGGCGGATGTCCGACCCTGCGCAACGATGGCGACCTGAGCGCCGCTGTCCTGTCGGCATTGCGGACGCTGCCGGGGGCGGACAGGGCACTGTCCAGCAGCGAATTGGGCGGGGACGCGGCCAAGTCCTCCGGATCGGAGGATTTCGCCAACATCTCCCATGAAGTCCCGTCCCTCATGGTCGCCCTGGCCGCCGGTCGGCCCGATGACGGGCACGATCACCCCGTCCACCACCCCATGACCACCTTCGATGAGTCCGCCCTGTCCACCGGTGCGGCCGTCTATGCCGCCATGGCGCTGACGGCACTGAAATGAGCGTCTTC
>CAZJOA010000205.1:0-3405 GCA_964547515.1 uncultured Faecalibacterium sp.
GCTTCTCCTGAACGTCCAGCTGCGTGCCGTTTTCGTGCATGTAGTACACATAGACAGTCGCTTCCGCCGGGGCGACGTACACGTCCTCATAGGTGAAGAGGATGCTCGGCAGGTCGGTCGTGCCGTCCGCATACACGGTGATATGGGCCGTGGTGCTGCCCACGGGCTGATAGCCGCTCACCTTGCTGCTGCTGGCCGTGATCTCATGCGTGCCAGGCGCGAGGAAGACCTCCTGGAAGTCCAGCTGTTCCCCGCTGACATGCATGTACACCACGGGCACGGAAACCTCCGCCACGGGGGTGGGCGTCGGTGCATCCGTGGGTTCGGGGGTGGGCGTTTGGGTCTGCCGGTAGGTGAACGTCACCTGACTGGGGGACGCATAGCCGTTTTCGTCCACATAGACGGCGCTGTTATCCGCGCCAATCAGCTCATATCCGACGGTATTCGCCGAAGCCGCCCACACATAGGTGGTCTCCCCCGCCCAGCATTCGGCGGACTGCGCGTCCAGCGTGAAGCCGTCCTCCGTGACATAATACACGGACACCTGTACGGGGAAGGGCTGGAACATGCTCTGCGGCGCGTCCATGGTGGACACATAGAGCATCACGGGCATATCCGCCTGCATGCCATTGACGCTGTAGAACAGCTGATGGGCGTATTCCAGCCCGGTGGACAGCGCATCCATCTCCGGCAGCCAGTCGAAGGAGGTCGTCTGTCCGCCCGCCTCGTCATAGAGGTAGAAGGCATAGGACGGGTCGGAGGAATACGCCTCGACCGTCAGCCGCTGACCCAATGCACCCGGATCGAGCTTGACCCAGTACGCGCGATCCGCGCTGTCCGTCAATGGGGTTGCGAGCGCCTCGTGGGTCGTGCCCGCGCCATCCGTCCACCGAAGCCGCAGATCAAGCGTGCTCCAGATGTCCGCCGCCAATGCCGGGGTAAAGCAGGCGGTCAGCAGCACCGCCCATGCAAGCACCAATGCCGTCAGACGGCGATGCTTCTGTGCGCCATTATGGAACATGGCGTTTCCCTCCTCGTTGCAAGAACTCAATTTGTATTATACCGAAGGCATTCAAATTGTCAACCGACCCGGCAGCACCGCTTGCAAGGTTTTTCCTTTGCGCGGGCAGGAATCCCACCGGCCATGTCGAATCGTAATGCATGAAAGCATCAATATGGAGGCGATCCGATATGAATGAGCTTGAGCAAAGCCTTGTTGAAACCTACCAGGACGGCAAGGTGGTCTTCGACGGCAAGATCATCCGGCTGGAGCACTGGACGGTGAAGCTCCCCAACGGCAGCCTGGCGCTGCGCGAGGTGGCCTGTCACCCGGGTGCGTCCGCCGTGGTCGCGCTGGATGACGCGGGGAATGTCATCCTCGTGCGGCAGTACCGTGCGCCCGTGGGACGGCTCACCCTGGAGATCCCCGCGGGGAAATTCGATCATCCCGGGGAGGATCCCCTGCTCTGCGCCCAGCGGGAGCTGAGTGAGGAGACCGGCTTCACCGCCGACACCTGGCAGAAGCTGACCGAGCTGGAAACCACCCCGGGCTTCTGCAACGAGCGCATCCACATCTACCTCGCCAAGGGGCTCAAGCAGGGCGACACCCATCCCGATGAGGACGAATTCGTCGCCACGACGCGCATGCCCCTGTCCCAGGCCGTCGCCATGGTCATGGACGGCACCCTCCGGGACGGCAAGACCGCCCTCGCCATCATGATGGCTGCCGCCGCTTCCAATACCGCTTCCATTGAGTAAACGCAGCAGGCCCTGCTTTTCTTCCCGGCCGAAACAAATATTTCAAAATTATTTCCGTTTTCCTGCTTTTCCTTGCATTTTTCATAAAAAAGGAGGGCTTCATAGCCCATGGGTGAGCGTCGTTCTCTTTTCAAATGGCTGACACTGCCCGCCGCTGAGCCCCGCACGCCCCAGGACTTTTTCTCCCGGCTGCCCGTGCTCGAAACCTCCCGGATGACCCTGCGCCGAATCACCATGCAGGACGCGCCGGACATCTTCCACTACGCGCGGGACGAGGAGGTCGCCCGGCATGTGCTCTGGGAGGCGCATCGTTCCCTGTGGGACACGCGCTCCTATGTGCGCTTCCTGCTCTATCAGTACAGAAACGGACTGCCCGGGAGCTGGGGCATTGAATTGAAGGAAACGGGGCGCATCGTGGGGACGATCGGCTACATGAGCTACGCCGAGGAGCATCGCACCGCCGAGATCGGGTATTCGCTCTCCCGGGAGCATTGGGGGAAGGGGCTGATGACGGAGGCGCTGAACGCGGTGATCGACGAGAGCTTCCGCACGCTGAAGCTCCACCGCATCGAGGCGATGCATTTCACCGACAACCCCGCCAGCGGGCGCGTGATGGCGAAATGCGGCATGCAGCACGAGGGGCATCTGCGGGAACGCATCTGCTGCAAGGGGGTCTTCCGCGATGTGGAAATGTGGGGCATCCTCATGGCCGACTGGACGGCACGGAAAGGCTGACACTTGCAAAAAAGGGGGACACCCCCTTTTTTTACTTATGAATTAGGAATTAGGAATTATGAATTAGGAATTTAGTGACTGCGCTTCAAGAGGCAACATGAAAATTATGAATTAGGAATTCGGAATTCGGAATTTGGTTACTGCGCCGCTGGGCAGAGTAACTCAATTCATAATTCCTAATTCATAATTCCTAATTCATAATTCATAATTACTTTTTGTAGGTGCTCATGCGTCGCCTGAAGACCTCCGGGCGCGCGACCGAATACCCGAAAAACCCGCGCACCTCCGCCGTGCGCTGGTACACGCCGTGGGTCTTGGCGATCAGCTCGGCACGTTCTAGGTGCATCGAGCCGTCCGCATCGAACAGCGACTCCTGCACGCCGACGCGCACCACTTCGCCGATGAACATCACATGGCTGCCCAGCTCGATGGTCCTGCGCACCTTGCAGGCCAGATACGCGGGGCATTCGGCGATGGCGGGGGCATGCTGCATGCAGTCCAGGCGGACAGGCGTCAGGTGACAGTCCGCCCATTTGTCGGTGTCCCTGCCGGAGCGCACGCCGCAGTAGTCCATCGCGCGGCACTGCTTCGCGCCGACGAGGTTGACGACGAATTCCCCGCTGCGCACGATCATATCGTAGCTGTAGCGCTCCTTGCGCACGGAGATGGACACCATCGGCGGATCGGAATTCACCGTGCCCGCCCAGGCGATGGTGATGATATTCAGCTTTGCGTCGTCCGCCGGGTCGCAGCAGGACACCATGACCGCAGGCACGGGCGAAAGCATCGTAAACGGATCAAGCTGACGGAAGGTTGACATCATGGTTCGCTCCCCTTGTCGAAAATGCGTTTTGAGTGTACAATAATATCGTAAGAATGTCAAGTGACTCGGATGAAAGGAGGCGTTCCCAT
>CAZJOA010000206.1:0-3345 GCA_964547515.1 uncultured Faecalibacterium sp.
CGCATGGCCGCGATGGGCGTCTTGATCTGGTGCGCCCAGACGGTGTAGTAGTCCATCATGGCCTGATACCGCTTCCGCCCGGCGGCAGAAAGCTGCTGATGCTCCGCTTCCAGCAGGATGAGAAGCTGCTGATAGTCCTTCTCCAGATCGGAGGACGGCACGGGCAGGCTCTCCGGCAGCGGATGGGGCAATGTCCGCAATGCGCACAGCACACGATGCCGCCGACGCTGACGCAGATAATCCGCCGTCAGCGCCGCCAGGAGCAGCAGCACACACAGCGCCCCCGGGTAGAGCGCCGCCCCGAGGGGCAGGTGATACAGCGCGAAAACCAGCGCGAAGATCCCAATGAAAAGCGCCAGCAGCAGCATTTCGCCACGCCGCTGACGCAGATAAGTGCGAATTGGCATGCTTCCCTCACTTGATGATGTAGCCAACGCCATGCTGGGTGCTGATGAAGTCAGTCAGCCCGGCGGCATCCAGCCGCTTGCGCAGCCGGTTCACGTTGACGGACAGGGTGTTCTCGTCCACGAAGCTGTCCGTCGCCCACAGCGCCTCCATCAGCCTTTCACGGCTGACGACCTTCCCCTTTTGCTGCATCAGTGTCAGCAGGATGCGGTATTCGTTCTTGCTCAGCGGGATGCTCCGTCCCTCATGGGTCAGCGTGGCATCGCCCGTGTTCAGCAGCGCACCGCGATGCTCCAGCACGGGCACGCTGTCAGCAAAGTCATACGTCCTTCGCAGCAGAGCCTGCACCTTCGCCAGCAGCACATTCAGGTCGAAGGGCTTGGCGATGAAGTCATCCGCACCCATGTTCATGGCCATGACGATGTTCATGCTGTCCGCCGCAGACGAAATGAAGATGATCGGCACCTTCGACACGCGGCGGATCTCCTGACACCAATGGTAGCCATTATAAAAGGGCAGGCGGATGTCCAGCAGGATCAGGTGGGGCGCAAAGGCGGCGAACTCCCCCAGCACATTGCGGAAATCGCTCACGGCGGCGGATGCCATGCCCCAGGCGTCTAACTGTGCGGTGACGGCGGACGCAATGGCACGGTCATCCTCAACGACAAGGATCTTGTACATGGCGCTTCCCATCCCTGCAGGGTCAGTCCTGCGCGTCGACGATGCTCTTGTCCCGGAAGGACAGCACGATGGACTTCTCGTCCGCATCAAAGACAGTCTCCGCCTTCAGCGCCGTGCGCAGGAAGGCATCGGTGACATAGAGCGTGCCATTCCGGATGAAGGCATCGTCCGCCGTGACCTGAACGGCCTGACCATCCACCAGGATGACGGGCGAATCCCCCGCCAGCTGGATGCTGACGGTGTATCCGCAGGCGGACAGGGCGTAGATGCCGTCCGCGCTGGAGCCCATGAGCGTCCAGCCGTCCATGCAGTTGGTCAGTTCCGCCAGGGAAAGCACCGGCTTGCCGGATGCATTCACCCACAGCTGGGGACGCACCGTCGTCTGGTAGGAGAAGGTTTCGTACTCCGTGGTGACGACATGCTGGAGTATCTCGCCCGTTGTGCCGGAAATGACATAGGCGTTGGGCAGAAGGGTCAGGCCATCGGGCACCTCCGGGGTGGACGTGGGCTCGGGGGTGAAGTCCGGCGAGAGGGTCGCCGTCACCGCAGGGGTCGCCGTCGCCACGCCGATGACATTGGGGTTCTCATACAGGTTGGTCAGCGTCGCAGGGCCGGCAATGCCGTCCGCACTCAGGCCATTGGCCCTCTGGAAGGCCTTCACCGCATTGTGGGTCTGGTAGCCGAATGCGCCGTCCGCCGCATCCGCAGGCAGATACCCCAAGGCGATCAGCGCCTTTTGCAGCTTCGTGACCTGCGCGCCCTTATCGCCATAGGACACCTTGGTATAGCGGTTATTCGGGGTGATGGTCGGCACGGGCGCGAGGGTCGGCGTGGCGGTCGGCGTGGGGACTTCGGTCTGAGCCAGCGCGGGCGTCGATGTCATATTCGGCGGCAGCGGCGTCGGCGTGGGGACGCCTTCCAGGGCAGGACCCTCCTGCACCCCCAGGGCTGTCAGCAGACTCATATACGCCATCAGCGTCTTGAGAAAATCCATCTATATAACCTCCTGTGTCAGAAAGTGCCTCATTCATGTGTATTATACGACAAAAACGCCGGAAACGCAATCATGTTTCGCGGCGCTGAAAAGTTTTACAAGCATGACACGCAGAAATCAGCCGATCGGCGGCCCAAGTACACCACTCCGCAGAAAATCAAAAAAAATTGCTTTTCCCCCTTGACATTTCCCTGCCACCCTGCTATAATATCCATTGTTGCGGTTGACCCACCGCGGCAAACAATCCCATATGCAGAGTTGGCTGAGTGGTCTAAGGCGCACGACTGGAAATCGTGTGTGGGCTGATACCCCACCCAGGGTTCAAATCCCTGACTCTGCGCCAGCTTTGGTGGTTTGCTACCTCCACCACCCTTCCCCTGCCGTGCTGCTACCTCGGCAGGGGCTTTTTTTTGCCGATTTTTCCAGCTGTATCGTTCGACAACGCAAAGAGGAGCGCAGAACTCGTCCGCGCTCCCCTGCTGTTCAGTTGTCGTTCGTGTTCGCTGCCGTCAGTTCATGGGCAGCAGCAGGAACAGTCCCTCGTGTTCGGTCTCAAAGGTCAGCTTGCCGTCCGCAAGGGTGAATGCAAGCTCCGTCCAGGTCTCCGTCCGCTCGGAATCCGCCGTGGCCGGGGTCACGTCCACCCGCACAAGGCGGAAGTCCGCCAAGTCCGCATTCAGCATCAGGCTGACGGACACTTTGCCGCTGAACGGCTGCACCTCGCCGGCGAATTCGTACACCGCCGTGAAGGCGTAGAGCACGTCGCCGAAGGGCTTGTCCAGTCCGCGGACGATGGCTGCCCCGCGAGACAGCGCGTTCCGGTCGATCGCGGTGATCTGCGCGTCCGCAAGCTCTTCGAAGCAGACTTCGCCGAATTCGCCGCACACCGGGCAGACCGTCAGGAGCGTCCCGGAAGCGTCAGCCGTCACCTCATAACGCGTGCAGAGGGTCTCGGAAGTATGGCGGCAGTTGTCGTTCTTGCAGAGCGCGGTGTGCGCCTGCTGACCATCCGCCCCCCACAGGCCATACCAGTGACCCGTCGCCCGGGTCGCGTCGGCGGTGTAGGTGTCTCCGCAGATCGCGCAGGTGTAGGTGGTGTAGCCGTCCGCCGTGCAGGTCGGCTTGGTCACCACCGCGGTGTAGCTGTGGTCGCTCATCACCTTGCCGCAGCCGTAGTCACAGAGGTGATCCTTGTCGGTATCTTCACAGATGCCGAAGGTCTTGCCGCAGCCGTAGTCGCACTTGTGGTCGAGGTCGGGGTCGGC
>CAZJOA010000207.1:0-3343 GCA_964547515.1 uncultured Faecalibacterium sp.
AAGGCAGTCCCCCGTTGCACCTGCGGGCGGACTGCCTTTTTGCTGTTCTTTTTCCGGGGATGCGTTGACTCTTCCGGGCGGATTGGCTATGATAGAGGTAGCAATACACTGTTACAGGCAGGAGGCGTTCACGATGAATCTGACACAGAAGATCCTCTCGGCCCATTTGCTCTCCGGGGAGCTCGTCCCCGGACGGGAGATCGCCATCCGCATCGATCAGACCCTCACCCAGGATTCCACCGGCACGATGGCCTATCTCCAGTTCGAGGCCATGGGTGTGCCCCGTGTCCGCACGAAGCGTTCCGTGGCCTATATCGACCACAATACCCTGCAAACCGGCTTCGAAAACGCCGATGACCACCGCTACATCCAGACCGTGGCGAAAAAGCATGGCGTGTGGTGCTCCAAACCGGGCAACGGCATCTGCCATCAGGTGCAGCTGGAGCGCTTCGGTGTGCCGGGATGGACGCTCCTGGGCAGCGATTCGCATACCCCCACCGGCGGCGGACTGGGTATGCTGGCCATCGGCGCGGGCGGCCTGGACGTGGCGGTCGCCATGGGCGGCGGCGCGTATTACCTCAGCTGCCCCAAGGTGGTGGGTGTCCGGCTGACGGGTCGGCTGTCGTATGGCGTGGCGGCCAAGGATGTCATTCTGGAATTGCTGCGCCGCCTGAGCGTCAAGGGCGGCGTAGGCAAGGTGATGGAATACATCGGCGAGGGTGTGGCGACGCTGAGCGTCCCCGAACGCGCCACCATTGCCAACATGGGCGCGGAATTGGGCGCGACCACGTCGGTCTTTCCGGCGGACGAGGTGACCCATGCCTTCCTGAAGGCACAGGGGCGCGAGGCGGACTTCACCCCGCTGTCCGCCGATGCGGATGCGGCCTACGACGAGCTTGTCGACATCGACCTGAGCACCCTCGAACCCATGGTCGCCAAGCCCCACATGCCCGATGTGGTCGAGACGGTGAAGGACTGCGGCGAAATCAAGGTCGATCAGGTGTTCATCGGGTCGTGCACCAATTCGTCCTATACTGACATGATGCGTGTGGCGCGTATTCTCCGGGGGAAGACCGTCCACCCGGATGTCAGCCTGGTCATTGGCCCGGGGTCGCGTCAGGTGCTGACCATGCTGGCACGCAATGGCGCATTGGCGGACATGATCGCGGCGGGCGCGCGTATCTTGGAGACCGCCTGCGGGCCGTGCATCGGCATGGGACAAGCGCCGCGGACGAATGCGGTGTCCGTGCGGACGAACAACCGCAATTTCTACGGGCGCAGCGGCACAAAGAGCGCGGGCATCTACCTTGTTTCCTGCGAGACGGCGGCGGTCACGGCGCTCACGGGTGTGCTGACGGACCCGCGCTGCCTGGACATCGATCTGGACATCCCCCAGCCGGAGCGCTTCGACGTGAACGACAGCCTGGTCATCCCGCCTGCCGCCCCCGAAGAGGCTGATGCGGTGGAGGTCGTGCGCGGGCCGAACATTCAGCCCTTCCCGGTGGGCAAGGCGCTGCCGGAGACGCTCTCCGGCAAGGTGCTGCTCAAGATGGAGGACAACATCACCACGGATCACATCGCGCCGTCGGATGCCAAGCTCCTGCCGTACCGCAGCAATGTGCCGTATCTGAGCGATTTCTGCCTGACGCCGGTGGACGCGACCTTCCCGGCACGCGCCAAGGCCGAGGGCGGCGGCATGCTGGTGGCCGGCAGCAACTACGGCCAGGGCAGCAGCCGCGAGCATGCGGCGCTCGTCCCGCTGTACCTGGGCATCCGCGCCGTCATTGCCAAGTCCTTCGCGCGCATCCATCAGGCGAACCTCATCAACAATGGCATTCTGCCGCTGACCTTCGCGGACGAAGCCGATTACGACCGCATCGATCAGGCGGATATGCTGATGCTCCCCGACGTGCGCACTGCGGTGGAACAGGGCAGCGAGCGCTTCACGCTGCGCAATGTCACCAAGGGCGAGGACTACGCCGTGCTGCTCCCGCTGACAGAACGCCAGCGCGGATGCATCCTCTGCGGAGGACTGCTGAATTTTTCGAAATTAGGAATGAGAAATTGAGCTGCTTTTGCTGACGAATTCCGCGTGAAGTCTACGAAAAAAGGAATGATGGATTCATCCTGACGAATTCATCATTCCTCATTTTTATGCCGTCAGCGCAGCCCCCAGGGCACGGCACTGCGCCAGCGCGTCGCTGTCTGGCGCGTTGTTTGCCGTGACGCTCCCGGCCATCAGCGTCATGCCGCCGTTCAGGCAGCGCTCCTCCCAGGTGCGCATCCATTCGCCGTCGCCCCAGCCATACGACCCGAACAGCACCAGCTTGCGACCGCTGAGTGCCGCCTCGCATTCGGTGAACATGGGGTCGAACTCGTCCTCCTCCAGCACCTCAGCGCCCATGGCCGGGCAGCCGAATGCAAATGCGTCGTAGTCCGCCACCACCCCTGCGCTGAATTCCGCGCTGGTCAGCAGGTCGACCTCCGCGCCTGCGCTTTTCGCGCTCTCCGCCACGGCGGATGCCATGGCCTCGGTGTTGCCCGTGCCGCTCCAGTATACCACTGCGATCTTCATGTTCTTCCACCTTTCGTTATGATTGTATATGCATCATATGGCCACGGTGAGCCATTCGATACCGCGTCCCTGGGCGTGCAGGCGCAGGTAGGCATCGGTGCATTTCCGATACCGGGCGAAGGTGCGCTGTGCCGCGTCAGCATCGCCGTAGACCTTCCAGCAGCCCGTGCATTTGGGTTCGCCGTGTGCGATGAAGCCCGCCACGTCCTCGGGCGGATACCCCAGGAACAGCCCGATCTCATGGGGGAATTCGCCGCTGTCCTTCAGCCGCATCCGCAGATGGCGGACGCATGCGCTGACGCTGCATTCGCCGTAGCCGCATGACTGCAGGAGCTTCGCGGCGGCTTCGTCGGACAGGTCGCGGGCAAGGCGTTCCGGCCGGTAGACGTACACCATGCACCGCCCGTCGTGGCAGCGCAGGGGGATGACGCGCAGTCCCTTGCCGCCCAGGCGCTGATTCAGGCTGCGGATGCTGGCGTACAGCGCCGTCCGCGAAACGTAGGGGCAGACGAAGAGGCTGCCCGTCTTGATGGAGGCGAGGGTGGGTGCGCAGTGTCGAACGACCATTTCATCCGGCATGGGAAGTCCTCCTTTACAGGTGTTAGACATAGCTAACCACGGGCGAAAGGAATGCTGCCAACCGTGCATTTTCGATTGGCAGCGTCCTTTCAAGAATACTGGTTAGACAAGTCTAACTAACCCCATACCGAGTATAGCAGAACATCCCATGCTTGTCAAGCGGTTTTTCAGAAAAACTTTTCGGCGGAT
>CAZJOA010000208.1:0-3337 GCA_964547515.1 uncultured Faecalibacterium sp.
TAAAAGCGAAGAGAGTGATGAAATGAACCAGATCCCATATACCCTGCGAACCCTGGCGGGTGAGGAAGAGACGCGCCAGGGTGAACGCCTCTTCCGCGCCGGACGTGTGCGGATCACCGAGCAGAGCGCACGGCTATTGCGCTGTCAGGTGGTGGAGGATGGGCGGCATGAGGTCAGCATATCGGCGGACGCGGCCAATGCCGCCAGCCACCGCTGCACCTGCGCGATCAGCCAGGAGAATGGCGCGTGCCGGCATATCGTGGCGGCGATGCTGGCCTGTCAGGATGCGGGGGCGATGGACGAGATGATCCGCCGTCGCGCGGCGGTATCCGGGCCGAAGCTGATGGCGGCGATGGATCGCACCCTGCCCGAGGAGGGGACGCTCCGCCTGGCCGTCCGGCTGATCGTCGACCCCCTGCGCACCGAGGGCGCGGAGGACGAACCGCCCTGTCGGCTGAAGATCGTCCTCCTCATCGGCGAAGAGCGGCTCTATGTGGTCAAGTCCATCCCCCAGCTGCTGGAGGCCATCGATGCCGGCACGCCCATCGAATACGGCAAGGGCTTCACCTTCCATCCCGAATGGATGCGCTTCGGTGCGGCGGAGAACCGCATTCTGATGATCCTGCGGGCGATGTGCCTGGCGCAGAAGGATGCCGGCGCGGTGCTGCGCGGCGCGGAACAGCGCGAGATGCTCCTGCCCGAGCCCTTCGCCGAGGCCGTGCTGAACGAACTGCACGCCCTGCCCTTCTCCATCAAGGACGGCGATAGCACCCACGGTGTCAAGCGGGTCATTCAGAGCCGTATCCCGCTGCATTTCCGGGTGTCGAGCGATGTGCGCGGCCTGTCGGTGGTGGGGCGCTTCCCCAAGGAGTTCCGCCCGCTGACGGCCTCGTGCTCCTACGCGCTGGTGGGGGACAAGGTCGTCCATGTGGAGGAGAATCAGCGTGCGGTGATGCGCGTGCTCTATCATGAGCAGCTGACGGGCGGCAGTCAGTGTCAGTTTGACTATCCGCTGCGGGAGGCGGCGCGCGTGATCGGCGAGCTGGTGCCCTTCCTGCAGCTGACGGCCGTGGTGGAGATCGCCGACGAATTGCAGCGTCAGCTGATTCGCCTGCCGCTGACGGCGCGCGTGTATCTGGATCGTGCGGCGAACGCCCGGGACGTGGTGGCGCGTGTCACCTTCCGCTACGGCGAACGCGAGATCGACCCCTTCGATGAAGTCCCCCTGCCGGAAAGCATCTCCCGCACCGAGAAGCTCCTCCTGCGCGATGCCGCCGCGGAGCGTCAGGTGCTGGACTGCCTGGGTGCATCGGGCTTTACGTCCAGCAAGGGCTATGTGTACCTGGCCGGACAGGATGCCATCTTCGATTTCGTCAGCGAAGGCGTGGCGAAGCTCCAGGCGGTCAGCGAGGTGTACCTGTCCAACGAGTTCAAGCGCCTTGCACCCCGGAAGCCCTCCCTGCGCGGCAAGATGCGCATGAATGGCACGGCGCTGGAGCTGCGATTCGAGGAGAATGGCGAACCGGCGCAGGAGATATACGCCATTATGGAGGCCATTGCGCGTCAGAGGCGCTATTTCCGCCTGAAGGACGGCTCGTTCCTCGACCTCACGGCCATGGACGAATGGCGTCCCCTGGCGGAGAGCATCTATGAGGTCGCCGCCGTGGAGGGTGTGGACTTCCTGACCGGCGGCGAGGATCTTTTGCAGCTCCAGGCCTACCGCGCGTGCTATATGGAGAGCCTGCTGGCCGGGCTGAACCTCCCCGTGGAGGTGGAGGACAGCGTGACGCAGACCGTCCATGCGCTGACGGACCCATCCGAGGCCGCGATCGAGCTGCCCGCCGGGCTGACGCTGCGTCCCTATCAGCAGCGCGGCGTGCAGTGGATGCACACGCTGGATCGGCTGCATCTGGGCGGCGTATTGGCGGACGATATGGGACTGGGCAAGACGGTGCAGGTCATCGCGCTGCTTTTGTCCGTGCGCGACCCGGAGAGGAAGGTCGGGGCGATCCGGCCGTCCCTGGTGGTCGCGCCGACGACGCTGACCTACAACTGGCTGAGCGAGCTGGAACGCTTCGCCCCCGACCTGTCCGTGATGGTCATGGCCGGCACGGCGGCACAGCGTGCCAGTCAGATACGCCATGTCAGGGAAGTCGCCGATGTGGATGTGCTCATCACATCGTATCCGCTGATCCGCCAGGACATCCAGCTGCTCACCGACATCGATTTCCGCTTCGCCATCCTGGATGAGGCGCAGCACATCAAGAATGCGGGCAGCAAGGGGGCAATCGCCGTCCGCCAGCTGCATGCGCAGACGCGCTTTGCCCTGACAGGCACGCCCCTGGAGAACGGCGTGGGCGAATTGTGGAGCATCTTCAACTTCGTCCTGCCGGGGTATTTGCTGTCCTACAGCGCGTTCATGCGCCGCTATCAGGACGGCAGCGACGCAGACGAGCTCCGTGCACGCATCAGCCCCTTCCTCATGCGCCGCCTGAAGAAGGACGTGCTGACCGAGCTGCCGGACAAGATCGAGACGGTCATGACCGCCCAGATGAGTCCGGAGCAGAGCAAGGTCTATCAGGCGACCATGCTGCGCCTGCGCGACCGGGTGGATGCCATCGTCCGGGAGAAGGGCTTCGACCGCGGACGCACGGAGGTGCTGGCGGCCATCACTCAGCTGCGCGAGATCTGCTGTCACCCGGCGCTGGTGCTGGAGGACTATACCGGCACATCGGGAAAGCTCGACCTGCTGCTGGAGATCCTCCCCGAGGCCATGGCCAAGGGGCGGCGGGTGCTGCTGTTCAGCGCCTTCACCAGCATGCTCAAGATCCTCCGGCGCGAATTGGAGAACAGCGGCTATGCCTGCATGTATCTGGACGGCGACACCCCTGCGCCCCGCCGGGTGGAAATGTGCGAGCAGTTCAACGCCGGGACGGACGGCGCACAGATCTTCCTCATATCGCTCAAGGCGGGCGGTACGGGGCTGAACCTCACCGGGGCGGACATGGTCATCCACTATGACCCCTGGTGGAATCCCGCGGCGGAGGAGCAGGCCACCGACCGCGCCTACCGTATCGGCCAGACGAAGAAGGTGGAGGTCATCCGCCTGGTGACGCATGCCTCCATCGAGGAGCAGGTGGTCGCCCTCGGTCAGCGCAAGAAGGCGCTCTTCGATCAGCTCATCAAGCCCGGCGAAAGCCAGGTCAGCAGCCTGAGCGCCCAGGAGATCATGTCGCTCTTCCGATAAGCAAAGGAGTCGCACGCCATAACGGCTGCGGCCCTCAGGGTGTCGAAAAAGTGGCAAAGCCACTTTTTCGAGAAAAGCTGATGAATGTTT
>CAZJOA010000209.1:0-3333 GCA_964547515.1 uncultured Faecalibacterium sp.
GATGATACCCGTTTTTTCCGCGGATGAAACAGCCCTCACCCCACCACGCCCACGGGACGGTAGCGAATGCGCATTTCCGGCGCTTTGTCCAGCGTCACGCGGTAGTTCGTCGCCCAGTCCGGCGAACCGTCATCCCTGTTCAGGCCGTCCGCCGGGGGCGCAAAGAGACGCAGCATCAGCGTACAGGGCGCGTCCAGCGGCTTGTCGAAGAAGGCGCTCATCAGGTCGATGGTCTTCGTCCCCGGCGCTTTGTAGAACCAGCGGCCGTTCAGCTCCACCATCAGGCCAATGTCCTGCTCCACGGTCATCTCGCAGAATTCGGGGTTTCCCTCGAGGGTCAGGGGGATGGCCACGCCGTCCGCATCCTCGCTGCCGCCCCAGCGCATGGCCGCCGGGAAGGAGACGTCCGCCCCCTCCGTCATTTCGGGCATGAACCACGGGTCATGCAGCACCTCGTCGCGGTACTGCCGGAGCATGGGCTGCTCAATGCCCACGCCCTGATTGTTGGGGTCTTCGATCTCCAGGCCGAGCCGCCCCCGGTCGCGGAACTGATACATGCTGATGGCCTTGAACCAGTCCACCCGATGGTCACGCCAATAATGGGCGAAGCGCACGACGGATTCGCCCTGCATGCGTGCGCCGGTCACGTCGCCATCGGTGTTGAATTCCGCCGTGGTCATGGGCTTCGCTTCGCCCGCCAGCTCGCATGCACGCTTGAAGGTGCGCTCGTACAGCTCGATATTCTGCTGCACGGTGTCCACCTTCCAGCCCGTGCCGCCCACTTCGGCCGTGCCGTAGGGCCAGCCGTAGTGCAGCGCCAGATAGCAGTCGCAGCTCCAGATGTCCGCCGCGCCATAGCAGTCGCGGAAGGCCTCCTCACGCTCGACCGTGCCGTCCTCCTTGCCCCAGCCGCCGCAGAAGATGATCCGCACATTGGGGGCTTCCTCGCGGAGAATGCCCGCAAACCGCACGAAGAACGCGCCAACCTCCTCATAGCTGTAGCGCTTGTTATGCTGGAACCAGTCGCCGCAGCACTCGTGGTTGATCCGCAGCATCATGCGGCCATAGGGGCGGAATTTGCGTGCCACATCGCGCAGCTCGGCATCGGTGAGGCCGCAGTCCAGCGTGAGGGTCAGCAGCACCTCCTGTCCATGGCGGCGGATGTCCTGCATCTGCTGAAAGGGCTGACCCTCCGCATCGAAGGGGAAATAGTCGTCGTAGGGATAATCCCACTGGAAGGACACCTCATGATCCTTCCACGCCTCGCTGATGCGCGCAGGCCATTCCTTGTCATGGGGATAATAGGTGTACATGATGTTGACCGCGCGGTGCGGCCGACCCAGCTTGTGCAGGATGTAATCCTGGCTGACATATTCGGCGCGTTCGCTGCCGTCACCCAGATCCAGGGCGCAATGTGCCGCGCCCATGTGGAGCTTCTTCATGGCTGATCCTCCCTTTTGCGTTGTTTGCGCGATCAGATGGCGCGGGTCGCGTCCGCCAGCCAGAGGTTCTCCTCATCCGTCATGTACGGTGCAAGCGTCTGACGCACCCTGGCATGGTACGCATTGAGCAGTCCGCGGCATTCCTCGCCCAGCAGCTCGGGGACGATGGCATCCAGGTCGAAGGGCACCATGGTCAGCGTCTCGAAGCGCAGGAAGCGCCCATAGCCATTCTTTTCGACCTCCCTGACGGCGGTCAGGTTCTCCAGGCGGACACCGAATGCGCCCTCCAGATAGAAGCCCGGCTCGTTGGAGGTAATCATGCCGACCTCCAGGGGCGTACCGTTGGCGCGTCCCCAGTGGATGGACTGCGGCCCTTCATGCACGCTGAGGATATAGCCCACGCCATGACCCGTGCCGTGGTTGTAATCCGCCTCCAGCCGCCACAGGGGCTCACGGGCGAGATAGTCAAGGTTCGCGCCGGTGCAGCCAGCCTTCCACTGCGCATTGCCCAGCTGGAGATTGCCCTTGAGGACAAGGGTATAGAAGCGCTTCTCGTCGTCGGTCAGCTCACCCAGGGCATAGGTGCGGGTGATGTCTGTCGTACCCTCGATGAAATGCGCACCGGTGTCGCTGAGCAGGAAGGAACGCGCCTCGATCCTCGCGCAGGACGCTTCCGTCGCCGAATAATGCACGATCGCGCCGTGTTCGCCATATCCCATAATGGGTGAGAAGCTCGGGCCGATGTAGCCGGGCTGTTCGCGGCGGAATGTCTCGAGCTTTTCCGCCACGGAGAGCTCATCCATGGGGAGCTTGCCCACATTCGTCTTCAGCCAGTGCATGAACTTCGTCACCGCCGCGCCATCCTTGATGTGGGCGATGCGGAAGTTGTCGACCTCCTTCTCGTTCTTGCAGGCCTTGGGCAGGGTCGTCGGGTCGGGGCGGTCGAGCACCTCTACGCCCTCCGGCACGCATGCCGTCAGCTTGCTGTTGACCACATTGCGGTTCATCAGCACCGTCGTACCGGCGGACAGACCCCGGACGAAGGCGTACACCTCCTCATACGGGCGGACGGTCACGCCGTCATTGGCCAGGCTGTGCCGGATCTCCTCGCTGAGGACATCGGGGTTGACGAAGAGCACCGCGTCCTCCGCCGTGACCGCCGCAAAGGACAGCACCACCGGCGTGCATGCCACGTCCGCGCCGCGCAGGTTCATCAGCCAGCACACGTCCATCAGGGACGCGATGACCACCGCATCGGCGTTTTCCCGGGACAGGGCGGCACGCAGGTCAAGGAGCTTCTCCGCGCGGGACTTGCCGACCACATCGGCGGACAATTCGAAGGCGGGCTGAGCGCTCAGGGCGGGACGATCCGTCCAGATCTCCCCCACCAGATCGTCCTCACAGGCGATGGACGCACCGCACTTTTCGGCGATCTGACGCAGCCCCATCACCTGTCGGGTGGACACCACACGCCCGTCAAAGCCCAGCACCTGCCCCTTTTGCAGATGCTTCTCCAGATACTCATTCAGCGTGGGGACGCCCGGCTCGCCGATCTTCATCAGCTCGATGCCGCTGCCCTCCAGCTGCTGTGCCGCCTGGATGAAATAGCGGCCATCCGTCCACAGGCCTGCCCAGTCCGCGCTGACCAGGAGCGTCCCGGCGCTCCCGGTGAAGCCGCTCATCCAGCTGCGCGCCTTGAAATGGTCGCTCAGGTACTCCGAGCCATGGAAATCGTTGGAGGGAACGAGGCAATGATCCACACCATGCGCGGCCATCACGCGGCGCAGGTCAAGAAGCTGCTGACGCATATCGATCATATCCTTTCAGAATGGAAAAGTGGAAATGGACTGCGCTCAGTATACCATCATTCGCCGAAATGTGCAAGGCAGCC
>CAZJOA010000210.1:0-3224 GCA_964547515.1 uncultured Faecalibacterium sp.
TAATGAAGGAATCTGTCAAAAACGAGCCAGACGCTTGCCGATGAAGCGCCTGGCTTTCGTGTGTATCAGGCTGACACCTTACAGCGTCACACCCGTCTTGAAGATGGCGAGGTCGTGGAAGCCGTTGCGTTCGGAGCAGACCTGTTCGCCGCCGGCGATGCGCAGCACATAGTCCATCAGCATATCGCTCAGCTCGGGGAGGGACTTGCCGTCCGTCAGCAGCTGACCGGCGTTGAAGTCGATCCAGCCGTGCTTGCGGGTGGCCAGGGGGGTGTTGGTGGAAATCTTGACCGTGGGGACGGGGCAGGCGAAGGGCGTGCCGCGCCCGGTGGAGAAGAGCACGATCTGTGCGCCGGAGGCCGCCAGGGCGGTGGACGCCACCAGGTCGTTGCCGGGGGCGGAAAGCAGGTTCAGCCCGGCGGTTTTGACCTTTTCGCCATAGGCCAGAACGTCCTTCACCGGCGCGAAGCCGCTCTTCTGCGTGCAGCCCAGCGCCTTGTCCTCCAGCGTGGAGATGCCGCCCGCCTTGTTGCCGGGGGACGGGTTCTCGTAGATGGTCTGATGATACTCCTCGAAATAGCGCTTGAAGTCGTTGATGAGGCGGACGGTCTTGCCGAAGAGCTCTTCGGTCTCGCAGCGATCCATGAGGATGGTCTCCGCGCCGAACATCTCGGGCACTTCGGTGAGGATGGTCGTGCCGCCCTGGGCGACGAGCAGATCGGAGAAGCCGCCGATGACGGGGTTCGCGGTGATGCCGGAGAAGCCGTCGCTGCCGCCGCATTTCAGGCCGATGACCAGCTTCGATGCGGGGCAGGGGACGCGCACCTCGCCGCGCATGTTGTCCGCCAATTCGGTCAGCAGACGCAAGCCCTCGGCGAATTCGTCCTCCACCTGCTGGCTGATGAGGAAGCGCACGCGGCTTTCGTCGTAATCACCCATGTGCGCACGGATGATGTCCGCCCCGCTGTTCTCGCAGCCCAGACCCAGCACCAGCACGCCGCCCACATTGGGGTGGGTGGCCAGATTCGCCAGGATGGTGCGGGTGTTCTCCTGATCGTCGCCCATCTGACTGCATCCATAGGGGTGGGGGAAGGCGTACACCGTCTCCACGCCGCCGCCGATGAGGGACTGTCCGGCCTTTTCCAGCGCACGGGCGACATCGTTGACGCAGCCGACGGTGGGCAGAATCCACAATTCGTTGCGGACACCCACGTGTCCGTCCCTGCGGGGATAGCCCATGAAGGTCGCATCCGCCTGTGGGGCGGACACATGGGGCGCGACGGGATGCCAGGTGTATTCCAGCTCACCGGACAGGCAGGTGTGCAGGTTGTGGACGTGGACATGCCGTCCGGGGGCGATGTCCTGGGTGGCATAGCCGATGGGGAAGCCGTACTTGATGACCTTTTCCCCGGCGGCGATGGGCATGAGGGCGACCTTGTGTCCGGCGGGGATGTCGTCCGCGGCGGTGACGGTGATGCCGTCCACCGTGAGCACCGCGCCCTTTTCGATCGCGGATAGCGCAACGGCCACATTGTCCTGACCGGCGATGCGCAGCAGTTCAGCCATGGGGCGTACCTCCTCGTTGTCGGCTCATTCGCCGAATTTCTGTTCCATCACGGTGCGCATGCCCTTGGCGATGATGGCCTCCAGGGACGCGGTGACGCTGTCGATCAGGCCGGGGACCTTGCAAAGCTCCGGGCCGAAGAAGTCCGCGTTGGACAGGAAGGCCTCGACCTGTTCACGGGGGGACAGGTCGCCCGTGGCGGCGAAGAATTCCAGCACGGCGGCGTCATCCTGAAGGGTGTAGGTCTCCTCGCCGCGCTTGCATTCCAGCTTGCCGTCCACCAGAACGCCGCCGCGGTAGAGGTTCATCAGGCTCGCCAGGGAGAAGGTCAGCCGTGCGGGCAGCTCACCGGTCTTCTCCACATAGCCCAGCAGGGAGGGCATGCAGCGCGCGCGCCACTTCGACACGCTGTTCAGGCAGATGGACAGCAGCGCATGCTTGATGTAGGGGTTCTTGAAGCGCCCGGTGACGGCCTCGGCGAAGGACAGCAGATCCTCGCGGGGCAGCGCCAGGGTCGGGATGACCTCGTCGTAGAGGGTGCGCTGCATGAAATGCAGGATCAGCGGATCGTTCATCGCCTGGAGGACGATGTCATGCCCGCACTGGAAGGCCGCCGGCACAAAGGAGGTGTGTGCACCGTTGAGGATGCGCACCTTGCGCTGCTTGTAGGGCTTCTGATTGTCGGTGTAGATGACGGGCAAGCCGCACTGGGGCAGGGGGAGCTCGGCGGAGATGTCGCGGTCGGACTCGATGACCCACAGGCCGAAGGGCTCGGCCGTCACCAGAATGCGATCCTCATAGCCCAGCTTCTCCCAGATGGGCTGCACCTCATCGCGCGGATACCCGGTGACGATGCGATCCACCAGCGTGGAGGTGAACACGCATGCGCTGTCCAGCCAGGCGGTGAACCTGTCGCCCAGATTCCAGATGCGTGCCAGCTCCTTGACGCACTTTTTGAGCATGATGCCGTTGTCGTCGATCAGCTCCACGGGCAGCATGACCAGCCCCTTGTCCTGTGCGTAGCCGAAATGCTCGGCGCGTTCGTAGAGGAACTTGCACAGCTTGCCGGGGAAGGACACGGGCGGACACGCGGCGAAGTCGTCGTCCTCCTTCAGGACGATACCGGCCTCGGTGGTGTTGCTGACGACGAAGCGCAGCGTCTCGCACTTGGCGTATTCGGCGTACTTCTCGTATTCGCCGTATGCGTCCACCGCATCGGCCACGGAGGTGACAAGGCGGCTCTGCTCCACGGGCTGACCGTCCACCAGGCCGCGCAGCAGCACTGTGTAGCGGCAGTCCTGTGCGTGGAACATATCCAGGCTGCCGAAGGGAATGGGCTTGACTAACACCACGCTACCGTTGAAGTCAGTCTTCTCATTGGCGATGTCGATGAAATAATCCACGAAAGCCCGCAGGAAGTTGCCCTCGCCAAATTGGAGCACCTTCACGGGACGGGTCGCAGCAGGGGACAGGGCAGCGCTCAGTCGTTCCATAGTGCATTTTCCTCCATCAGGGATGGTTCTGAATGTATGTGACAGCCGGAATGTAAACGATTACATCCCATCAGAAACTATTGTACTCCTATTTGCGCGGTTCGTCAATCCTTTCGCCGGGCAAAGCGGCACTTTTTGTCCGCAAAAGTCAGAAATGCAATAGAAAC
>CAZJOA010000211.1:0-3215 GCA_964547515.1 uncultured Faecalibacterium sp.
CACCCTCATTTTCGATAGGGATTCGACAGCGCCGCGTTCTTTTCCTGCCGGAAGGCAAATCTGCAAAACACGGTTTTCCGGATTGCTTTTTGGGCAGGGATTTGCTATACTATCGGCAGAAAGCAATGACGGGGAGGCCATTTTTATATGAAGCTGACGGACATCAACCTCCGCGACCCCTTTGTCCTCCTGCATGAGGGCAAATACTACCTCTACGGCACGCGCGGCGCGACCTGCTGGGGACAGGCGGACGGCTTTGACGTGTATGTCTCCGACGATCTGGAGAACTGGTCCGAACCCCACGAGGTCTTCCGCAACGATGGCTCGTTCTGGGCGGACAGGAACTACTGGGCACCCGAGGTGCATCCGTGGCAGGGCGCGTTCTACATGTTCGCGTCCTTCAAGGCGGAGGGCGTGTGCCGCGGGACATGCATTCTCCGGGCGGACAGCCCCATGGGACCCTTCGTCCCCCACAGCGACGGCCGCATCACCCCCGCCGACTGGGAATGCCTGGACGGCACCTTCCATGTGGACGGTCAGGGCAAACCGTGGATGGTCTTCTGCCACGAATGGGTGCAGGCCATCGACGGCGAGATCTGGGCGGTGCAGCTCAGCGATGACCTGATGTCCCCCGCCGGCCCGCCAAGGCTGCTGTTCACCGCGTCCGAGGCGGAATGGATCGTCCCCGGGCGACCCGTGCTGGGCAAGCCGTCCTTCGTGACGGACGGCCCGTTCCTGTGGCGGACGGCGGACGGCACGCTGCTCATGCTCTGGGCGGCGTTCTCCAAGGACGGCTATACCCAGGGGCTGGCACGCAGCTCCAATGGGGAGATCACCGGCGAATTCAAGCAGGTCGAACCCCTCTTCCGCAAGGACGGCGGTCATGGCATGATCTTCCGCACCAAGGACGGACGGCTCATGATGACCCTGCACAGCCCCAACACCCACCTGGAGGAACGTCCTTTCTTCTTCGAGGTGGTCGAGAAGGACGGCCTGCTCATGCGCAGGTGAGTCCCCCGTGATACACTGCTGAAATACATGCTTCCCGGAGGTTTTTGACAAGTGGGTATCTTCCAGATCAAGGATTCCTTCTATCTGAACGGCGAGAAGTTCCAGATCATTTCCGGCTCGATCCACTATTTCCGCGTCGTGCCGGAATACTGGCGGGATCGCCTGCTCAAGCTCAAGGCCATGGGCTGCAACACGGTGGAGACCTACATCCCGTGGAACTTCCATGAGCCCCGGCGCGGCGAATTCCTCTTCGAGGGCGACCGCGATGTGTGCGCGTTCATCCGCATCGCGCAGGAGCTGGGGCTGTGGGTCATCATCCGCCCGTCCCCCTATATCTGCGCGGAATGGGAGTTCGGCGGCTTCCCGGCCTGGCTGCTGGCACAGGACGGCATGCGCTTCCGCTGCGACTACGAGCCCTACATGCGGGAGTTCCTCGCCTATTTCGATGAGCTCCTCCCCCGCCTCGTCCCCTTGCAGATCACCCATGGCGGCCCGATCATCATGATGCAGGTGGAGAACGAATACGGCTCCTATGGCGATGACAAGGCCTATCTGGCCAAGCTGCGCGACGGCATGATCGACCGCGGCATCGATGTCCCCCTGGTCACCTCCGACGGCCCGGAGCACGACATGCTGGCCTGCGGCAAGGTGGACGGCGTGTTCCAGACGGGCAACTTCGGCTCGCATGCCCGGGAACGCTTCGCCTACATGCAGTCCCAGGGCATTTCGCCGCTGATGTGCATGGAGTTCTGGTGCGGATGGTTCGACCATTGGGGCTGCGGCAAGCATGCCCACACCGATGCCGCGTCCTCCGCGAAGGATTTCGCCGACATCCTCGACATGGGGCATGTGAACATCTACATGTTCCACGGTGGGACGTCCTTCGGGCTGATGAACGGCTCGAACTACTACGACAAACTGACGCCGGACGTGACCAGCTACGACTACGACGCGCTGCTGACCGAGGACGGGCGCATCACGGAGAAGTACCGCCTGTTCAAGGCGGCGATCGAGGCACGCAAGGGGACGCTCCCGGCCATCGACATCCCCGACATTCCCCGCAGGGCTTACGGCGAAGCTGTCCGCGTCGCCGCTCAGCCCCTGTGCGACCTGCTCGCCGAACGAAACGTCATCCGCAGCGTCTGTCCCATGAGCATGGAGCGCCTGGGCCAGAATTACGGCTACACCCTCTACCGCACCGTCCTGACCAACGAGGACGAGCTGCGCAGCATCCGCCTGGTGTCCGCCAATGACCGCGCGGTCATCCTGCTGGACGGCGAGATCATCGCGACCCTCTACGATCACGACCTGAAGGCCGCCCATCGCTTCGATACCCCCGTGCCCGTCCGCAAGGGCGCGGTGCTGGACATCCTCATGGAGAACATGGGGCGCGTGAACTACTCCTTCATGCTGGAGCATCAGCGCAAGGGCATCGACAGCGGCGTGGTCATCAACGACCATCAGAAGTTCGGCTGGGACATGTTCGTCTGTGACGAGGCGGTCATGGCGTCCCTCCAGCCCCGGGGCGAAACCGCTGCCCATGCGCCCGCGGTGCATCAGCTGACCTTCCACGTGGACGAAAGGGCGGACACCTGGCTCGACCTGACCGGCTGGGGCAAGGGGACGGTGATGCTGAACGGCTTCTGCCTGGGACGCTTCTGGGAGATCGGCCCGCAGAAGCGCCTGTACATCCCCGCGCCGCTGCTGCGCGAGGGCGAGAACACGCTGCTGATCGTGGAGACGGAGGGCAAGTCCGGCCGGGTGATGCTGGTGGACGAGCCCGACCTGGGGTGAGCGGCCATCGAAACCATAAAACACATTCGGAGGTCACTTTCACGGCAAACGTGGAAGCGGCCTCCGCTTTTTCTTGGGGACTTCGTACTCTTCGACCCATTCTCTCGCGATGGAATGGGCTGCGCCTTCAAGCAGCACCCGCGGGAGGGCGAAAAGCCTCCCTTGTGCAAAGGGAGGTGGCATGCGAACGCAGTGAGCATGACGGAGGGATTGCCCCCCGAGGACGTTGTCGGACGGCAGTCCGACCAGGACGAGGGGCGCGAGCGTCTTGCCTTCTGGGTCGGGCTTGCTTGCAATCGCCCCGCGAAGCCAGCGCAGAGCCTCCCTTGTGTAAAGGGAGGTGGCATGCGAACGTAGTGAGCATGACGGAGGGATTGCCCCCCGAGGACGTTGTCGGACGGCAGTCCGAC
>CAZJOA010000212.1:0-3178 GCA_964547515.1 uncultured Faecalibacterium sp.
GACAGAAATCGCCCCTCGTCAGACACAGACGAGGGGCATTTGTATGCGGTTTTCAGCGTTCGCGCTTTTCGTAGAAGCGGATGGACAGCCGCCAGCACAGCACATAGAGCGCCGCCGCGACCACCATCAGCCCCAGGGAAAGCCCTGCGCCGGGCAGGGTGACGTTCGTTTCCTCCAGCACGGAGGACATCACCAGGCTTCCGGCACAGAACCCGCCCATCAGCAGATAGTAGACGACATTCGCCTTCTCCACGCCGAATTTGAAGGACAGCGGCAGCATCACGGCGGACACGCTGTTCGCGATGCAGAAAAGACCCGCGTAGAGCAACAGCAGTTCGCCGTCCACCATGCCGCCGATGGCCAAGCGCACGCCCTGTACCAGCAGGGAGACGAGCATGGCCGCGCCCTGCACCGTCAGCGCCACGATGAATTTGGCGGACACCAGCTCGCGCTTTGTGCAGGGCATCGTCCCGCAGTATTCGAGCCAGTGGCTGCGCTCGTCGTAGGACAGGAGCGTCACGGGCAGCAGTCCGCCCAGCACGCACGGGAACAGCAGGAGCATCATGTTCCCCTCGTCCATGACGGCCAGCGCCAGAAAGACCAGCATCACCACCAGATGCATCCGGCAGTGCTGCGCGGCCATGTAAAAGTCCTTCAGCAGCAGACCCTTTATGCGATCCATGCGCATCATTCATTCTCCCCCTTCACCATGCACACGAAGAGCTCTTCGATGCTCACCGGGCTGACATGCATGCCGTCGGGCACATCGCTGCGCTTCATGAGCAGTTCCGCGCCGTAAGCCGAATCCCGGCGGTGCAGGACGCTCGCGGCGGGCAGTGCGTCGGCCTCATCCGCCGAACAGCGGACGATGCCGTATTCCTCCATCAGCCGATCCTTCTCCTCGCAGAGCAGCAGCTTCCCCTGATGCAGGAAGGCGATGTAGTCGCAGAGCTTCTCCAGATCGCTGACGATGTGGGAGGAGATGAGGATGGCGTGGTCGTCCTCGCGGGTGAAGTCCAGGAGCATGCTGACCACCTCGTCCCGGACGACGGGATCAAGCCCGGAGGTCGCCTCGTCCAGCAGGAGCAGCTTGCTGTGATGGGACAGGGCGATGGCGATGCCCAGCTTCATCCGCATGCCCCGGGAAAAATCCTTGAAGGGCTTTGCGTCCGGCAGCTTCAGCCGATGCAGCAGCCCCTCATACACCGGCTGATCCCACTGGCGATACATCTTCGCCATGATCCTGCCGACCTGCCGGGGGTTCAGGCAGTCCGGGATGCCCACCTCGTCCAGCACAACGCCGATGCTCTCCTTGGTCAGGCTGAGTTCCTCCTGATTGTCCCGACCCAGCAGGGTCACGCTGCCGCCGTCCCTGCGGAGCATGTTCAGGATCAGGCGGATGGTCGTGCTCTTGCCCGCGCCGTTTTCACCCACCAGCCCCATGATGCAGCCGCTGGGCAGCGTCAGATCCAGCCCGGAGAGCGAAAACCCCGGGTAATGCTTCGTCAGACCTCTGATTTCCAATGCATTCATGGCATTCATGTCAGTTCCTCCAAACCGAAATTCACCATGTCCAGCACATCGCTGCGGGACACGCCGCCGCTGGCAGCCAGTCGGGCGATCTCCTCGATGTGCGCCTCGATCTGCCGGAGGTTCTCCTCGCGGATGAGCTCCGCATTCCGCGCCGCGACGTAGCAGCCCTTCGCCGGGATGGTGTAGAGATAGCCCTCGCGCTCCAGCTCGTCATAGGCGCGCTTCGTCGTGATGTAGCTGATGCGCAGGTCCTTGGCCAGACCGCGGATGGACGGGAGCATCTCGTCCTCGCGCAAAGCACCGCTGACGATCTGAGCCTTGATCTGCGTACAGATCTGCTCGTAGATGGGCGTGCCGCTCTTGTTGTCGATCAGCAGCTGCAAGCCATCACCTCCTGTGCATTCTGTTCATACTGTACATGCCATAGTATATACAGTTGTGCGCATCTTGTCAAGCCCCTTGGAGGACTTTTTTGCATTTTGCGGACGATTCGTCCGGCGCGGGCGGCGGACAGTCAGCCGGGGGGGACGAACGCAGCCCCAGCGCGTCCTCCGCGACAACAAAAAAACGCATCCAAGTCAGAAACTTGAATGCGTTCGCCGTGGCTCAAATAGGATTCGAACCTATGACCTGCCGGGTATGAACCGGACGCTCTGGCCAGCTGAGCTATTGAGCCAAGTGGTTGCGGGGGCAGGACTTGAACCTGCGACCTCCGGGTTATGAGCCCGACGAGCTACCAAACTGCTCTACCCCGCGACATGGAATGCGCCGCGAGCAACACACATTGCCAGGCGACAAGAGATATAATACACCAATTCGGCGGAAATGTCAACCCCTAAAACGAACTTTTTCAAAAAACCTGCCATCGGGGGCGCAGAACCACCTCCGTCAGGCGGAACAAAAAGAATGGGTCATTCCTCTTCGTGGTGCGGGAGCTTCCAGTCCTCGTCCTTGATGCCCATTTCGGCACGGAGCAGGCGGGCGATGAGTGCATTCATAGATTCGCCATTTGCAGCGGCGTATTCCTCGATGGTTGCCTTTCGCCCCTTGGGGACGGTAATTTCGATACGGTCGTAAGCTTTGCGATTGTACTTGTTCTTTACGGCGGAAGAAGTCTTGCCCATGAGATCACCTCCATGTTCATTGTCGCAAAAAATTTTCGCAAGCGTGCCGAAAAACGATTGGCACACGCTGCAAAGTACGATATAATCATACATGTCAGGAGGGCAAAAGCCCCCGGCAGAAAGGGCAGGTGAAAGCATGGACCAGCAGAAGGTTGCTAAACCCCACGAACAGAGCCACCGCATGGAACTTTGCGCACGACTGGACGAACTTGAGCAGATTCAGAATCGCACGACCGACCCCGAAACGCTGAAATACCTCGCCGAACGCGGAAAGGCACTCAAAGCCGCACTGCAAAGCACTCTGAACGCCTGACCCATAAAGGGAGCCCGACCTGCCGCCACCTCGCCTTTTGATTGTAGCACACCCGCGGCAGGAAGTCAAGGTGGGGAGACGGGGGCGATGTCCTGCGGGCGGCTGACCCCCGTTCTGACCCCTTCCGACTACCGTTTTGACTACCATAACCTGATTTATACTATTTTCCATCTAAACTGTAGACACCCCCTTTCCCTTGTGATACAAT
>CAZJOA010000213.1:0-3128 GCA_964547515.1 uncultured Faecalibacterium sp.
CCTTTTCTCCATAGCTGGAATGAGAACATGAAGCAATCCCCCGCATATTCGCCGCACCGTCCCCTTTGAGGTCTCGATGCAGCCGCCTCACCCATCCGCCCACCAACGTTTCGAATCACCCATCATTGGTCGCTCATGACGCTTTTTGATAAACTGAGTTCCCGGTATGACTAATCGTGCTCCTTCATCAATTTGTACTTTTTCAGTATAGCATACATCGCGCCATTTTGCACGCTTTTTCCGCAGAAATCCGCCGAATTTTCGTCCGCATCCGCCGCTTGACGGATCAGCCCTTCCATGATACCCTATTGTTGGGACATTTTCTTCATTCCCATTTCACACACGCGGGGTAAAATCCCCCTGAATGCACCGAGAAAGAAGGTTTTTCTGACATGAAGACCCCTGTCACCAAGGAGAAGCTCCGCAATCATCTGACCTACTCCCTCTGGAAATACGCCGTCCTCGCGGTGGTGGCCATCTTCGGCTGGAACATCACCTATTCCGTCACCGCCTATCGCGTCCCGGACGAAAAGAAGATCGTCGTAGGCGTTTATTCCTATGGCTCGGACGAGAACCTCAACGCCTACATGGAGCAGGTTCGCCTTGACCTCCTCCCCGACATGGAGCAAATGGAAGCCATGTACATCATGCCGGACGAGACCTACGGCTCGATGATCCTCACCACGCGCGTGGCGGCACGGGACTGCGACATCTACGTCCTCCCGCGGACGGAATTCCAGAATTACGCCGCTCAGGGCGCGTATATGGAGCTGGATGAGGTGCTCCCCGACCTGCTCGCCGACCTCGAAGCCGCCGGCGTCAGCCTCAGCCGCGGCAACCGCATCAATGAGGATTCCGGCGAAAAGCACCAGTTCGCCATCCCCTGCGCCGGTCTACCCGGCATGCAGGCCATGCTCCAGTGCGACACCAGCGACATGTACATCGGCGTGTTCTTCGCCACCGGCAACGATGAGAACGTGCTGACCTTCTTTGAGCAGTTCATCCGCGACATGATGATCGAACCCACCGTCGAAGAGCTGCCCGCCGCGTGAAGGTTCACGAATCCTTGATTTGTATTCGGCGCGCAGATGGGGTATAATCGTAGCATCACCCCGATCTGGAGGTCATCACGATGCATTATCAGGCCATACTGTTCGATCTGGACGGGACGCTCCTGCCCATGGCGCTGGAGGATTTCGTCAAGGCATATTTCGGGGCGCTGACCCGGACGCTGTCCCCCCTGGGGCTCAAGGGCGAGGCGATCCTCCAGCCCCTGTGGGATGCCACCAACGCCATGATCGCCAACCCCGGCGGCAAGTGTAACGCCGATGTGTTCTGGGAGCATTTCTGTGCGGCAACGGGTTCGGAGCGTGCGGTGCTCGAACCGGTCTGCGACGAATTCTACGCCACGGGCTTCCATGCGGCGCGTGCCGCCACCGGCGCGAACCCCCTGGCCCGGGAGGCCGTCCGCCTTGCCCATGAAAAGGCGGACACCGTCGTCCTCGCCACCAATCCCCTCTTCCCCATGGCCGGTCAGCGCACACGCCTGAGCTGGATCGGCCTTGCGCCGGAGGACTTCGACCTGGTGACCTGCTACACCTCCGACCGGCATTGCAAGCCCAATCCGGCGTACTATGCGGACATCTGTCAGCGGCTGTCCCTCGACCCGACACGCTGCCTGATGATCGGCAACGACGACCGGGAGGACATGGCCTGTGCCGCGTCCTGCGGGATGGATGGCTATCTGGTGACGGACTGCCGCATCCCCTGGGGCGAACAGCCCTGGACGGGCGCGATGGGCACCTTCGCCGATATGGTGGAAATGCTGCGCGGACTGGAATAATGGTTGCAACCCGGACGGATTCCTGCTATAATGGGGATGTGCCGTGCTTTTCGGCACGTCCTTTTTGATGCACATTTCCAATTCCCTTGCAAGGAGTTTTGTCTATGCAGAGCAAGAACGCCCCCCTCATCCCCGATGCGGATGCCGCCAAGCGCAAGCGCCGCAAGCAGCTGCGCAACTGGATCATCCTGATCGTCATCGTGCTCCTCATCATCGGCGCGGTGAACCTGTTTGGCTACTTCACCCGCACGACCACCGTCAGTGCGCTGTCCCTCCCCTGCTATGCCCATCAGGATGTGACGGTCTTCCAGGATGGCGTGCTGTATTACGACGGTGAGTCCATCCACTTTGTCAACGCGGGCGGCGGCATCGAATGGTCGTATCCCGTGGGTGACGGCGCGTCCTTCGCCGTGTCCGACGATCACATCGTCATCTGGGCCGGGACGCAGCTCTTCATCGTCAACGCCAAGGGCAAGCCCTCCTACAACGAGTCCATGGGCGCACCCATCCAGTTCGCCCGCATCGGCAAGAAGTACGCCGCCGTCATCACCGGTGATGACCTCAAGGCCACCCTCACCGTCAAGGATCTGCAGGGCACGCAGGTCGACAGCGAGACCGAGGCCTACGACGGCATGCTCATCCTGGACTGCGGCTTCTACGGCGCGAACAATGAGTACATGTGGACGCTCTCCTACGACATCTACAACCCCGCCATCGCGTCCATCATGCACACCTATCAGGTCGGCCAGATGAACACGGGCGAGGTCAACCTGGGCGAGCATCTGGCGTACAAGATCATCTATGCCGACCAGATGCTGAATGTCTTCTCCACCCAGCAGATGTACATCTACGACTACAAGGGCGCACAGAACGTCAACGACACCATGCTGGTGTACGGCTGGAAGTACCTCGACCATGCCACGCCCGACCGCGGCGCGACGCAGTTCCTCCTCGCCCCCACCGCCCAGACCTCTTCCACGCTGTCCATCACCGAGCTGCGCGTCTTCTCCTCCGCCCTCGATCGCCGGTATACCCTGCCCTCCGCCTGTGTCGGCGCGGCCATCGACGGCGGACGCATCTACGCCTTCTCCGACAACTATCTCTACGCCGGTCAGGTCAGCAGCCAGCGCTTCTACGCCTATGACATGAACCTCCCCGACAACCGCAGCGTCACCGATTTCGTCGGCCTGACGGACAACGGCTATGCCATCGTCATCAGCAACAGCGAGGTCTTCTCCGTCAGCCTGCCCAAATAAAAAACCGCACCCATACGGGGCGGGAATGC
>CAZJOA010000214.1:0-1271 GCA_964547515.1 uncultured Faecalibacterium sp.
GAGAAGCTCTCCGAGATCGAGCCCTTCCACCCCGACCGCATGGCCAGCCGCATCCTCGGCATGGGCGATGTCCTCACCCTCATCGACAAGGCCCAGGAGGTCTTCAATGAGGATGACGCCGATAAGCTCGCCAAAAAGGCCCGCACCGCTGACCTCACCCTGGAGGACTTCCTGGAGCAGATGCAGTCCATGAAGAAGATGGGCGGCATCAAGTCCATGCTGGAGATGATCCCCGGCTTCAGCGGGAAGGACATCGATGTGGACGAGGGCGCGATGAAGAAGCCCGAGGCCATCATCCGCTCCATGACCCCGCGTGAGCGCCGCAATCCCGGCGTGCTCAACGCCAGCCGCCGCAAGCGCATCGCCGCCGGTTCGGGCACGACCGTGCAGGATGTCAACCAGCTCATCCGCCAGTTCGAGCAGGCCAAGGACATGATGAAACGCATGACCAGCCAGATGAAGGGCGGACGCGGTCAGCGCATGATGCGCCGATTCCCCGGGATGAAATAAGTCCCCATGAAAACAGCGTGGTGTCATATGGCAAACAAGCGTATGATTTCCATATAGATCAACACACAAAGAATTTTGAGGAGGAACACAAAAATGTCTGTTAAGATTCGTCTCAAGCGCATGGGTATGAAGAAGAAGCCTTTCTACCGCGTTGTCGTCGCTGACGTCGCCAGCCCCCGCGATGGCCGCTTCATCGAGGAGATCGGCTACTACAACCCCATGACCCAGCCCGCTGAGATCAAGGTGGATGGCGAGCGCGCCAAGTACTGGATCGGCTGCGGTGCTCAGCCCACCGATACCGTCCGCATTCTGCTGAAGAAGACCGGCGTCATCGAGAAGTAAGCGGAAGGCATCCCGCTTCTTTTCGGCAGATGTGTTCGCATGGCATCCATGCGGCGCATTTGCTGATCGCCAGTCGGCAGAAAGGACACCCTCATGCAAGAATTGCTCACATTTGTGGCGAAGTCCCTGGTGGATCATCCCGACCAGGTGGTCGTCCGTGAGACGGAGGCCGAGGCCATCATCCTGGAGCTCAGCGTGGCGGACGAGGATATGGGCAAGGTCATCGGCAAGCAGGGTCGCATCGCCAAGGCCATCCGCACGGTCATCAAGGCCGCGACGGCCAAAAACAGCAAGCCTGTTTATGTCGAGATCGTCGAGGACGATAAGTGATACGAATTCGCATTTTCATAGGGGCGCGGGAAAGGCATTTCCTGTGCCCCTTTTTTCGGGAAGCGGCGAATTGAACCTTTGCCGTCCCC
>CAZJOA010000214.1:1371-3122 GCA_964547515.1 uncultured Faecalibacterium sp.
CCGTCCCCCCCGTACCGAAGGAGAAGACGAGATGAATGAGTATTTGATGATCGGCGAGGTTTTGAAGCCCCAGGGGATCCGGGGGGAGGTCAAGATCAAGCCGTATGCGGCGAATCATGATGATTTCCGGCGGTGGAAGACCCTGTATGTGAAGCAGGGGGAGAGCTATCAGCCGGTGAAGTGCAGGTGCAATCGGGTGCACGAGGGGTTCGTGTATGCCGTTGTGGCGGACTGCGCGTCCATGGAGGACGCGGAACGGCTGCGCGGCGTGCAGCTGTATGTGGATCGTCCGCATGCCAATCCGCTGGAGAAGGACGAGGTGTACATCTCCGACCTGATCGGCTGCGAGGGCGTGGACGAAAACGGGCAGTCCATCGGGGTGCTGGAGGATGTGCTCCAGCATGGCGTGGTGGATGTGTATGTCTTCCGCCGGAACGGCAGGACGGTCATGGTGCCGGCGCTCAAGGCCGTTTTCCCGGCGGTGGACGTGGCGGAGAAGCGCATCAGCGTCATCCGTGAAAGGCTGGATGAAGTCGCCGTGTGGGAGGAGTAAGGGATGAAGATCACCATCCTGACCATCTTCCCGGAGATGTTCCGGAGCGTGCTGGATTCGTCCATATTGGGACGGGCAAGAGAACAGGGGCTGATCGAGGTGGAATGCGTGGACATCCGCCCCTTTTCGGACAGGAAGCACAAGAACACGGACGATTACCCCTTTGGCGGCGGTGCGGGCATGGTCATGCTGGCACAGCCCATCATGGACGCGATGAAGAGCGTCTGCGGGGAGGATTTCAAGGGGCGGCGCATTTTCATGGGCCCGCGCGGGACGACGCTGACTACCCGGAAGGCGCGTCAGCTGGCCCGGGAAGAGCATCTGGTGCTGCTCTGCGGGCATTATGAGGGCGTGGATCAGCGTGCGCTGGATGCCTGCATCGATGAGGAGATCTCCATTGGGGATTACATCCTCACCGGGGGCGAATTGGCCGCGATGGTGCTGACGGACTGCGTGGCGCGGTTCATTCCGGGCGTGCTGGGGTCGGGAGAGTCCGCCGAGGAGGAGAGCTTCTCCGACGGGCTGCTGGAATATCCGCAGTACACCCGTCCGCGGGAGCTGAAGGGCATGGAAGTGCCGGAGGTGCTGCTGTCGGGCGATCACGCGAGGATCAGGCAGTGGCGGCGGCAGGAAAGCCTGCGGGTGACAAAGCGCTTCCGCCCTGACCTGTTGGAAAAGGCCGAATTGACCGACAAGGAAAAGAAAATGCTGGAGGAACTGTGATGTTTTTGCGCAAGCTGTGCGTGGCGGTGCTTCCGCTGGTGATGACGGCGCTGCTGTGCTTCGTGTTCCCGCTGCTGGGGGGCATACCGTTCTGGACGGAGGCGTTCCGCGGGGCATTGGTGGGTGCGGCGCTGGCACTGATGCTGCCCCTGTGCGGGGCGACGAAGAAGCGCGAGCCGTTCTCCGGGCTGCTGTGGATACCGCTGGTGACGCTGATCGTCGTGGTGCTCAGCCAATATCTGGCGGTGATCGGGGTGCTGCTGCCCGTGCTGGAGGCCTTCCGCACGGGGGACGGCAATGTCATCCTGGTGGAATGCGCCTTTGTGGGCTTCCTGACGGTGCAGCTGCTGCGGACACGCGCGTGACCGGGAAGAAAATCCAGCCCGGAAACGTTGAATAAGCAGGAGAACACTCCGGCACGGTTTCGAAAAAGTGGCAAAGCCACTTTTTCGAGGATAGCTGCGGAATGTTTTCC
>CAZJOA010000215.1:0-3053 GCA_964547515.1 uncultured Faecalibacterium sp.
CGGTTCGCAGCCCCACGCGAAAGCTGTTTGCAGTACAACCAACTCAATCGCGAGAAAACGGGTCGCAGCCCCACGCGAAAGCTGTTTGCAGTACAGCCAGCTCAATCGCGAGAAACCAGACGAAGTCTGTTAGCCCTTGACTGCGCCGCCTGTGACACCCTCAACGTAGTACTTCTGCAACGCCATGAACAGCGCGGTGATCGGGATCGCCACCAGCACGCCGCCTGCACAGAAGCGCGTGAAGTAGCCCTGGTAATCCTGGGTGTTGACCCAGCGGTAAAGACCGACAGCCACGTTGTAGCTGGCCTTGTGGCCAAACGCGACATAGGAGGCGAAAACATAGTCGCCCCAGGGGCCCATGAAGGCCATTAGGATGGTGTAGATCACGATGGGCTTGGCCATGGGCATGATGATCTTGAGGAAGACCTGGAAGCGTGTCGCACCGTCGATGCGGGCGGATTCGTCCAGGGATTTCGGCACGGTGTCGAAGAAGCCCTTCGAAATGTAGTAGTTCATGCCGGAGGAGGCACAGGAGATCAGGATCAGGCCGGGGATCGCGCCCTCCTGCGTCAGCCCGAGCATCTTGAGCAGATAGTACAGCACGATCATCGTCAGGAAGCCCGGGAACATGCCCAGCACCAGACAGACGTTCATCAGCAGCTTGCGCCCGTTGAAGCGCATGCGGGACAGCGCGTAGGAGACGCTGAGCACCATGATGGTCTGGATGACCGCGCAGAAGGCCGAGATCGTCAGCGTGTTGATGAACCAGCGGACAAAGTCGCAGTTGGAGGAGTCCACACAGCGCACCAGATCCAGCACCAGCACGCATGCCGCCGTCAGCAGCGCCCCCTTGACATTGCCCTTGGCGGGCTCGAGGGGGTTCTTGGGCTTGCGGTTCAGGAAGGCCACGATCCCCAGGATGCCCGCCGCATTCGTCAGCACCGTCAGGATGATGGCGGAGGCATCCTTCACCAGCAGCTTCGCCGAGAACGCCGCCCCCTGGAACAGGAAGACGTAGTTGTCCATGGAGAAATGCTTGGGCAGGACGTAGTTGACCATGCCGCCGGTCTCCGTGGCGTAGGAGCGGAAGGACTGGAACACCAGGAAGATGAAGGGGCAGAGCCAGATGACGGACATGAGGATGAGGATGACGTAGATGGCGGCATTGACGCGGCGCTCATGTCCCTTTTTGGATCGGAGCTTTTTTTCGGGCTGAATTTCACGGATGACACCCTTGGCCTCGTCGACGAGGATGTCGACTTCCGGAATGTTGTTGTTCTTAGCCATCACTGGAAATCCTCCTCATTCTTGACCGACGGGATCAGATTGTAGACGACCAGGTTGATGACCGCGCAGACGACGAAGACCAGAATGCCCATGACGGCGGCCAGCTTGTAGTTGGAGTCGGTGACGGTCATCTTGTACAGCCAGGTGATGAGCAGGTCGGTGCTGCCCGCATTGCCGGCGAGGCCGACGGACAGGGGCTTGCCCTGGCTGAGGAGGTAGATGACGTTGAAGTTGTTGATATTGCCCGTGAAGCTGGTCAGCAGGTACGGCCCGGTGACGAAGAGCATGTAGGGCAGGGTGATCTTCATGTAGGTCTGGAAGGCATTCGCACCGTCGATGCGGGCGGATTCGTACAGGTCGGCAGGGATGTTCATCAGGATGCCGGTGGCGATGAGCATCAGGTAGGGGATGCCGATCCAGATGTTGATGCCGATGATGGTGCAGCGCGCCCAGGTGGCATCCGTCCAGAAGGGGAGGGGCTGACTGATCCAGCCCCAGCGCATCAGCAGGCTGTTGACCAGGCCGTCCGCCGCGAACATCTTCGACACATACAGCAGGGAGATGAACTGCGGGATGGCGATGGTCATGACCAGGATGGTACGCCAGAGCTTCTTGAACTTGATGCCCTTCTTGTTAATCATGATGGCGACGAGCATGCCGAGGAAGTAGTTCAGGAAGGTGGCGAAGAACGCCCAGATGAGCGTCCAGAGGAGGACCTGCTTGAAGGTGTTGGCCATGGAGGGGGTCTGGACGAAGGTCAGGCCGGTGATGGGCATTTCGACGGGGTCGGCCGAATCGCCGTAGACCGTCAGCAGACCGGTCTTGTCGCCATGATCCTCCAGGGAGAATTCGCCGCTGCCGTCCGCGACCAGCGACACGGCCGCATTGGCGGATGCCTTGCTGTCCGTCTTCGCGGTGATGATGTCGCCGTCCTTGGCGGTGATGGTCAGCATCACCGTGCCGTCGGCGTTCTCCTGCGCGACGATGGTGACGGGGTTCTCCTCCACCGTCAGCAGGGTGCTGAAGTTATCCAGCCCCACCCAGGTGAAGAGCTTGCCCGGCGGCTGATGGGTGTTGTCATAGTTGGTGAAGGCCACCAGCACCATGAAGATGATGGGCAGGATGGTGAAGAAGGTCACGCCCATCACCGGGAGTGCCAGCAGCGTCTTGTGGAACTGGCTGTCCACCAGGTCGTGGAGGTCGTCCTTGGCGCGCTTGAGGTGCTTGCCGGAGGACAGGTACTGCTGGGCGAGCTTGTTCTGCTTCACGTTCATGCGCCAGGTGTAGAGGAAGGCAATGACGAAGAAGATGGTCAGCACGCCATAGAGCAGGATGAGGAAGGAGTTGTCGCCGTAGACGGTCTTGCGCCCTTCGCGGTGGGTCTCCACCGTGCCCAGGGTGGTCAGCTTGGCCAGATACGATCCGCCGAAGCAGAACACATACACATTGAAGACCGTCTGGAAGAGGAAGAAGAGCAGACCGCGCAGCCACTGACCGCGGGCGCACGAGCCGAAGCCCATCACGGTGTAGGACAGGCGGGTCTTCCAGTCCCCATGGCGATAGGTGTCGAAGATGTCGTACAGCTCCTTGCCCACGCCCTTGAACAGCGCCACGAACCACAGCCCGAGACCCTTCAGGGCATTCAGGATCGCCCGGGGCAGGTTCACCAGGAATCGGCGGAGCTTATACAGGAACTTTTGAGGGCCGCTGAGCCGCAGGAATTCCAGATCCGTCATGCTTTCACCAACCTTTGTCGAATGTGATAT
>CAZJOA010000216.1:0-3005 GCA_964547515.1 uncultured Faecalibacterium sp.
TCGCCGCACCGTCCCCTTTGAGGTCTCGATGCAGCCGCCTCACCCATCCGCCCCCGGCATGTCGGAAGAATCATCGTTTCGCGACCATGTTTGTACGCATTAAGAAATGTCCCTTTATCAAAGGAGGATGCCCATGCAGCAGCTCTATCTGACCGGCAAGCACGCCGGAAACCTGGCCGACCAGCTATTCACCGCGCTGAACGTGCGTCCGGCGGGCTATCGGCTGATGCCCTTCACCGTGTCGGGAGGGCTTCGCGGCGAGGTGCTCCACCTCCTGCTGCCCCCCGTCGCCCCCATGGACAATGACGTGCCCTGCCGCATCCGCCTGCGCAGCGGCGATTGGGTCATTGTCCCCCGCGTTTTGGACGAGATCGCCGCGCCCACCCTGCGTCAGGCGACTGCGGCGCATACGCCCATCCTCCTGAGCGGGCTGACGGCGCAGATGCTCACCTGCGCGGCGTTCCGCGAGGCCATCGTGACCCTGCTGACGGGCGAACGCCCCGTGGTGGTGGCGGCGGATGACGACGCAGAAGAGATGCTCCGCGCGCTGACCCCTGCGCAGACCCAGCTGTGGGAGGCCGTGCCGGAGAACACGGCGGATCGTGCCGCCCTGCTGGAGACGCTCGTCGCCGAGGCCGCCCTGCGATTCGCCTGAGCCGCCTTTTTGTCGTCTGGATAGGAAGGATTCCATCATGAAGGCCTCCAGCATGCACGCCGGAGGCCTTCTGTTCTGCGATTGTGCGGCTTATTGGATCGGCGCAAACAGCAGCATGTGCCCGTCCCCTTCGGAAATGCGGATCTGCATGCCGTCCGGCTCGATCTGCGCGGCGATCGTGCCGATGGACTCGCCTGTCAGGATGAGCAGGTGTCCGCACAGCCGCCATGTGATCGACTCTTCCACTTCTTCCTCGCCTTCCCGCGCGGAAAGCGTCGCCGTGCCGTCCTCCCGGATCGTCAGCGTGGCGCTGACCTCCTCCAGCGACTGCTCCTCGCCGTCATTCACATACTTCGTCATCTGGTAGCTGCCGACGGGGTTCGCTGTCTGGATGCGCTCGAACACCAGATAGTTGCGACTGCTGTTCTCCGCATCCGCCATACGGAAGCGCGTGAAGCCCTGCACCCTCTGCACGACGAATTCTTCGTCGAACGTATCCGACACATTCGTCAGGACAAGCTCGTCGCCATCCATGCTCCACAGGAACGGGCATTCCTGGAAGAGCATTCCATTCGCCAGGAACATGAGCGCCGTGCCATCCTCATAAACCTCAAAGCTGCAGCTGATCCCATCCAGCTCCTCGCCATCGCTCACAAACTTTGTCATCTGATAGCTGCCAACGGGGTCGTTCGCCTTGGCCGTCTCCAGCGCGGCATTCAGGTCAGTCACATTGGCTTCCAGCGCGGCCTTCTGTTCGGTCAGCGCGGCGTTGTCCGCCTTCGCCGCGTCCAGTGCGGCGGTCAGGTCACTCACGTTGGTCTCCAGCGCGGCCTTCTGTTCGGTCAGCGCGGCGTTTTCCGCCTTGGCCGTCTCCAGCGCGGCATTCAGGTCAGCCACGTTGGTCTCCAGCGCGGCCTTCTCCTGGGTGAGGGTCGTCAGCGCGTTTTGCTGCTGCTGATAATCCGCATTGCGCATCACAAAAAGCGCGATGCCCGCCACGGCCACCACCAGGGCGACCACCAGGGGGATCAGCAGGGGATCACGGCGGGTGGATGGGTTCGACATTGGTTCTGCTTCCTTCATCGGGTGAAATGGACAAAGTGTCTTCGTCCGTTACCGACATTATCGCACAGCCGTCACGCAAAGTCAACCCTTTCGCGACACAAAAAGCCGCTCCGCATACCGCGAAACGGCTCTTGCTGACAGTCCGCCCCTTACAGCGCCTTCACCGCGTCGATGAACGCATCCACATATTCGTCCGGTGTTGCCCACGAGGTGCACACGCGCAGCACGACATGATCCTCGTCAATGCGGCCATTGAACTCCAGCTTGAAGTCCTCATCCAGCTTCTCCCACTGTTCATCGGTGAAAATGGGGAAGAGCTGGTTGGTGGGGCTGTCCACATGGAAGGCAAAGCCTGCGTCCATCAGCGCCGTGCGGATGCGCATGGCCTGATCCACCGCCTTCTTGCCCAGCTGGAAGTACAGCCCGTCCTCCATCAGCGCGGAGAACTGCAAGCCCAGCAAACGTCCCTTGGCCAGCATCGCGCCCTTCTGCTTCATCATATAGCGGAAGCGCACGTTCAGCTCCGGATTGCTGATGACCACCGCTTCACCGAAGAGCGCGCCCATCTTCGTGCCGCCCACGGTGAACACATCGGAGAACTTGGCGATGTCCGCCGCGGACAGATCCCCCGTGGGCGCAGCCAGACCATAGCCCAGACGCGCACCGTCGATGAACAGATACAGCCCCAGCTGACGGCAGGTATAATACAGGTCCTTCAGCTCATTTCGGGTGTACACCGTGCCCAGCTCGGTGGACATGGAGATATAGACCATGCCGGGGCGGACGGTGTGCTCATCGTCGGCCTGTGTGGCAGCGGCCACGGCCACCTGACTGGCGGTGATGCGGCCGTTCTTCTGGGGCAGGGCGAGGCACTTATGCCCGGTGGACTCAATCGCGCCGGTCTCGTGCACGTTGATGTGCCCCGTTTCGGCGCAGAGCACGCCCTCATAGGGTCGCAGCGCCGCCGCGATGACGGTCATGTTCGCCTGCGTGCCCCCGACGAGGAAGTGCACCGCGCTCTCCCTGCACCCGAAGGCACTGCGAACAGCGTCCGCCGCCGCCTTGCAATAGGGATCAACGCCATAGCCGGGGGTCTGCTCCAGATTCGTCGCCTGGAGCTTCTCCAGGATGGAGGGATGGCAGCCCTCCAGATAATCGCAGTTCAGACGGATCATTTTCGACTCTTTTCCTTTCAGTTGCATTCACTTTCCGTTTCCACGCTGTTCATTATAGCGATTTCCGCCCGGCACGTCAAGTCATCAATTCGCCGGAGCGTTCCTCCATA
>CAZJOA010000217.1:0-3001 GCA_964547515.1 uncultured Faecalibacterium sp.
GCGAAATGCAGCATCAAATACTACGGCTACATTTCCGTGGGGCGTTCACTGCCTTCGTCGGGAAGGGGCTGCTGTGCGTCCGCAAACGTCGCAGGGATGATCTTTCCGGTACGGGCGAGCAGGTGTGCCTTTTCCAGCTTGCGCTCAAATTGGGTGAACAGCTCGCGAAGCACATTCCGCCGCGCGAGGGTCTCCCGAAAAAGTCCGATCGTCTTTGCATCCGGCACGCTGTCACTCATCCACAGACCCAGAAATCGCATGAAGCTGATCCGGTCGTTTATCATGAATTCGGTCTGGTCATCGCTGAGGCTGTAGATCCGCTGCAGCACCAGGATCTTGAACATCATCACATAGTCATAGGGCGGACGGCCGCCTGCTCCCTTGGGCACTTGCTTGAAGGCATGATTCAGCAGCGGCCGGAATACCTCCCAGTCGATCGCTTTGTCCAGCTTCTCCAGCGCGTCCCCCAGTTTGCTCAGCTTCTCCAGTCGGTTTTTCCCGTCAAACATGCCGATCTGATTCATTTGCTATCCTCCCTTTCCTCTTCATCCGCTAATATACCACAGCTTCCGCCCTTTGCGTTGCTTCGCTTGCGTTTTTCGTGGTGACATATGAAAGATGAAAAAGGCGATACCTGGTTATAAAAGCAGGTATCGCCCATTTTTCGTCGCATTCCTGTACGGCAGCTACCCTATGTCAGTCATGCTCTCATACTGTCCTATTGGAAACTACCCTCGGGCGACCCTTATCATTGCGCATGCGGCTCAGCGGCTCTTCGTCAGCTTGTCCAGTGCGGCGAGGGCAGCGGCCTGCTCGGCCTGCTTCTTGCTCTTGCCCGTGCCGCGCGCCAATTCGACGCCATAGCGGTACACCGCCGCCTGGAAGCTGCGGTCATGGGGCGGTCCGTCCTGCGCGATGATCTCGTAGGTCGGCGCGTCACCGCCGTCCCTTTGCAGATGCTCCTGCAATGCGCCCTTGCTGTCCTGCATGGGACGGTGCACGCTCTCCGGACTCGGCCAATGCCGCTGGACGATGCCGCGCGCTGCGTCCAGTCCGCCGTCCAGATAAACGGCGGCGAGAATGGCTTCCATCGCGTCGCAAAGGACGCTGGGCTTGTCGCGTCCGCCGGTCAGCGCCTCGCCCTTGTCCATCAGCAGCGCCTCGCCCACATGGAGGGAACGCGCCACCTGACTCAGGGCGGCCTCGCAGACCAGCAGCGCCCGCAGATGCGTCAGCTGACCCTCCCGGCAGGTGGGATGGGTCTTGTAGAGAATGTCGGACATGATGTATTGCAGCACCGCGTCGCCCAGGAATTCCAGCCGCTGATTGTCCTCCGCCCCCATGGACGGGTGAGTCAGCGCCTGACGCAGCAGTGCCGGGTTCTTGAACTGATAGCCCAGGTGGTTCATCAGATTCTGCATGGGGCTCTCCTTGTCAGTCGGAAGCCTGCATCCATGCGGAAAAGGGCGGCGGATGGTGTCCTCTTGCGGATGAATGCACGCGGGGGATGCAGAACCCTCCCCGGTGGCATCCCAGGGAGGGCTGTGCGGCTTACTGATGTGCCTCGATGTACTTGACCACGTCGCCCACGGTCTTGAGCTTCATGATCTGGTCGTCCTCGACAACGATGCCGTAGTTGTCCTCCAGATCCATAATCATGACCATGACATTGGCGGAATCCGCCTTCAGGTCTTCCACCAGGCGGCTGTTCTCGGTGATGGACGCTTCGTCCACCTTGAGCTGCTTGGCGATCATTTTCTTGACGGTTTCAAAAACCATGACAGTGACCTCCTTGATGATGAAGAATGAATGATATATCGCATCCCCGAAGGGTTATGCGTCGGAGGGGGGGAGGAGGGAGGCGACGCCCTTCTCGATGATGTCGACCACCTTGCCGTCGATCATGCGGATGACCTGCCCGATGGCGCAGGAGAAGGCATGTGCGTTGGACGAGCCATGCGCCTTGACCACCGCGCCCTGCACGCCCAGCAGCGGCGCACCGCCGACCTCGGTGTAGTCCATCACCTTTTTGACCCGGCGGAAGGCCGGCTTGCCGATGAGTCCGGCCAGTTTGCCGCGCGTGTCCGCCATCATTTCCTGCTTGATGATGTTCAGCAGGGCGATGGCCACGCCCTCGGTGTTCTTGAGGATGAGGTTGCCGCTGAAGCCGTCCGCCACCAGCACGTCCGCCGTGTCCGCCATGACATCGCGCGCTTCCACATTGCCCACGAAATTGTACGGGGCAGTCTCCATCATCGGGTAGGTGGCCTTGACCAGCGCATTGCCCTTTTCGGACTCCGCGCCGATGTTCACCAGGCCGACGCGGGGGTTCTCCAGCCCCATCACGCCCTGCATGTAGGCCGTGCCCATCATGCCGAACTGGACGAGGTATTCGGGCTTGCAGTCCACATTCGCGCCGCAGTCGATGAGCAGGAAGTGGGACTTGCCATTGGGCATGAGGGGTGCGAGGGCGGGACGCTCGATGCCGGGGATGCGTCCCAGGCGGAACATGCCGCCCGCCAGCACCGCACCGGTCGATCCGGCGGACACAAAGCCGTCCACCGTCTTGTCCCGCAGGGCGAGCATGCCCTTCACCGTGGCGGAATGGGTCTTGCGGCGCACACCCATCACGGGGGACTCGTCATTGGTGATGACCTCGGGTGCGTCCAGCAGCTCGATGCGGCTGCGGACATCATCGCAGTCCACCAGGTGCTTCTCGATCTCGGGGAGCGCGCCGGCCAGCACGACCTCCAGCGCGGGGAAGCGCCGCAGCGCCTCGATCGTGCCCGCAACGGGCGCTTGGGGTGCAAAATCGCCGCCCATGGCGTCGATGAAGATCTTCATAGGTGATTCGCCTCCGGGTTTCATGGAGAATCTATGTTTTCATCCTATTTTACCATAACAAAGCCGTGTTTTGCAAGGGTTTCCCGCAGGGAACGGCGCATTTGATACTAATTTACGTCTAAAACATAGCACCGAGCATAGTGGATTTTTTGTTCTG
>CAZJOA010000218.1:0-2942 GCA_964547515.1 uncultured Faecalibacterium sp.
TCGAAAAAGTGGCAAAGCCACTTTTTCGAGGATAGCTGCGGAATGTTTTCCTCCGCAAAATGGGATTTTGCTACGGAAAACGCCCCGCCCGACCGGCAAAGCCGGTCGATACGATGAGAGTCTTGCAGACGGCGAATTACTCTTGCTGAAGGCACGGTTTTCAAACAGGCTGAGGAGAACACTCCGGTATGATTCAAGGAGGCGAAACACGATGATGAAGAAGCTGATGGCACTGCTGGTGCTGCTGATGCTCTGCGGTGCGGCGTGTGCGGAAGCGCCCGAGGCGCTGCCCGTGGGGACGCTGGCACGCGAGACGGCGGACATCTCCATGGAAGCAGCCATGGCGACGGCGCAGGCACGCATTGCCGATGCCCCGAAGAGCTTCGAGCTCCGCGCGGAGCTGGTCGCGCTGTCGGATGGCACGTCCGCCTGGGTGGTCACGACCTTCGACACGGCGGATGTGCTGCATGCCTGGACGGTGATGCTGGATGCGGGGGACGGGCATGTCCTCCGTGAGGAGGAAACGAAATGGGGTTTCTTCGAGGAGACCTATCAGTCCTGGGAGGCGCAGAAAGGGCCGCATGCGCTGTGGACGATGGAGGACAAGCAGCTCTACGACCGGCTGTATACCCTGCTGTCCGGCTACGGTCAGCCCGTGGAGGGCGATATGTCAGCCGATAAGGCATTGGCGAGGGCGCTGGATGCGCTGGGGCTGGACAAGGCGGACGGCTATTCCGTCGGCTATGGGTATCTCATGGGCGGCGAGGACTGCAACGGCGTGTGGGAGATCAGCCTGGTCATCGACGGGGAACTGGATTGTCAGGTGAATCTGGATGCGGTGACGGGCGAAATCTACTATCTGATACAGAATCAGCAGGCGGCTGACGACGCAAACGGCTGATACGGCTGACGAAAGGAATCTGAATGAAGCAAGAGGTCCATGGCAATCTGACCGGCATTCGCGACAGCGTCATCGATGCGCTGGCGACCCTGTACAATTACGACGTGGAGGATGGCGACTTCCTCCCCCGGGAGCTGATGCAGTTCCTGGCGAAATTCACCGGCGCGCTCAACCGCGAGATCGCCGTGTACATCACCCGGGACGGCGAGATCGTCGATGTGTCCGTCGGGACGGATCGGGATGTGGAGCTGCGCGATTACCGCCTGCGCCGCAATGCCCAGCGGCTGTCCTGCGTGCGGTGCGTCCACACCCATCCCAATGGGGACGGGCGCTTGTCCGATGTGGATCTGAGTGCGCTGCGTTCCTTCCGCTACGACGCGATGGTCGCCGTCGGCTGCCTGAAGGGCGAGCCGACCTTCGTGCAGGCCGCGTTCCTGGGCGAAAAGCAGAATATCCTCATGGACGAGCCCGTCTGGTGGTATCGCGTGCCGGATGGGGCGTGGAATCAGCAGATCGAGGAGAGCGACCGGATCGTCGGCTGGGAGGACGAGCAGAAGAACCCCCATGCGAAGGAACGCGCCGTCCTCATGGGCATCGAGAGCGAGGAGAGCCTGCAGGAGCTGGCACGTCTGGCGGACACCGCCGGTGCGGAGGTGGTCGGCAGCTTCCTGCAAAAGAAGGATCGTCCGGATACGGCGCTCTTCATCGGCCGCGGACGCGCGGATGAGCTGACCCGTCAGTGTCAGGCGCTGGAGGCGGATGTGTGCATCTTCGACGAGGAGCTGACCGGCATCCAGGTGCGCAATCTGGAGGACATGCTCCACGTCAAGGTCGTCGACCGCACGACCCTCATCCTGGACATCTTCGCCCAGCGTGCGTCCAGCGCCGAGGGCAAATTGCAGGTCGAGCTGGCGCAGCTGCAATATCAGTCCACCCGGCTGATTGGTCAGGGACTGGTGCTGTCCCGTCTGGCGGGCGGCATCGGCACGCGCGGCCCGGGCGAATCCAAGCTGGAGATGAACCGCCGCCGCATCCGCGAGCGCATGACGGAGCTGCGCCGCCGCCTGGAAACGGTGGAGAAGCAGCGGGAGCTTCGCCGCAAGAGCCGCGAGAAGAACGAGATCCCGGTCGTGGCGCTGGTGGGCTACACCAACGCGGGCAAATCGACCCTCCTCAACCGCATGACCGGCAGCGACGTGTATGTGCAGGATCAGCTTTTCGCCACGCTGGATGCGGTGTCCCGCCGCATCGAGACAGCGGAGCACACGCCCTTCCTGCTGGTGGACACGGTCGGCTTCATCCGCAAGCTGCCCCATGCGCTGGTCAGCGCGTTCCGTTCCACGCTGGACGAGGCCGCCTTGGCGGACGTGCTGCTCATCGTCAACGACGGCGCGTCCGGCGAGATGTACAAGCAGCACGACACCGTCCTGGAGGTGCTTGCCGACCTGGGCGCGACGGAGCAGCCACGCATCGAGGTCATCAACAAGTGCGACCTGGGTCAGGCCGAACCGACCTTCCCGGGCGCGGTGATGGTGTCCGCCAAAACCGGCGAGGGCATCGACGAGCTCCGGCGGCGCATTGCGGCTGAGCTGCAAAAGGCCTATGCCCCCGTGACCTTCGTGCTGCCCTTCAGCCGATACGGGCTGGTCAGCCAGATCCGGCCTTTGGGGCGCGTGGTCAGCGAGAACTACACCGATGAGGGCACGGAGCTGACGATCGTGATCGCCCATGCGGATCGGGATCGTCTGGTGGCGCGGTACGGCGGGGAGATCGTGAAAAAATGATGATCTGACGGGGCTTCCCGAGGAAGGGAGTCCCGTTTTTTCGTTCCGGCGGACGATTTCTTTGGGAAAGGGGCTTCCCAAAGGGCGAAAAAGTGGCGGACGAGGATGGCTGATGATGGGCTGATTGTTCGGCTAATGGCGAATCAGACGCGGCTGACTGGCGGCATAGTTCGGAAATTCAAAAACCTTGCAAAAAATCAAAAGAAATTTCTCGAAAGTCGTTGACAAACGATGATAAGTTTGATAAGATACACAAG
>CAZJOA010000219.1:0-2918 GCA_964547515.1 uncultured Faecalibacterium sp.
GCCTTGTGCAAATGCGCAAAATGCGGTACAATGGTAGCAGCATCCCGCGTGAACAAATCCAACAAGCAGCACGGAGGAATCAGCATGTACGACATGAAGCCGTATCTGGAGAAGATCGACCGGGTCATCGCGCAAGGCCCGTACAAGGACAGCTGGGCATCCCTGGGGGCATTCCAGCCGCCGAAGTGGTATCGCGATGCCAAGTTCGGCATTTTCATCCACTGGGGCGTGTATTCCGTTCCCAGCTTTGGCAGCGAATGGTACTCCCGCAACATGTACATCCAGGGCAGCCGCGAGTTCGAGCACCATGTGCAGACCTACGGTGCACACAAGGATTTCGGCTACAAGGACTTCATCCCCCTCTTCAAGGCGGAGAGCTTCTCTGCGGATGCCTGGGCTGACCTGTTCCGGAAGGCCGGCGCACGCTATGTCGTGCCGGTGGCGGAGCATCACGATGGCTTCCAGATGTACGCCAGCGAGATCTCCCACTGGAACGCCGCCGAAATGGGTCCGCACCGCAATGTTCTGGGCGAACTGAAGGAAGCCGTCGAAAAGCGCGGCATGACCCTGGGTGCGTCCACCCACCGCGTGGAGCACTGGTTCTTCATGGGGCACGGACGTGAATTCGACTCCGACATCAAAGAGCCGATGCAGCGCGGCGATTTCTACTGGCCTGCGATGCAAGAGCCTGCCAACCACTTCGACCTCTTCTCCGAGCCGACCCCCACCGAGGAATTCCTCCAGGATTGGCTTATCCGCTGCTGCGAGCTGGTGGACAAGTATCAGCCCAAGCTGATCTACTTCGACTGGTGGATTCAGCATTCCAGCGTCAAGCCGTACCTGAAGAAGTTCGCGGCGTACTACTACAACCGCGCGGCGGAATGGGGCGTGGAGGTCGCCATCGACTACAAGCAGGAGGGCTTCATGTTCGGCTGTGCCGTGCCGGACGTGGAACGCGGACAGTTCGCCGAGATCAAGCCCTTCTTCTGGCAGACGGACACCGCCATCGCCACCAACAGCTGGTGCTACACCGAGGGGAACAACTTCAAGTCCGCCCGGAGTCTTCTGTGTGACCTGGTGGACATCGTGTCCAAGAACGGCACGCTCCTGCTCAATGTCGGCCCGAAGCCCGATGGCTCGATCTCCGAGCAGGACACCGCTGTGCTGACGCAGATCGGCGAGTGGATGGCCGTCAACGGCGAAGCCATCTATGACACGAAGGTCTGGCGCAAATTCGGCGAAGGCCCGACCAGGATCCAGGAGGGGCAGTTCACCGACGGCACGGAGAAGGTCTTCACCCCGGAGGACATCCGCTTCACCGTCAAGGGCGAGAACATCTACTGCACCGTGCTGTCCTGGCCGGAGGACGGGCATGTGGTCATCAAGTCGCTGGGGTACAGCGCGGATGCGAACCTGCCGGAGTTCCACGGGATCATCAGGGCGGTGGACGTGCTGGGCTGCGCCGAAGCCCCCGTCTGGGAGCGCAAGCCCGGCGGACTCCACGTCACCGCGCCGTCCGTCAGCACCGACAAGCCCGTGGTCATCCGGGTGAAGGTGGACTGATGAGCAAATTAGGAATGATGAGTTCAAATTGCGAATGACAAATCGCGGGGCTGCATCCCATCGGACGCAGCCCCGCAAGCTTTTTTGTTTACCGCATGACCTCCGTCAGCATAAGGAACGTCAGCCCCTGACCATACGCCGTGGCCTCGATGGGGATGGTGCGGTAGAAATCCTTGGTATGCCCCATGGGCGTGCCATAGGATACACCGCCGACGATGCCATCCTCGCCGACCTGCGCGATCACGCCGCAGAGCGCCTTCTGCGCCGCGTCCTCGCAGCCCTTCAGCAGCCCCAGCCGAACGCCCTTAAGCAGTCCATAGGCAATGGCCGCGCTGGCCGATGTCTCCAGATAGGTGGTGGGGTCGTCCAGAAGCGTGTGCCACAGGCCGGTCTCCGCGTCCTGGAGCGCCACCAGCTGCATGCACTGCTCCTGCCACGCGGTCAGGATGAAGCGCGTCGTGCAGTCGTCCGCCTCGCCGTCCGCCATGAGCCATTCCACAAAGTCCACCGCGCCGCAGGTGAACCAGCTGTTGCCCCGCGCCCAGAAGGCCTCGCCGAAATGGTGTCGCCCGATGAAGCAATACCCATGATACCACAGCCCCGACCCCTGCGCATGCAGATACTTGATGTGCAGCAGGAACTGATACTTGGCCTCCTCGCGCCAATCGCGCCGATCCAGCGCCACACCGGCACGATAGAGGAAGAGCACGGTCATGAAGAGCGTGTCATCCCATATCTGCTGCTCGTTGACATCGTGGGTGGTGATATGCTGGAAGCCGCCCTCCTCCGTGCGGGGCAGGCCGCTCATGACCCACTGCGCCCAATCGGCGATCAGCGGACGATAGCTTTCGTCCCCCGTTTCCTCATAGAGCATGGTCATGGCGAGCATGGGCGCGGTGGTGTTGATGTTCCGTCCGGGCAGGCCGCGCCGGATATGCGCCGCGTACCACTGGCGAACGTCATTCAGGTCACTGTCGCTGCGGGTGGTCTGGTACACCTTCATCATGGCGTACATGGCCACGCCCTGCGGCCACTCCCAGGTGGACAGGTTCATATGATCCTCCGGATTGCCCGCGCCGCCGTCCCTGGTGGCGACCAGGCGGCTCATGACGCGCTGAGCGATCTCGCTGTAATTCATGCTGACTCCTCCTCTGCCGTTTCCTTTCATCAACAGTATACCAGCATCCGCAGCGAATGGCAAGGGGGAAGAGCGCAAGGCATGCGTATCGCTTCTGCAAAGCCCCACGCGGGCGCTGCACGGCGGGTCTACCCCCTCAATCGCGAAAAAAAGGGTCGAAGACCCCGGCAGGGCTCTGCCCTGCACCCGCGAAGGGTCTTCGACCCTCTCGACACCC
>CAZJOA010000220.1:0-2867 GCA_964547515.1 uncultured Faecalibacterium sp.
TGAAGCCATGTCACCCATTGCGGGACATGGCTTTTTGCATGCCGGGCGCATTTCTCTTTGCATCGGGCGGATTCTGTGCTATAATGAACCGTTGACCGAGCAAGGAAAGGGAAGGATTGCTATGCCTGATCTGATTGTCATTGGCGGAGGCCACGCGGGCTGCGAGGCTGCCTTGTCCGCCGCCCGCATGGGGATCGATACGCTCCTGCTGACGCTGAATATGGACGGTATCGCCCTGATGGCCTGCAACCCGGTCATCGGCGGCAGCGCCAAGGGACATCTCGTCCGCGAATTGGATGCCATGGGCGGCGAAATGGGTCTCGCCATCGATGATACCTTCCTGCAAAGCCGCATGCTCAACACGTCGAAGGGCCCGGCGGTGCATGCCCTTCGCGCTCAGGCGGACAAGCAGGAATATCAGAACCGCATGCGCACGGCGCTCCTGACGCAGCCACGGCTGACCGTCCGCCAGGGTGAGGTGTCCGCCATCGATGTGGCGGAGGGGCGCGTCGTCGCCATACACACCGTCAGCGGACAGCGCATCCCCTGTCAGGCCGTCGTGGTCGCCAGCGGCGTGTACCTGCGCAGCGACATCATCATCGGCGAAAGCATCACCCCCGGCGGACCGCAGGGGCTGATGAACGCCTCGCACCTGTCCGTCAGCCTGGAGGCGCTGGGCTTCCCGCTGCGGCGCTTCAAGACCGGCACACCCGCACGCATCGACATGCGTTCCATCGATTTTGATGAAATGACCCCGCAGCCGGGAGACGAACCCGTTGTGCCCTTCTCCTTCCTGACCGAACGCACCCTGACCAACACGCACCGGTGCTTCCTCACATGGACGACGCCGCAGACCCATGCCATCATCCGGGCGAACCTGCACCGGGCGCCGCTGTATTCGGGGAAGATCCACGGGGTCGGGCCGCGCTATTGCCCGTCCATCGAGGACAAGATCGTCAAATTCGCCGACAAGGAGCGCCATCAGGTCTTTCTCGAGCCCGAGGGCGCAAAGAGCCGCGAGTGGTATGTCCAGGGCATGTCCACCAGCCTGCCGGAGGACGTGCAGTGGGAGATGTACCGCTCCATCCCCGGCCTGCGCCGCGCGGAACTGACCCGTCTGGCCTACGCCATCGAGTATGACTGCATCGACAGCTGTCAGCTGCGTCCGACGCTGGAGAGCCTGACGGTACGGGGGCTGTTCTTCGCCGGACAGATCAACGGCACGAGCGGCTACGAGGAAGCCGCGTGTCAGGGACTGCTGGCGGGCATGAACGCCGCGCTGACCCTGCAAGGCCGTCCGCCCCTCGTCCTCACCCGGGACATGGCCTATATCGGCGTGCTGACCGACGACCTGACCACCAAGGGCACGGACGAGCCCTACCGCATGATGACCTCCCGCGCGGAGCATCGCCTGAAGCTCCGTCAGGATAACGCTGACCTGCGCCTGACGCGGCTCAGCCATGACCTGGGGCTGGCCTCCGACGAGCGCATGGCACGCACGGAACGAAAGCTCCGCGAAACCGAAAGGCTGCTGGGTATCCTGCGCACAACGCGGTACACCCCCGGCGCGGATTTCAGGGTCTGGCTGACGAAGCATGCGCAGCCGGAAAGCGCCGCAGGGGCATCGGCGGAAGAGCTGCTGCGTCGGCCTGACATCCGGCTGACGGACCTGTGCGAGATGAGTCCGGCGCTGTCATCGGACGATCCGCAGGCCTGCGAACAGGCGGAGATCGCCGTGAAATACGCCGGCTACCTGGACAGGCAGGACGCGATGATCCGCCGCGCCCGGGCGATGGAGGAGACGCTGCTGCCGGAGGACATCGACTACACCGCCGTGACCGGCCTGCGCATCGAGGCGCGTCAGAAGCTGGAGAAGCAGCGCCCCCGCAGCCTCGCCGCCGCCAGCCGCATCCCCGGCGTGTCCCCCGCGGATGTGGCGGTGCTGATGGTACAGCTGGAAAAGATGCGGAATGAGGGGAGCACCGACTGATTCGGCAACCATCTGCATTCGCGCATGTATTTTCCGCATTCGGCCTGTGTCAGGGATAAACCCTGCCCCAGACACTGAAATGCCCCCCATTTGTCAGACAAGTGTGATATACTTGAGCTAACAAATGGGGGGCAAAAGTATGCCGAGGACGCTACGGCTGCCGTCGAATCACGCAGGAGCTGAAAAATCGCGGCTTCCGCATCGATCACAAGATCATGGTACGGTTGCTGAAGGAACTCGCTCTGGTTTGCCGTGTCCGGATGAAGAAGTATCGCTCTTATCGTGGCGAGGTTGGTGAAGCTGCGCCCAATCTGCTGCGGCGCAGTCATTGGAATGGAACTGCACTTTTTTAGAAGCGAATGAGTATGAACTATCACACATTGGATATGATAACAAAATCAGCCAGCTTCGCAATCATGAGCACCTGTACGCGAGGTCGGATCAAGTGACCATTTTTACAGCTTCAGCACCCGTTCGGCATTGCCATGCGCGATCTTTTCCCGATCCGCCGCGCTGACGGGCGCGTTTTCGATGAACGCCTTCGCACCCTGATTGGGGATGAACGGGAAGTCCACCGAGTGGATGATTCGATCTGTTCCCAGCACTTCTGCGCAGAACTTGAGCTGCGGCGTGTCAAAGATGCCGCTGGGCGTGACAGAAACATGCGCGCGGTAGGTCTCGGTGATGGTCCTTTCCAGATGCGTCGCCTTCTGCGGCAGCGCCTGATCCAGCCGGGAGAGGAAGAACGGCACCATCTCGCCCCAGTGACCGGAGATCACCTGGAGCTTGGGGAAGCGGTCGAACACCCCCGCGAGGATCATGCGCAGCACCTGAATGCCCGCCTCGTGATGCCAGCCCCAGCCAAACAGCGACAGCC
>CAZJOA010000221.1:0-2846 GCA_964547515.1 uncultured Faecalibacterium sp.
CGGAGGAAAACATTCCGCAGCTATCCTCGAAAAAGTGGCTTTGCCACTTTTTCGAAACCCTGCGGCTAAACCCTGCCGCTTATTTCTTTTTCCACAGGCGGAACAGCCCGAACCCCGCCAGCAGTTGTCCCAGCCGGATGCCCCTGCGCCGACGGAGGATGACCATCAGGCACACGATCGTCCAGAACACCTTCGACACGGACAGCTTGGTGTCGATGCTGTCCTCCAGCATTTCGCCGACCTGCTGACCCAACTGTGCGAGGAAGTCCGGCGTTGGGGGTTCGTCGGTCTGTTCCCTGAGAAGCTGTGCGTGGAGCGCCTTCACATTGGCGGAGACCGGCTCAACGCCGAACGCGGCGGACACCCTGCCCCGCAGCCTGCCGCGCAGCCGCGCATCGAAGTCCGCCGCAGCCGCTTCGCATTCGGCCACCGAATCCGTCAGGCTGACCCCGGGCGCGGTGTGCATCTCCATACAGGAAAGCAGCAGCTTCTCGCGCTCCTGCTGATACCCCTTCACGCCGCCGATGCACACGGCGCAGACGATAAGCACCGCCACCAGCGCGACGGTCAGGATACTGGACAAGCGATTCTTCATGGATCATGTGCCTCCATCTGTGTCGGATGTATCAGAAAAGCCAAAGGCGCGCCCCACACGGAAGCGCGCCCTTCTCCTTGGGGGAAAATCAGCCCAGGTTCGTCTCCAGCAGCTTCTTCTTGAGCTCCTGCTCCATGCTTTGCAGGGTATGCTCGGCCTCGCGGCGTGCCTTGCGGCCGTTCTCCTGGATGGTCAGCACCTCGTTGATGGTGTCGATCAGATCCTGATTGGTCTTGACCAGCGTCTCGATGTCGATGATGCCGCGCTCGCTCTCCTTGGCGGTCTCGATCGTGCCCATTTTGAGGGTCTCGGCGTTCTTGCGCAGCAGATCGTTGGTCATATCGGTGACGGCCTGCTGAGCACGGAGCGCCTGCTGGCTGTTATGCAGACCCAGCGCCAGCACCATCTGATTCTTCCACAGGGGCAGCGTGTTGGCGATGGTGGACTGGATGCGCTCGACCAGCAGGGAGTCGTTGTTTTGCAGCAGGCGGATCTGCGGCGCGGTTTGCAGCGCCACATGGCGGGTCAGCATGAGGTCGTTGAGCTTCTTCTCGAAGCGGTCGCACTGGGCGGCCAGGTCATTGGCGGCCTGGGCATCCATGGCATCGCCGCTTTCGGCGGCCTTGCGGTGCATTTCGGCCAGTTCACCCTGACGGACGCGATCCAGCTTCTCCTGACCGGCGATGATATACAGCGTCAGCTGGCGGAAATAGGCGGCGTTCTTGTCGTACATGCGGTCGAACATGGCCACATCCTTGAGCAGCTGCACCTGATGCCCCTCCAGGCTGGTCTGGATGGCATCCACATTGACGGACACCTTGCTGTAGCTGGCCTTCATGCGCTCGATGCGGCTCTCGGCCTTGGCGAAGAGCTTCTTGAGGCCCTTGGGCTCTTCGGAGTCCTTCTCGAAGTCCTTCAGCTCGATCACCAGATCCTCCAGCATCTTGCCCACCTCACCCGTATCCTGGGTGCGGACGGCTTCCAGCGCGCTGTCGGCGAATTCACCCAGCTGCTTCTGGGCATCCGCGCCGAACATCAGCACATGGTCGGGGTTGGTGACATCCACCTTGGCGATGAACTCCTCGATGGCGGCCTTTTCCGCCGGGGTGAGCTGGCTCTGATCCAGGCGGACGGGGGCTTGCTCGGCCTGCGCGGGGGCAGCCGGGGCGGACTGCTGGATGCTCTGGGCGGGCTCTGACGCCGGAGCAACGGGATCGGGGATGTCCAGCGAAAGGGACAGCATGGGCGTGTTCTGCTCGGTCATGGGGAAACCTCCTTTATGTATGTCGGCTTATTGACGGCTGTGTTTGCGCTGATCGTCCGTGAAATCGGGGGCATGGGGGGCATGGGGCACCTTCAGCACGGGAGCGCCCTGACGGAGCTGGCTTGCGGAGGCGGACAGCTCCGGTGCGGCGGATGCGGGCTTTTTCTTTTCGGCGGACGTATCCGCAGCGGCCTGGGCGCTCTTGCGCAGCGCCTCGGTCACATCGTCCGGCTGAAGCCCGTCGGACTTGAGCATCCGCTCGAACACGTCGATCTCGATGTCCATGTCCTCCAGGTCGTTGCGCAGCATGGTGTCCAGCGTGTTCTCCAGCGCGGAATTGAGCTGATCCAGCGTGCCCAGCACATCCTCGCGGCGCTCCGCCATGACGGAGTAGTCCGCCCCGCGAACCTTGGCCTCGCGATACCCCTGCAGCAGCTTGAGCATCGTGGGCAGGTAGTAGCTGTTCATCTTGCGCAGATAACGCGCCTCATCCGGGTCATCGATGATATTGCGCAGCACCTTGTCCAGGTTTTCGCGCAATTCGTCGATGCGGCGGGTGAACACATACTCATTGATGGCATCGCGCTCGGTCTTCAGCGCGTCCAGCATGGCGACGCCGGTCTCCACCACGCCCCGGGCGTAGTCATCCTTGATGATGGTCACGTCCAGCGCGGCCTTGGCCTTGGCATGCTTGTCCAGCCCCTGCATCGGGGTCGCCATGGTCTTCACCGCCCAGCCGACCAGTGCGGCCAGGCCACCGCCGATGAGAAAATGTCCCAGCTTGTGGAACGGGAAAAACAGTGCGTAGGCCAGCAGCGTCACGCCGAATGCGATCGCCCCTGCCTTCTTGCCGTTCTTGCGCTTGCCTTGAGTCCCTTTCGCCATGATGCAGGCTCCTTTTCGGTGTGGATTCATGATCTGTCAGCTTATTATATCACATTTCATTCACACAGAAAAGGCCTATTCGGTGAGAATTTGATGAAACTT
>CAZJOA010000222.1:0-2797 GCA_964547515.1 uncultured Faecalibacterium sp.
GCGCCCTCGGCATCGTTGCCGGTGATGAGGGGCGTATGGACATAGACATAGCCGCGATCCTGGAAATAGGTGTGGATGGCCATGCTGGCGACGCTGCGGACGCGGAAGACGGCCTGGAAGAGGCGGGTGCGGGGACGGAGATAGCCGATCTCGCGCAGGAACTCGATGGAATGGCGCTTGGGCTGGAGGGGGTAATCCTCCGAGCAGTCGCCCTCCAGGGTGATGTCCGCCGCCTGCACCTCGGGGGTGGTGGGATCCTTGTAGGAAGGGACGACCGTGCCCGTCACCGTGATGGCGCTGCCCACGCGGAGCGCCTGCACAGCCTCAAAGTTGGCGATATGGTTATCATAGACCACCTGGGGGTTCTTGAAGCAGGTGCCATCGAAGAAGTCGATGAAGCCCATGTTCTTCTGCTTGCGGTGGTTGCGAATCCAGCCGTGCAGCGTGACGGTCGAGCCTTGCAGCTCAGCCAGGCGATCTTTGAGTTCCAGGGTGGTGATGACGCTCATGTACATACCTCCAATCGGCGGCGGGGGACACAGCCCTCTGCGCCGAGAATAAGCTACCACATATCATAGCACAATTCCCTGAAAAGGGCAAGGAAAAACCTTCGATTCCGGCAGTTCCGCGTGGTTCGTCAGCAGCTCGTAGAGCGCGTCCTGCCCCAGCACGCCGCGCTTCATGCCGTGCGGGATGCGTCCGGCCTCGTCCGCCTCATAATCGCGCTGCCAGTCGCCGCTGTTCAGATAGTCGGACAGGCACTGCAAGTCCGCCGGGTCAGCATGCAGCCGCGCCCGGTCGAAGGCCGCCTCCATTTCGCCAATGCGGCGGATGTCCTCCTCCGGCAGCATCGCCCAGTCCGGCAGATGCGAAAACCGCAGGCGCTGCCCCTTCCACGGGAAGGTGATGCAGCAGGAATGGAGCATCGGGGCGGATGCTTCGTCCCGTGCGCCGTATTTGTGGTCGCCGACCAGCGGGTGCTTCCGGCTGGCGAACTGCACGCGAATTTGATGGCTGCGGCCGGTGAAGAGGCGGATGCGCACCAGCGCGGGATCGTCCTGCGTCAGGCGGGTGAAGGTCAGGCGGGCGCGCTTGACGCCCTTGCGTTCCCGGCGGACGACGAAGACCTTGTTTTGCCGCGCGTCCTTGAGCAGCAGATCCGTCCAGTCGCCTGATTCCTCCGGCACACCATGGACGAGCGCGACGTACTCCTTCACCATGTCGCCCGCCTGGATGAGCCGGGAGAGCGCGGCCGCTGCGTCCTTCGTGCGGGCGTAGACCATCACGCCGCCCACATTCAGGTCGAGCCGGTGGACGGTGTGGCATTCGCCGCCGAGCTCGTTCACGATGGCGGCGGGCAGGGCGGATTCCGCATCCAGCCCCACCGGCTTGAGGACGACGGCCAGCTCGTCGTCGTGATACAGGATCGTCAGCATGTTCACAGCCCCAGCTCCTTCGCGCAGGGATCGATGTCCAGCGTGGCGAAGTAATCCCGGGGGGTCTCGGCGCGGCGGATGAGCCGGAAGCCGCCGTCAGCCGTGTGGAGCACCTCTGCCGAGCGCAGTCGCCCATTGTAATTGTAGCCCATGGCATGCCCGTGTGCGCCGGTATCGTGGATGACCAGCAGATCGCCGATGTCGATGGCGGGGAGCATGCGGTCGATGGCGAACTTGTCGTTGTTCTCGCACAGGCAGCCCGTCACGTCGTACACATGGTCATGGGGCAGCTGCTCCTTGCCGCAGACGGTGATGTGGTGGTACGCGCCGTACATCGCCGGGCGCATGAGGTTCGCGCAGCAGGCATCCACGCCGATGTAGTGCTTGTAGGTGTCCTTGCGGTGGAGGACGCGGGTCACCAGCCAGCCGATAGGGCCGGACATCCAGCGCCCCAGCTCGGTCTTGATGGCCACGCCGCCCTCGGGGAAGACGGCCTCATACGCCGCACGGACACCCTCGCCCACGGCGAAGATGTCGGTCTTCTGCGCATCGGGATGATAGGGGATGCCCACGCCCCCGGAGAGGTTCACGAAGGCCAGCGTCAGCCCGGTCGCGTCCGCCAGGTCGCGTGCCGTTCGGAACAGCAGCCGCGCCAGGGTGGGGTAATACGCCGTGTCGGTGTTGTTGGAGGACAGAAAGGCATGCAGGCCGAAGCGCTTCGCCCCCAATCCGCGCAGGCGCTTGAGTCCCTCCTCCAGCTGGGCGTAGGTGAAGCCGTACTTGGCCTCGCCGGGATTGCCCATGATCTCCGTGCCGATGCGGAAATCCCCGCCGGGGTTGTAGCGGCAGCAGACCGTCTCCGGGATGCCGCCGTGCTCGCGGAGAATGTCGATATGAGTGATGTCATCCAGGTTGACATACGCCCCCAGCGCACGCGCTGCGTCGAATTCGTCATAGGGCATGGCATTGGCGGAGAACATGATCTCCTCGCCCGAAAAGCCGCAGGCCTTTGCCAGGGTCAGCTCGGTCGCGCTGGAGCAGTCCGCGCCGCAGCCCTCCTCCCGCAGGATGCGCAGGATGGTCGGGTTGGGCAGCGCCTTGACGGCGAAGTACTCCTTGAAATCCGCGCACCAGGCGAAGGCTCTGTTCAGGTCGCGGGCATTCTGGCGCAGGCCCGCCTCGTCATAGAGATGAAAGGGCGTCGGGAATTGGTTTGCCGCCGCCGCGAAGATCGCATCGTTCAGGCTGAAATTAGGCAAGGGATGACCCTCCTCATTCGTTGGATGATACAGATGAAAGGATAGCATATCCCCCGGCGGATTGCAAGGGTTTTCCGGGGGATTCGGCCTTGCCTGCCTCTA
>CAZJOA010000223.1:0-2772 GCA_964547515.1 uncultured Faecalibacterium sp.
TTTCAAGGGTCGGCGAAATTTTTCTTGTCCGCAGTGCCCTTGTCATCGCGGGGAAAACGTGATACCATGATGTTCAGCAAAGCACAAGGAGGTCTCGCCATGGAATGCACCCTCTGTCCGCGCCGATGCGGCGCACAGCGCACGGCGGAAGCGGGCTTCGGCTTCTGCCGGCTGCCCGAGACCATGCTCATCGCACGCATTCAGCCCCACCTGTGGGAAGAGCCGCCCATCTCCGGCACGCGCGGCACGGGCGCGGTGTTCTTCAGCGGATGCACCCTGCGCTGCGCCTACTGCCAGAACGGGGACATCAGCCACCGCAACGCCGGACGCGCCTTCACCGTCAGCGAATTGGCCGATTCCCTTCGCCGCCTGACCGACGCGGGCATGCACACGCTGTCCTTCATCACGGCGACGCCCTATGTCCGCCAGGTCATCGAAGCGGTGAACCTCTACCGTCAGCGCTGGGGGACGCCGCCGCCCCTGGTCTGGAACACCTCCGGCTATGAGACGGTGGACACCCTTCACCTGCTGGACGGGGTGATCGACGTGTACCTGCCCGACCTGAAGCACCGGAGCGAGGCCATGGGACGGCTCTGCGCCCAAGCGCCGGACTACTTCGCCTGCGCGTCCGCCGCCATCACCGAGATGGTGCGTCAGACCGGACTGCCCCGATACGGCGCGGACGGCATCATGACCCGGGGGACGCTCATCCGCCACCTGATCCTGCCCGGGCTGACCAGCGAATCCATCGCCCTGCTGGACTGGGTCGCGGAGCACCTGCCCGGCGTGCCCGTCAGCCTGATGCGCCAGTACATCCCCATGAACGGCGTGGACATCAAGGGGCTGGATCGCCCCATCACCGAGCGGGAATACCGCCGCGTCCGCGACCACATGCTGTCCCTCGACCTGCCCGGATACCTCCAGGAGCCCGAAAGCGCCTCCGAAGATTTTGTGCCCGTCTTCTGCCGCAACGAAAGCTTTATCTGAGAATTAGGAATGAGGAATTATGAATTAGGAATTGAGTTTGTGCCGCCGATGCCGTGCGAGTCGCACGCTCAACACGCAATTCCGGATGTGAAGTCTGCGTGCTGCGTGGTTACACACTTTACATTCATAATTCCTAATTCCTAATTCCTAATTTTGCCTGCGGCAAAAGTCAACTGCCGTTGCCTTGCATTCATCCCCCGCTCATGGTAAAATAATGTGAATCATACTGCGCGGAGGTAAGCCCTGATGAAAAAGATCGGCATCGCGACGGACAGTCACTCCAGCCTTTCCCCTGCGGAAGCCGCTCTGCTGGGCGTGCATGTGCTGCCCATGCCCTTTGATGTGGACGGCCAGAGCTACCTGGAGGGCATCGACCTCACCCGCGAGCAGTTCTTTGCCTATCAGCGGGCGGGCGCGCAGATCGGCACGTCCCAGCCGTCCCCCGCATCCGTCATGGCGCTGTGGGATAAGGCGCTCACCGAATGCGAAGCCCTGCTATACATGCCCATCTCCAGCGGCCTGTCCGGATCGTGTCAGACGGCGATGGCCTTGGCGGATGACGCTCCCTACGCCGGGCGCGTCTTCGTGGTGGACAACGGGCGCGTCGGCACGCCCCTGCACCGCAGCATCCTGGATGCCATCGAGCTGATCGACCGCGGACTGTCCGCCGCCGATTGCAAGTCCGCATTGGAAAAGGCGCGCGGCGACCTGGTCATCTACATCGCGGTGGAAACGCTGGAATACCTCAAGCGCGGCGGACGCATCAGCGCCACGGCGGCGACCGTCGGCACGCTGCTGAACATCAAGCCGATCCTCCACCTGTCCACGGGCAAATTGGAGCCCTACAAGAAGGCACGCGGCATGCACCGCGCCTGCGAGGCCATGCTGGAGTCCATCCGCTCCGACCTGGCCATTCGCTTCCAGGAGGCGCACGCCCGGGGCGATGTCACCCTGATGGCCGCCGGCAGCGCCAATGCCGAGACCACCGCCAAGTGGCTGCGCCAGATCGAGGCCGCCTTCCCCGGCATGCCCATCCTCTACGACGACCTGTCCATGGGCGTTTCCTGCCACACCGGCGAAGGGGCGCTCGGTGTCGGCCTGAGCGTCCGCCCCGGCATTCGCCCTTGACACGCCGCGCGATCCATGCTATCATGTTCCCCGAACAGGGGACGGCACCCATCGCAAAAAACAGCGTTCTGCATCTCCACAGAGGTTGACACCCATGAACAAATGCATCGCGGTTGTCGATTCAACAGGGAAAACCTACGCGCCGACCTACCCCAAGCGGGCAAAGGGGCTCGTCAAACACGGGCGGGCACGCTTCGTGGACGAAAACACACTATGCCTGACGTGTCCGCCGGATATGAAAACGGAGGAAGCACGTTCCATGAACAGCATTTTCGGCGAATTGACCGTGGCAGACATCCTGTCACACATCAACAGTATCAGCACCCAGATCCGCTACATCTACGATGCCTGCGAGGCTCTGTCCGACATGGGCACCGGCGACAGCGGCGAACCCGGTTCACCCGGCAATATGATGGGTGCATCCAAGGCCGAGGCGCTGGCGGAGGTCGTTCGCAGCCGCGAGACCACCAATCAGCACATCCTGCGGATCTACGAGAAGATCTACGATGACCTGCTCCGCAGCAGCGGCCTCCCCGCCGCGGAAAGCACTGCCCCCAACGAATGACCACCTGCCCGGGAGATGCTTCCCGGGCATTTTTTCTTCCTCATACTAATTTTCATCTAAACCATATCATTCGCACAGTGTCTTTTCCGCCC
>CAZJOA010000224.1:0-2768 GCA_964547515.1 uncultured Faecalibacterium sp.
CATCGTCCCCTTTTTCTCGCGATTGAGTCGACTGTACTTCTTGCAGTTCCCGCGTGGGGGGACAGCCTCCCTTGTGTAAAGGGAGGTGGCATGCGAACGCAGTGAGCATGCCGGAGGGATTGCCCCGAGGAAGTTGTCGGACGGCAGTCCGACCATGACGAGGGGGGCATCGACCCTTAAAGGAGTCGAGCCAAAGCTCACGCAGCCCTTATAAACACGCGAAACCAACTGAAAGGCATCGTCAGCCTGAACGCGAAAATGGGTGTCGAGAGGGCTGAAAGCCCTTCGCGGGTGCAGGAAGAGCCCGCCGAGGTCTTCGCCCCCTCCGCCGTTCCCCGCATGAAAGCCTGTGACAAACGCAAGCCGCTTCGCATGGTCGCGAGGCGGCTTTTGCTGATTCTCCTGACGCAGCCGTTGGCCATGGCCTTTCCGGCGACAGAGGTCATCCCTGCGAGTCCGCCGTGCCCGGCTGCTTTTCTCTGCGCCGCATGTATTCCCGCACGGTGCAGCCCATCCACTTCTTGAACGAGCGGTGGAAGTACGCCCGATCGGGATACCCGCTCATGGATGCGATCTCCGCGATGGTGTACCGTCCCGATGCGATCAGCTCCGCCGCACGCTGCATGCGCAGGCGGATCACATAGTCCATCAGGCTCTCGCCGCATTGCAGGCGGAATGCCCGGCTGACATACCCGCTGGACAGGTAGACGCTGCGGGCAATGTCGTCCACCGTGATCTTCTCGCTCAGGTGCTTGCTGATGTAGCGCTTGATCTGCTCCACCACGCTGCTGCCCGTCTGCTTGAACTGACACACCGATGTGTACAGGTCGCACAGCAGCGCCGTGGCCTCGTCCATCATGTGCTGTGCGTCCAGCTGATCCAGCCGGGCGCTCAGCGTTTCGTGGGGGAGCACCGCCGACAGGGAGATGCCCGCCTCCTGGATGCGCTGATAGATGCGTGTCAGCAGGTCGGACAGGCAGCAGAGCTTCACATTGGGCGGCGCAGGGGCGATCAGCGCGGCGTACTGCGCACAGAGGGGCTGAATGCTGTCCACGGTGGTCTCCGTCATTTCCTGGGCGATGCGCATGGCCGTCTGCGTCACCTGCGCGAAGCCTTCCTCCCCGAAGTAGACGATGGGCAGGCTCGACGTGTCCGCCTGCTGACGTCTGGTCAGCTCCTCGCCCATGCGCACGAAAAGCGCCTCCAGCTCGTCCACATCGATGGGCTTGAGCAGGTAGCTCCGCACACCATAGGTCATGGCCTCCTGCGCAAACCGGAAATCCTGATGGCCGCTGAGAATGACCACCTGCGTCTGCGGGGCATGGGTATGCACCCAATGCGCCAGGTCGATGCCGCTGACATCGTACATGATGACATCCGTCAGGACGACATCAGCGCCGTGGTGTCGGAGATGCTCGATGGCGCTGCGTCCATCCGCGAACAGCCCGGTGACCTCAAAACCCCAGTCCGCCCAGGGCACGAGCCGCGCGATGCTGCTGCGGATCAGCTCTTCGTCCTCCACGATCACAAGACGGAACATCTGCTTCCCCCTCTTTTCATCAGCGTTTATTGCCGGACAGTCCACAAGAAAGGTCAGGATATTGCATTGACGCGGGAATTCCTGCCCGATATAATGAAGGCATCCAATCCCCCATCGAGCATCGGCGGAGGGCATGTCCCCCGCGCCGCAAGGAGGTTTATCTATGGAACAGAAGCTTCCCATCAAGGAGGCCCTGAAGGGCTACCACCTGCACACCGCATCGGGGCGGACGCTGCCCTTCGGCGTGGGGTGTGCGTTTCTGGGCGAAAGGGACGGCAAGGTGACGGAGGACGCCATCCGGGAGGACAGTCAGCTGATGGAGAGCTGCTACGAAGCCGGCTTCCGCATCTATGACACGTCCTGCGACTATGGCCCGAGCGAGGACGTCATCGGGCGGTTCATCCAGCATATCGACCGCAAGAGCATCTTCCTGTGCACCAAATCCCGTTTTGATTTCCATGAGCATGACGCCTTCGAGACCTTCAAGCGCACGTTCTACAGGAGCTTTGAGCGTCTGCACACGGATTATGTCGACCTGTATCAGATCCACGACACGAACAACTACAACGTGTGCGTGCGGGAGGTCATTCCGTTCCTGCGGGAGCGTCAGGCGGAAGGCATGATCGGCTACATCGGCATGGGCACGCGCGACCTGAACGCGCTGGAGCTGGGCGTTCGCGATGGCGGACTGGACAGCGTGCTCTCCTATCTGGAATACAGCATCCTTAAGAGCTCTGCGCAGCCGCTGATCGACGTGTGCAAGGAGAAGGGCGCGGCCTTCCTCAATGCGGCGGTGCTGCACTATGGTGTGGTGAAGGCCGAAGACCCGCTGAACTTCCACGACCTGTGGTGGGACGGCCGACCCTTCATCGGCGGTGCGCTGCACATCCGTCAGGCGGCGAATGAAATGCAGCAGCTGCTGAAAAAGCTGGACGTGCCCGCGATCCCCGCGGCGCTGCAGGTGTCCATGCTCAATCCCGACATCGACGTGACGCTCAATGGCATTCGCCGCGCGTCGAATCTGGCGTCCACCCTGGCGGCGCTGGATCACGTCATCTACCCCGAGCAGTGGGCGCAGATCCTCGCCCTGCGCGAACAGCTGCCCTTCCACGCGGTGCAGGAGCTGGAGGGCTGATCGCATTGCAAACCAGACCGTCGCTCATGGGAGCGGCGGCCTTTTTTCTTGCGTGGCGCAGAAGGGCGGACGCTGTGCCAAATTAGGAATTAG
>CAZJOA010000225.1:0-2683 GCA_964547515.1 uncultured Faecalibacterium sp.
TAGTCCACCACGTTGACCCAGGAGAGCAGGAACTCGCGCTCCTTCTCGTTGCCCTTGACGGACTGGGACGCGGCGACGATGGGCATCCACTTCTGCACATACTGCTTGGCGGTGTCGCTCTTGGCGCAGAACAGGTCGAGATACTTCTTCGCGCCGTCGATGTCGCCATTCAGCCAGAAGAGCAGGTAGGTGCGCGCCGCATCGGCGGACGCATTGCCCTGGGTGGCGTGCGACCAGTCCAGGATGAAGGGCGTGCCATCCTCCGCGATGATGATGTTGGAGGGGTTGAAGTCGCCATGGCAGACCTTGTTGTGCTTGGGCATGCCCTCCAGGCGGGTGTGCAGCTCATAGCGGGTGGTCGCATCCAGGTCGGACTGGCTGATCTTGCGGTTCATCTTGTCCTTGAGCTTGTTCAGCATCGGGCAGGTCTTGCGCTGCACCTCCAGCTGGATGTCCACCAGCTGGGCGAGGTATTCATCCTTCTTCTCGGGATGCTCCTGCATCAGCTGCGCCAGGGTCTTGCCCTTGATATACTCGGAGACGATCGCCCACCTGCCCTCCACCATGGTGACCTCCAGCACGGCGGGGATGTGCAGGCCGGTCTCCTCAATGCGCGCCTGATTCAGCGCCTCATTGAGGACATCCGCCTTGGAATAATCCTCATTGAACACCTTGATGACCCGGTCGCCGTCACGGTAGATGGTCTTCTTGTTGCGGACGGCGATCACTCGATCCAGATTCATGCTGCTTTCCTCCTTTTCCCTCGTCAATTCTTCTTGCCATAGTAGGCATTCAGATACATCTGCTTGATCTCGCTCATCAGCGGATAGCGGGGATTCGCGCCGGTGCACTGGTCGTCGAACGCCTGCTCGACCATTTCATCCAGCGTGTCCAGGAAGTACTTCTCGTCCACGCCATACTCGGCGATGGTATCCTTGATGCCGACGCGGTGCTTCAGCTCGTTCACCTTCGCGATCAGGCCCTCCAGCTTCTCCTCGTCGGTCTCGCCCTTCACGCCCAGATAGTCCGCCACCTCGGCATAACGCGCCAGGGTGTGGGGATGATCGTACTGGGAGAAGGTGCCCATCTTCGCGGGGGCTTCCGCCGCGTTGAAGCGCAGCACCTCCTCGATCATCAGCGCATTGGCGACACCGTGGGGCAGGTGGTGGAACGCGCCCAGCTTATGCGCCATGGAGTGGCACACGCCCAGGAAGGCATTGGCGAAGGCCATACCGGCCATGGTGGCGGCATTCGCCATCTTTTCACGCGCCTTGACGTCGGTCTGGCCGTCGTCATAGGCACGGGGCAGATACTCGAAGATGGTCTTCAGGGACTTGAGCGCCAGGCCGTCGGTGTAATCCGTCGCCATCACGGACGCATAGGCCTCCAGGGCATGGGTGACGGCATCGATGCCGGACGCGGCGGTCAGGCCGCGGGGCGCGGACATGTGGAAGTCGGTGTCGATGATGGCCATGTTGGGCAGCAGCTGATAGTCCGCCAGGGGATACTTCACGCCGGACTTCTCATCGGTGATGACGGCGAAGGGCGTCACCTCCGAGCCCGTGCCCGCAGAGGTCGGGATGGCGATGAAATAGGCCTTCTCGCCCATCTTGGGGAAGGTGTAGACACGCTTGCGGATGTCGATGAAGCGCATGGCCATGTCCATGAAGTCAGCCTCGGGATGCTCATACATCACCCACATGATCTTGCCGGCATCCATCGCGGAGCCGCCGCCCAGGGCGATGATGGTGTCGGGCTTGAAGGCACGCATCTGCGCCGCGCCCTCGATGGCATTGGCCAGGGTCGGGTCGGGCTGAACGTTGAAGAAGGTGGTGTGCGCGATACCCATCTCATCCAGCTTGTCGGTGATGGCCTTGGTGTAGCCATGCTCATACAGGAAGGTGTCGGTGACGATGAAGGCACGCTTCTTGTCCATGACGTGCTTGAGCTCATCCAGTGCCACGGGCAGGCAGCCCTTCTTGATATACACCTTCTCAGGCGCACGGAACCACAGCATGTTTTCCCTTCTTTCAGCCACAGTCTTGATGTTCAGCAGGTGCTTCACACCCACGTTTTCAGAAACCGAGTTGCCGCCCCACGAGCCGCAGCCCAGGGTCAGGGAGGGAGCCAGCTTGAAGTTATACAGGTCGCCGATGCCGCCCTGGGACGCGGGGGTGTTGACCAGCACGCGGCAGGTCTTCATGCGGGCGGCGAAGGTATCCAGCTTTTCGCGCTGGGTGACGGTGTTCAGGTAGATGGACGAGGTGTGGCCATAGCCGCCGTCCGCGATGAGCTGGGAGGCCTTGTCCAGCGCGTCCTCGAAGGACGAGGCGCGGTACATCGCCAGCACGGGGGACAGCTTCTCATGGGCGAATTCCTCGCTCAGCTCGACGCTCTCCACCTCGCCGATGAGGATCTTGGTCTCCTCGGGCACGGTCACGCCGGACAGCTCCGCGATGCGCGCCGCCTTCTGGCCGACGATCTTGGCGTTCAGCGCGCCGTTGATGATGATGGTGTGGCGCACCTTGTTCGTCTCGGTGGGATCAAGGAAGTAGCAGCCGCGACGGGCGAACTCCGCCTTCACCTGGTCATAGATGCTGTCCATGACGATGACGCTCTGCTCGGACGCGCAGATCATGCCGTTGTCGAAGGTCTTGGAGTGGATGATGGAGTTGACGGCCAG
>CAZJOA010000226.1:0-2662 GCA_964547515.1 uncultured Faecalibacterium sp.
CGGTGCCGGGTTCACCCTTGATGAGCAGCGGCTTTTCCAGCGCCCGGGCGATCTCCACCACCCGCAGCAGCTCCGGCGAGGCGATATAATCCTTTGTGCTTTGCAATTGCTTCATACTCGTTCTCCTCTTAAAAAAGGGCCGCCGCAAATATGCGGCGGCCCCTTTTGGGTGTTCTCTTGTTCTCCGCAGCTTAGCCGAACAGCTTCAGCAGGCAGCCAGCCGCCACCGCGGAACCGATCACGCCGGCCACGTTGGGACCCATGGCGTGCATCAGCAGGAAGTTGGCAGGATTGTACTTCTGGCCAACCATCTGGGAAACACGGGCGGCCATGGGCACGGCGGAAACGCCGGCAGAGCCGATCAGCGGGTTGATCTTGCCGCCGGAGAGCCAGTTCATGACCTTGGCCAGGAGCACGCCGCCGGCAGTGCCGCAGCCGAAGGCCACAACGCCCATGGCGATGATCTCGATGGTCTTGGCGGTCAGGAAGGTGGACGCGGTGGCGGTCGCACCAACGGTGATGCCCAGGAAGATGGTGACGATGTTCATCAGCTCGTTCTGCATCGTCTTGTTGAGGCGCTCGGTCACGCCGCACTCCTTGACGAGGTTGCCCAGCATGAGCGAACCGACCAGGGGAGTGGCGGAGGGGAGCATGAGGGAGACCAGGATGGTCACGACGATGGGGAAGAGGATCTTCTGGGTCTTGGTGGCGGGCTTGAGCTCGGCCATGACGATCTTGCGTTCCTTCTCGGTGGTCAGGGCGCGCATGATCGGGGGCTGGATGACGGGCACGAGCGCCATGTAGGAATACGCGGCGACGGCGATCGGTCCAAGCAGATGGGGCGCGAGCTTGCCGGTGAGCCAGATGGCGGTGGGGCCGTCCGCGCCGCCGATGATGCCGATGGAGGACGCCTCAGCAGCGGTGAAGCCGAACACATTGTACGCGCAGATGAAGGTGAGGAAGATGCCGAGCTGAGCGGCAGCGCCCAGCAGGAGGGTCTTGGGGTTGGAGATGAGGGGACCGAAGTCGGTGCCCGCGCCAACGCCCATGAAGATCAGGCAGGGATAAATGCCCATCTTGACACCCAGATAGAGCACGTCCAGCAGACCGGCGGAGATGTTCTTGCCCGCAGAGGCGAGCTTCACGACCTCGTTGCCGATGGTGGCGTAGACAGCGCCGTTCTGAAGGTAAGCCAGATCCTCCATGGCGACGGTCAGCTGATTGCCGTTCGCGGTCAGCTGAGCGATGGCATCAGCCAGGGAGATGGTCATGCCCTCCTCGGCGGTCACGGCGTTCATGAAGTGGCCGATGACCAGGCCGGTGTCCGCGTTGACGATCTGTCCGGCGGCGTTGACGATGTAGTTGAAGCCGTCCTGGAGGATGTCCGCCGCGTCCACCATGACAGCGCCTCCGAAGAGACCCCAGTTGACGTGTCCGCCCAGGAAGAGTTCCTCATGGAAGACCTCACTGCCCAGCAGGTTGGTCAGCAGCATACCGAAAGCGATGGGGAGGAGGAGCAGGGGCTCGAATTGCTTGACGATGGCCAGGTAGAGCAGCACGCAGGCGATACCGACCATGATGAGCGCCTTGGGGTCGGACAGGAAGTAGAAAATGCCGGAGGTCTGCCACAGACCGGACAGCGCATCTGTAATGAAGCTCATTGTATCAACTCACTTTCCGTCAGTATTGAATGGGTTGCGAGGCGGACAGAAACCGCCGCGGTTCCAGGCAAATACGGGGAATTACGCGATGACGACGAGCACGTCGCCCGCGTTGACGGAAGCACCCTTGGACACGACGACCTGAGCGATGGTGCCGGCCTTGGGGGCGGGGATCTCGTTCTCCATCTTCATGGCCTCGAGGACGACCAGGGTGTCACCGGCGTTGACCTTCTGACCGGCGGCGACCTTCACGTCGAGGATGGTGCCGGGCATGGGGGACTTGACGCTTTCGCCAGCGCCGGCGACCACGGGGGCAGCGGCGGGAGCGGGGGCAGCGGCAGGGGCAGCGGCCACGGGGGCGGGGGCAGAGGCAGGAGCGGACGCGCCGATCTCCTCAACGTCCACATTGTAGACCTGACCATTGACGGTGATCTTGTAAGTACGCATGATGAATTCCTCCTTGAAATATGTGGTGTTCAGGGTGTATTTGTCGGATGGGGATGCGGTGAATCACTGCTTCACGCGCACGATGCGCTTGATCTTGAAGGGGTAGCCTTCGCCGCGTTCGGCAGCGATCGCCGCGGTGATGACTGCCACGGTCTGCGCGTCGAACTTCGCGGGGGACAGCTTGCCGACGGGGGCGGGAGCAGCCGCAGCGGCCACGGGGGCAGCCTTGGGGGCTTCCTTCGCGCCCAGATTGCCGGTCAGCGCGCCCATGAGCTTAATCAGGGCGATCAGGATGACCAGGCCGATGAACACGACCACCATGCCGATGAGCGCCACCAGCAGCGTCTCAACAAAAGACAGTTCCATTCTTACACCATCCTTTCATCAGACGGCTTTCGCCGCGTAATGGGGGAACAATATCGGAGAAGTGAGACACGCCGCGCACAAAGCGCTATGCGCACCTCAATTTAACCCATCTTCTCTAATTCTGCGCATGTCCCCTATTTCCTGCTTGCAAAATAAAATTTTATCAAAAAAGTACGGCTGACACCCCC
>CAZJOA010000227.1:0-2636 GCA_964547515.1 uncultured Faecalibacterium sp.
GCACACAAAGCAGCGAGGGCAGGAAGTCAGCGGCTTCCGACCCTCGCTGTTTTTCATTTGCTGATTGGCACATCACTGCGGCCAGCGCAGCACATCCGGACAGTCCAGCAGCTCCACCAGTGCAGCGTCCGCCTCGGTGAATGTGTTCTCCAGCAGGCGCACCGCCGTGTTCCCCTTCATGTACAGCGCACAGCTCTCGCTCCCGGAAAAATCATTGCCATGATAGAGCACCCCGTCCGAATAGTTGGACATGGCGGACACCCAATTCCCCTCGAAGCGGCAGCCCAGCAGCGCGTACCCCGGCGAAAGCGACGAACGCGCTCCCGTGTTCCAGTTCGCGCGGAATGTGCAGTCCATCACCGTGAAGTTCGGCTCCTTCTGGATGTAGATGCCCAGCTGATTCCCCTCGATGGTGCAGCCGATCATCTGGTTGCGGTCACCCGCCGCGGCATAGAAGCCCGTGCCATTCTCAATGATGCGGCATTGGGTCAGCAGGCTGTCCTTCGCCATGGAGAAGAACATGCCCTGACCACTGCCGTTGGAGGCGCAGTCCGCCACGACACAGCGGTTGATGGCGCGCAGGTCGATGCCATGTGCACCGCGATCCGCCCGGCAGCGCAGCAGCTCACAGTCATCCGATTTGGCGACGTAGATGCCGAAGATGCCCGCGTCATCCGCGATGCAGTCCGTCACCAGCGTCTCCGTGCAGTAGGCCAATTCGATGCCCATGCTGGCCTTGGAGCAGTCCAGGCCGGTGAAGGTCGTGCGGTCGCAGCCCACGGCGATGAGCTGTCCGCAGGGTTCGCTGTAGACCGCGTCGTCCAGGTCAAGGACATAGGCCAGGGGCTTGCCGTTGACGGTGCAGCGCTCGATGGTGTGGGTGGTGAAGAACGCCACGTCCTCCCCCACCTCGAACATGCCGGTCAGCACGGGCAAACCGGCGCTTTCGGCGGACACAGGCGGTCCGGCCAGCGCCACACCGCAGCCCGCAAACGTGCAGTCCGCCAATGTCAGCCGCTGCGCACCCGCCACCCACATGCCGCAGGAGGACGTGCGCCATTCCTCCGATGCCAGGGACAGCTGACAGTCCGCCACCGTCACGTCATCCCCCTGCACCCACATGCCCGAGCGCAGGAAGTCGATCTGCACGCCGGACACCCGGATACCATCGGCATTCAGCTCCATCGCGGGAACAAGGCGCGGCGAAGCGATAATGGGCGTTTCGCCCTCCCTGGCGCAGATGGTGACGGACTTCTCCACCAACAGGGGGAAGCTCTCGCGGCTCTCGTCGTACGTCCCGCCCGCAAGCACCAGCGTGTCCCCGTCCTGCGCCGCCGACAGCGCCTGGGTGATGCTGGTGTGGTCGCCCTGTCCGGCGGGATCGACGGTCAGCACCTCCGCACAGGCGATGCTCGCAAGGCACAGGCACAGCAGACTCCATATCAACAGGCGCTTCATTCGCATTTTCTCCTTTCTGCTGACGAAAAATCCGGCGAAGCACGGTTCCGCCCCGGAAGGCAGAGCGGGCTTCGCCGGACAGAGGAGGGGGCGGACAACGGTTCAGGGTGCGTATCCCTCACCCTGCGCCGTCATTCATCAATTACTCCGCGAAGGTCAGGCGACCCCACTGGCTGGGGTTCACATCGATCGCAGCGGTGCCCGTCCAGGCGATCTGGGGGATGTACTCCGTGCCGGGGCAGGGATAGGAAATGTCGGTGATGAGGAAGTCAAAGTTCACGGTATCGCCCACGGCGGGGGTGTACACGGGGATATTGCGGTTGGAGAAGCAGGACCAGGCGATACGGGCCTCGTAGATGAAGCCGGTCGTGGTCTGCACGGCAGCGACCTGATAGCCGTCACCCAGCACGTTCTCGCCGCCGTCCATGCCCTGGGAGATGAAACGCTGACGGTTGTCCTTCGGGACCATGGAGCGGTCGAAGGCGGTGTCCCAGTATTCGCCATCCATGATGAGGAAGACCTTGAAGTCATTGGTGGCGTACTCGGTGCGGGCAGGGTCATCCGCCGGATTGGTGGAGATATAGAGCTGGAAGTTGTCCTCGCCGTCCAGCGGGAGCATCTCGATCGCGCCGAAGACGGAATCCTCGGTGACATCAGCGCCGATGTAGAAGTACTCCTCGTCCCACGCGATGTAGACCTTCGCGCTCAGGTCGTCCGGGCCATTCCAGAAATGGCCGTCGCGCACCAGCTGGGTCACCTCGCTCAGCACGATGGGATCGTTCAGGTTCCACTCATCCAGGCTGCCGTCCAGCACGATATTGGCGGCCTTGTGCGCCGTCGCGACCGGCTGGGTCGCCTCGGTGGTCTCCGCCATGGCCATGCCCAGCAGCATGCTGACGGCCAGAGCCAGGGCAAACAGGTTGCGGATCATCTTCTTCATTGCGATTCTCCTTTGCTTGTTCAGTTCTGATGGAGTACTCCATCCTTGTCTATAGTATACGATCTGCATCGGCTTTGCGCCATAGAAAATCCTGCACTGCGGCTTGTAATATCTCACACCCTGGATTCAATTAGGAATTATGAATTAGGAATTATGAATTGAGAGTGTTGAACGCTTCGCTGACCACAAGGCTGATTCTCCAGCGCATGCCTGTCCCGCACCCCAGGCAACACATTCT
>CAZJOA010000228.1:0-2613 GCA_964547515.1 uncultured Faecalibacterium sp.
GCGGGGCGATTGCAAGCAATCGCGACCCGCTCGTCGCGCACGCGCGACCTCCGTAGCGGCCAGTACCGAACGCAACCCCGGTACTTGCCTGTTCCACCCCGCGATGCTCACCATTTTCGCAGGTGAGCCCCTCTGCGGAGGCGAATGACAAAATGAATAACCTTATCAAAGCAGCGGAGCAAAACGCACGTCCGTTGCTGACATTCATTTTCTGATAATGACGCATTGCCACTCCGGTCACCGCTGCACCGGAATGTCATTCAACGTCCATGACCGGCATGCCGTTCATCCTCCGGCAATACCTTTCGTTCTCATATTATAGCACAGATCCGAAAAAAAATCCACCGAAATACTGCCGAATCTTCGACACGAATTTGGTGGATTTTATTCAAATATCAGAATATTTCAGATGTCCGGACTTCCTGTTTTTCCTATTCGCCCGAACATTCTCCCTGCGCACGTCAGGATCGTTCCGCATTCAGTCCGCCGGATACAGCGGGTAATGCGCCATCAGCCCTTCGACCTCTGCCTTGACCCCGGGCACGGCGCTCTCCCCTTCGCGGATGATCCGCGCGATCCATCCGGCGATGCTCTCCATGTCCGCCTCCTTCAGCCCACGGGACGTCACCGCAGGCGTTCCCACGCGCACGCCGCTGGTCACGAAGGGCGAGCGCTTCTCGTTGGGCACGGTGTTCTTGTTGACGGTGATGTTCGCCGCCTCCAGGAGGGTCTCCAGCAGCTTGCCGGTCATTTCCGTTTCGGACAGGTCGAGCAGGAGCAGGTGATTGTCCGTCCCGCCGGACACCATGTGCACACCCTCGGCGCGGAAGGCGTTCTCCAGCGCCTTGGCATTGCGGATGATCTGCTGCTGATACGCCTTGAAGTCCGCCGTCAGAGCCTCGCCGAAGCACACCGCCTTCGCCGCGATGACATGCATCAGCGGGCCGCCCTGTGTGCCGGGGAAGATCGCCTTGTCGATGGCCTTCGCCCAGTCCGCCTTGCACATAATCATGCCGCCGCGTGGGCCGCGAAGGGTCTTGTGGGTGGTGGTGGTCACAAAATCCGCATAGGGCACGGGGGACGGGTGCTCCCCGGCTGCCACCAGTCCGGCAATGTGCGCGATGTCCACCATCATCAGCGCACCGACCTCGTCGCAGATGGCACGGATGCGGGCAAAGTCGATCGTGCGCGGATAGGCTGACGCGCCCGACACGATCATCTTCGGCTTGCACTCCCGCGCCTTCGCCAGCAGCGCGTCATAGTCGATGTACCCCGCGTCGTCCACCCCATAGGGCACGAAATGGAAATACTTCCCCGACATGTTGACCGGACTGCCATGAGTCAGGTGTCCGCCGTTGTCCAGGGACATGCCCATCACCGTGTCGCCCGGGGTCAGCGCGGCGAAATACACCGCCATGTTCGCCTGTGCGCCGGAATGGGGCTGCACATTGACATGCTCGCAGCCAAAGAGTGCCCTGGCACGCTCCCGCGCCAGCTCCTCCACCACGTCGACGCATTCACAGCCGCCGTAATACCGCTTGCCCGGATAGCCCTCGGCATACTTGTTGGTCAGGCAGGAGCCCATCGCCGCCATCACCGCCGGGGATACGAAGTTCTCCGATGCGATCAGCTCGATATGGGTGCGCTGGCGCGACAGCTCGGCCTCAATGGCGGCGGCCACGGCGGGATCGGTGTTCCGGATGACGTTCAGTTCCATGCTGGATGCCTCCTTGGCTGATGGTTTTCGTTCGCATTATACATGATTTTCCGCCGGTTGAAAAGCGAAAAACATATTTCGTACAATTTGCTCCCCATCCGGCGAACAAAAAAGGAGGAGCGGCTGACTGCACTGCTCCCCCCGTATGAATCCGGATATGAAAATACCGCACGCTCAGAATGGGCGACCCCGCAGCACATCCGTCCAATGCTTAATGCTGCTACCTTCCGGTCCTGACATGGTTCACACAGAAAGATCGCACGGGACCCAGTCGTCATTGCGATACGGCCTGTATAGTATAGCGCATTTCCCGGAAAAAAGCAAGCCCTTTTTCGCGGGACGGCTGATTTTCCGGTCGGCAAGGACGATCAGGCGGATTTCTACATTATATTAGCCGATTCAGCGCCGTCCGGCGATGCGGCGCGCCACATGCACGCCACTGGCCGAGGCATGGGACAGCGAATGGGTGATGCCGCTGCCGTCGCCGATGATGAACAGGCCGGGCAGGCTGGACTCGAGGTTCTCGTCCACCGCAACCTCCATATTGTAGAACTTGACCTCCACGCCGTAGAGGAGGGTATCGTCGTTGGCCGTGCCGGGGGCGACCTTATCCAGGGCGTAGATCATCTCGATGATGCCATCCAAAATGCGCTTGGGCAGCACCAAGGACAGATCACCCGGCGTGGCCTTCAGCGTCGGGGTGATGAAGGCCTCCTCAATGCGGCTCGGCGTGGAACGCTTGCCGCGGATCAGGTCGCCGAAGCGCTGCACGATGACCCCGCCGCCCAGCATGTTGCTCAGCCGGGCGATGGATTCGCCATAGCCGTTGGAATCCTTGAAAGGCTCGGAGAAATGCTTGGCCACCAGCAGGGCAAAGTTGGTGTTCTCGGTCTGCT
>CAZJOA010000229.1:0-2575 GCA_964547515.1 uncultured Faecalibacterium sp.
ATAAATTAGGAATTAGGAATGTAGTTTGTCGGCGCTTTGCCGGACTTCATCGGAAAAGCCCGATACATCGCGCAGTCAGTTCCGCACTTTACATTCCTAATTCATCATTCATCATTCCTAATTCAAAAAAAGAAAGTGGGGTTTTATTCATGAAGAAGTTCCTGTCCCTGTTCGTTGCAGTGTTGCTTTTGTCCTGTACGGCGATGGCGGAGGGCGGCTTCACCGCGTCCGCGCCCACGGGTGCGCCTGCGTTGGCGCTGGCCACCCTGGCGGTGGACGATCCCGACAGCTACACCTTCGTCGCGGCGGAGACCATTTCCGCCGAGTTCGCCAATGCCACGGCTGATTTCATCATCGCGCCCCTCAACGCCGGCGCAAAGCTCTACAAGATGGGCAAGTCCACCTACAAGCTGGCCGCCGTGGTCAGCTGGGGCAATCTGTTCATCGCCTCCCAGAAGGAGAGCTTCCGCCTGGAGGACATCAACGGCGCGTCCATCACCATCTTCGGCGAGAACACCATCAACGCCTCCGTGGTGAAGTACACCCTGGAAGCCAATGGGCTGACCCCGGCCAGCATCGAGTATCTGGCCAGCGCGGCGAACACGCAGACCCTGCTGCTCTCCGACGCGGAAGCCATCGTCGTGACGGCCGAACCCGCCCTGACCGCCGCGAAGATCAAGAACGAGAGGATCACGTCCTACGCGGTGAACGACCTGTACAAGGCGGCGACGGGCTTTGAGGGGTACACGCAGGCGGCGCTGTTCGTCAAGGCGGAAACGGCGGAGAATCAGCCCGAAGCCGTGGCGGAATTCCTCGCCCAGGTGGAAGCGTCCTGCGCCAAGTGCACCGAGGATGTGTCCGCCGTGGCTGATGCCGCCGTGGCGCTGACCATCCTGCCCAACGCGAAGGTAGCCAACAGCGCCATCCCCGGCTGTGCCATCCGCTACATGAGCGCCGCGGATGCCCGTGAACAGGTGGAGACCACCGCGAACATCGATCTGGCGCAGTTCGGCGGCGAACTCCCCGCGGATGACTTCTACTACACCGGCCATGTCGCGGAGTAAGCTCCAGGACATGCTGACCTTCTGCCTGGGGCTTGTGCTGATCGGCGCAGTGCTCCAGGCGGCGGGAGCAGTGAAGGGGGATCGGCTGGTTTTCCCGGGGGTGGACGAGATCCTGCGGGCGTTTGTCCGCCTGATCGTCACCCCGCAGACCTACCGGCTCATCGCGACGACCCTCAAGCACCTGATCGTCTCCATGGCGGTGTCCACCGTGCTGGGCGTGTCCCTCGGCCTTCTCCAGGGACTGTGCCGCTTTGCTCGTCAGCTCCTCCGACCGATGATGATCCTCCTGCGTTCCCTGCCCATGATCGTGCTGATCGTCATCGTGATGGTGCTGGTCAAGTACGACAAAGTGCCGGTGATCGCCTCGTCCATCATCCTCGTGCCCATGATCGCCGAAGCCGCCTGCGAGGGCTGCCTGCGCATCGACCCCGAGCTGATCGACGTCTACCGCATGAACGCCGGGCTGAACATCCGTGTGCTCTTTCGCGTGTATCTGCCGCTGATGGCCGGATACCTCCGTCAGGCGTACATCAACGCCGTCGGCATGGGCGTGAAGCTCGCCGTGTCCACCGAATACCTGGTGCAGACGCGGGATTCCCTGGGCAAGGCCGTCCACATGAGCGGCTATTTCAACGAATATCAGGACATCTATGCCTATGCGCTGCTGATGATCCTGCTCGTGCTGCTGGTCAGCGAGCTGCCCATGGGCATCGCCCGCGCCGTCAGCAACCGGCGCAGCCCCCGAGGACGTTGTCGGACGTGAGTCCGACCAGGACGAGGGGGGAGTTCCTCCCTTTTTCTCGCGATTGGGTTGATTTTGCCTTCATACAGCGCCCGCGTGGAGCGAAGCGAGCGCCAAAAGCCACCCTTATAGGTCGCGCCTGCGCGACGAGCGGGCAGCGATTGCTTGCAATCGCCCCGCGAAGCCTGGGGGGGACTTGTCCCGACACAGGCCGATAAAAGGGAGGTGGCACGGCGAAGCCGTGACGGAGGGATTGCCCACCTGTCCCAATATCGTCTCCCAAAATGCAACACCGTGGAGCGGCCTTTTCAACCGCTCCACGCTTCTTTTTTATGACATTTTCCGAATTCACTTACAGCTTATGCGCCATATCGAACACTTCGTCGGGCACGTCGAGGTCGCACAGCCGGTCGTAGATGTTCTCGCGCACCCAGAGCAGGCAGTTCTTGATGTTCTTGATGGACAGACAATTGCGTAGCTCGACGCTCTCGTCTCCCGGCAGGAAAACATGCTTATGGGCATGGCTGAGCTTCTTGATTTCGTAGTTCAAGTCCTTGTCGTTCAGGAAACCTGAAAGGGGCACATAATCCCGGACGATGGCGCGGAACAGCGGCTCATACAACGCATCGAACTCCTCGCGGGTGTACACATGTTTGCGCGACTCGAGCAAGTCCGTCTCATAAGCCGTCAGGACGCGCAGGGACTCTAACAGCAGCGGGATGACATCGACCTGGGTCGGCTCGCATTCCGTCAGCAGGAACACTTTCAC
>CAZJOA010000230.1:0-2530 GCA_964547515.1 uncultured Faecalibacterium sp.
CCCCCCCTCGTCCTGGTCGGACTACCGTCCGACAACGTCCTCGGGGGGTGTCTGCACGCCAGCGGCCTTATGAATGCCCCAGCAGCCCGCTGGGCAGGGACACGCCGTCCATGCGCCCGGCAGGGGTGTTCGCGACCGCCACGCGCAGCATGCTCGCGCCGTCCGCCAGGCGGAAGGCATACGGCGGCCACAGACGAACGCCCACCGGCTTTCCGTCCGCCTCAACCCGCGCGATCTCGTGCACCTCGCCCAGGTCGATCAGCGTCCCGGGGGCGATGTCCACCGCCGCCTCGTAGGTAACGCAGCCCGAATAGGTCTCCCAGCCCGGCAGCGTCTCCCAGCCCGGAAGATGTCCGCGTTCATCCGGGGTGAGGGTGACGCTTTCGCCATCCTCGCGGGTGAGTGTCCAGCGATCAGGGCAGACGGGGATGGCGATTTCGGGGGCAGGGGGGACGGCAGGGACGGGGCTGTCCGCCGGATCGATGCAGAGGATGATGCTCTCGCGGGGGTGCAATGTCAGCGGATAGGCACCGCAGGTCGGGGATGCCTCGGAGACGCTGCCCTCCCAGGCATCCAGCCAGCGGGCATGCCCCGTCACCGGCACGCGGATGCATGTGCGGATGCATTCGCCGCCCGCGTTCACCAGCAGGTAGAAATGTACGCCTCCCTTGACCACATGGCTGACGCGCAGGGCGGGGGCAGGAGAATCCGTCACCAGATCACGGGGGACATCCGCCCCGAGGAACGGCGCAAGCAATGCGCTTTCCGCAGCGTCCAGCGGCACATCGCCCGGAAGGACGCAGGTGTACCGCTGATCGGCGATACAGAGTGCACCGGCGGCCACGGTGCAGTCCGCCAGGAGGGACTTCTCCAGGTAGTTGAACTCGATCTGCCCCTCATACAGGGGGATGACCCCCTGCCAGTCCATCCGGTCGCCCTCGCACAGGACGGCCACGCGCGCCTGATTCACGCTGTCCGTCATCAGCCAGGACAAACGGCGCATATACGCGGAAATGGCGGCGTATTCCGGCCACCAGGCGTTGTTCGGCCCGGCATCCGGCGGACGCTCATCCCCGCGCCCGTCCCGGATGGAATAATAGAACGCATGGGGACAGAGCATGTTCACCCCGCGGACGAAGAGGTAGTCCATATACCATTTCATGTCCGCCGGGGTCATGCCCCATTGGGAGATCATCGGGCCGCAGCAGCCGAAGCACTCGTTGAGGCTGCGGCGACGGCGGCGATGACGGGCGCTGTCCGCCGCGCATTTGCCCAGCACGCTCTCCGCGCCGTGCAGATCGTCCTCCACGTCCACAAAGCGCCACACCACATCCTGACCCGGCAGCTGAAATGCCGACAGCAGGCCAATGTCCCAGCCCTTCGCCGGATGTCCCGTCAGCGCCACGCCATGTGCCGCGCACCAATCCGCCAGGGGCTGATAATACATGCGCAGCATGCGTGCATTGACCGCCTGACGATACCGGCGTTTCACGTCCTCATGCCCGGGGAAGAAGAGTCCGGGCAGCAGCGCCGCAGAGCCGAATTCCCCCAGGAAGCCCCGCGTCCACGCGATGGCACCCCGGCGGGCATTGCGTCCCACGATGTCCGGCTCGTCGGTGAACATGGCGATGATCGTCCTGCCGAAATGCTCCCGCAGGGCGGCATAGTACCGTTCATGGGTGATGCGGATGAAGGCGGACACGGCCTCCGGATTCAGCAGATCGGCGGAGCGGGGCGCATTCGGCTCACCGTCATCCTCGCCGTCGTGAACACCGCGGATCGTGCCGCCGGAGAAGCCTTCGCGGAAGGCCAGCAGCGTCCGCCCGTCGTCGGGCATGGCGAACACGCCATCGGCGGCTTCCACCACCGACACGGCTGACACCTCGTCCCCCGCGACGCGCGCCGCACAGACCGCGACGATGTCCGCTGATGCCCTGACCGGCGCATCATGACGCTCCATCCACAGGCAGCGCGACGCATGCTCCGCGTTCTCCCGGACCACCAGCCCGTGCGCCGCCCCCGAGGGATACATGGCCTCGTCGTAGAGGATGACCCGCATGCCGCGTCGGGCGGCCTCATCCACCGCATGGCGGACAAAATGCAGATAGGCATCCGACAGATAGGGGATCGTCCCCGGCAGACCCTTGCGCGGGTGAATGACGAACCCCGCCACCCCATGGGCACAGAAATCGTCGATCTGCCGGGTGATCTCCGCCTCGGTCAGCGCGTCATTCCAGAACCAGAACGGCAGGGGACTGTATTCGTCCCCCGGGTGCACAAACTCGTTCAGCAGCCTCTCTACGGACATAGCCGTCCCTCCGCATCGCACGTTTTCTTCATTATATCACGCCCATCGGGATGGCGCAAGAGCGGGGTCTTCGGGGTCTTCGGGGTCTTCGACCCGTTTTCACGCGATTCGGCTGACTTACTTCCAACATGCCCCGCGTAGAGCGCGAGCGAAGCGAGCGCCAAAAGGCTCCCTTGTGGAAAGGGAGCTGTCGCGCTTGCGCGACTGAGGGATTGCCCCCCC
>CAZJOA010000231.1:0-2500 GCA_964547515.1 uncultured Faecalibacterium sp.
CACCTGACTCTTAATCAGGGTGTCTAGGGTTCGAGTCCCTAATGGTGTACGAAGCTTCCGGTTTTTCCCGGGAGCTTTTTTCATGTCATCCGCATCGGCTTTTTTGCCGAATGCGTTGACCCGGACGCAAAAACACTGTACAATACAGGCAGAAGAATGTTGACCCGAAAGGCGGAGGATTCGGATGGATCTGTTTGACCTGATCGGCCCGGTCATGATCGGCCCCAGCAGCTCCCACACGGCGGGCGCGGCACGCATCGGCCTGACGACGCGCATGCTCCTGGGTGAGGAGATCGTCAGCGCGGAGATCGGCCTCCATGGCTCGTTCGCCAAGACCTATCGCGGCCACGGCACGGATCGCGCCCTCGTCGGCGGACTGATGGGCATGCAGGTCGATGACGAAAAGCTGCGCGATTCCATGAACCTGGCGGAGCGTGCCGGGATCAGCATCCGCTTCCAGCACATCGTCATCCGCGGCGCACACCCCAATACCGTCCGGCTGACCGTGACGGGCGTGTCGGGCAATGTCCTGGTGGTGGAGGCCGCGTCCATCGGCGGCGGCAATATCGAGATCCACAAGATCGACGGGCTCAGCGTCCGCTTCACCGGCAAGGAGAACACGCTGCTCATCCGCCACATGGACATCACCGGCACGATCGCCTCCATCACCGGCGCATTGGCCAGCCGCCATGTCAACATCGCCAACATGCAGGGCTATCGCCGTCAGCAGGGGGGCGAGGCGCTGCTGGTGCTGGAGCTGGACGGCGTGCCGGACAACGATGTGCGCGATGCCATCCGGCATTTCCCCGGCGTGCGGAACGTCACCTTCCTGGCGCGAAGGAGCGACACATGAAGCGCCTGCTGAATGCCCTCACCGGCGCGATCGCCGATGCGGTCGCCCCGCGGGGACTGATCTGCCTGTGCTGCGACGAATACAGCGAGGGACAGCTGCTTTGTCCGGCGTGTGCGGCGAATCTGGCGTCCCTGCGCCTGACACCCGAACAGGCCGGGACGGAGCATCAGCGCGGTGTCTTCCGGTATGAGGGCATCGCCAAGCGTCTGGTGGTGCAGCTGAAGGACTCTTGCGTGGCGGACGCTGCCTTCCCGTTGTCCCAGGGCATGGCCGAAGAGCTGCGTGCCATGGCGCTCCCACCGGACACGGTGCTGACCTGGGTGACAATGCCCCGGGCGCGCCTCCGCCAACGCGGCATCGACCACGGACGCACCCTCTGCGAGGCTGTCGCGGCACAGGTGCATCTGCCCGTGCAGCAGCTGCTCGTCCGCACGAAGAACACCCACACCCAGCGCGGACTGTCCCACGATGCACGCCTGACCAACCTGTCCGGCTCGATCACCTGCCGGACGGCGGTGCACGGCACGGTGGTGCTCATCGACGACGTGATGACCACCGGCGCGACAGGGACACTCTGCGCAAGGCTGCTGATGGCCGCCGGGGCATCCGATGTCCGCGTGCTAACGGCGACTCGCGCCATCCTGCGCGGAAGGGATCCGCAGAAAGGGGAATCATGATGGATTATACGCTGCGCGAATGGGTGCGCATGGCCAGTCAGTACGGCTCGATCGCCCAGGCCGCCGTGTGCTGCCAGGCCAATGAAAGCGGCTCGTCCGAGACCGCCGTCCGCGCCACCATGGCGCATCATCTGCACTGCATGCAGAATGCCATCCGGTCGGGGCTGGATGCCGGACTCCGCTCCGTGACCGGCCTGACCGGCGGACAGGCCGCGCTGATGCTGCGGTATCAGCAGAGCGGACAGTCCCTCTGCGGCAGCCTTCTGGGCAAGGCGGAGGTCTATGCGCTGGCGACGGCGGAATGCAACGCCTGCATGGGAAAGATCGTGGCTGCTCCCACGGCGGGGGCATGCGGCATTCTTCCCGGGGCGCTGGTCGCCATGATGGAGGAGCGCGGCGTGACCGACGATCAGGCGGTGGACGCGCTCTTCGTCGCTGCGGCGGTGGGGCAGTCCATCGCCACCCAGGCCAGCATTTCCGGCGCGGAGGGCGGATGTCAGGCGGAATGCGGCAGTGCCGCCGCCATGGCTGCCGCTGCGCTGACCTTCTTGCAGGGCGGGACACCTCAGCAATGCGCCGATGCCGCTGCTTTCGCCCTGATGAACCTTCTCGGTCTGGTGTGCGATCCCGTCGGCGGACTGGTGGAGGTTCCCTGCGTGTATCGCAATGTGGGCGCGTCAGGCGTAGCCTTTACCGCCGCTGACATGGTGCTCGCGGGCGTTTGCTGCCCCATCGACCCGGATGAGGTCATCCTGGCCATGAAGGAGGTGGGAGACGCACTGCCCGCCTCCCTGCGCGAAACGGGTGAGGGCGGCTGCGCGGCCTGCCCGAGCATCTGTTCCAGGCTCAAGCTCTGATCGTCCCCCGGAGGCCGCAAAGCGCGGCCTTTTTCGCGCCCGCAGTTGCGTCAGCCGTCTGCCGGAATATGGTTTTTTCTGCGAGGCGTTGATTTTTTCGGAAAAGTGTGTTA
>CAZJOA010000232.1:0-2490 GCA_964547515.1 uncultured Faecalibacterium sp.
CTCTCGTTAGGTTCCTCTCCTTCCCTAACTTTCCGTGAAGAACCACAAAAAAGCCCGACTTTCGCCGGGCAGGATGTCAGTCGAAGGAAAATCAATAGCCACCGCTCATTTCGGTCAGGTCGGTGACCTCGCAGAGCGTCCCCTCGGCGTAGCGCTTTTCGGCCTCTTCCATGATTTTGGCCGTCGCCGACACGCCGCAGCGGCTCGCACCCACCGCACGCGCGGACAGCACTGTGTCCAGGTCGCGGATGCCGCCCGAACCTTTCACGCGCACATGGTCGGACACCGCCGCACGCATCAGCTTCAGGTCGTCAATGGTGCAGCCCTTGCTGCCGTAGCCCGTGGAGGTCTTCACGAAGTCCGCGCCCGCCGCCTCCGCCAGATGGCAGCAGGTCACCTTCTGCTCGTCGGTGAGGTAGCAGGTCTCCAGGATGACCTTCAGGATCGCGCCGCGCGCATGCGCCAGGTCGGCTAACAGCCTGATCTCGTTCTGCACATAGGCGTGGTCGCCCGCGAGCATCTTGCCGATGTTGATGACCATGTCCAGCTCCGTGCAGCCCTCGTCCAGCGCAAGCTGCGCCTCGGCCACCTTGATGGCGGTCTCGTGGCTGCCGTGGGGGAAGCCGATGACCGTGCAGACCTTCACGTCGCTGCCCTTGAGCATCGCGGCGAGGATCGGCACGTCGCAGGGACGCGCGCACACCGACGCGCAGTCGTATTTCAGCGCCAGCTCGCAGCCCTTGCGGATGTCCGTCTCCGTCAGAAAGGGCTGAAGGGTCGAATGATCCAGCATTTTGGCAATGTCATGGGGGGTGATGGACATGGTAAATTCCTCCTGTATGTCGTTCGGGGTGATTTTTTTGCACCTGCTGACATATTCGCCGCCAATGCGCAAATTCCTTCTCCGGCTGACGCTCCCTCCGCCGCGAAAATCTGTCCAACCCTTGATCTTCCGCGAAAAAAGACTTGCATTCGGCGGATGGGTATGCTATAATATCACCGACTACGCACCTGTGTGCTGTGGTTCCTTGTGCTGTGCAAACAGTGAACAGCCACATATGCACACAGGGAGGTCCGCACTGAACCCGCAACGGGCAGTGAAAAAACAAGGAGGAATACCCCAATGGCAGTCATTTCCATGAAGCAGCTGCTGGAGGCTGGCGTGCACTTCGGCCACCAGACCCGCCGCTGGAACCCCAAGATGGCCCCCTACATCTTCACCGAGCGCAACGGCATCTACATCATCGACCTGCAGAAGACCGTCCGCAAGGTCGACGAGGCGTACAACTTCATCCGTGATACCGCGATGGCCGGCAAGACCGTGCTGTTCGTCGGCACGAAGAAGCAGGCGCAGGAGTCCATCGAGTCCGAGGCGAAGCGCTGCAACATGTACTATGTCAACAACCGCTGGCTGGGCGGCATGCTGACCAACTTCAAGACCATCCAGACCCGCATCAAGCGCCTGAACGACATCGACAAGATGGAGGCCACCGGCCAGTTCGACGTGCTGCCCAAGAAGGAAGTCATCCAGCTGAAGGCCGAGCGCGAAAAGCTGGAGAACAACATCGGCGGTATCCGCGAGATGAAGAAGCTGCCCGGCGCGCTGTTCGTGGTCGATCCCCGCAAGGAGCACATCGCCGTGACCGAGGCTCGCATCCTGAACATCCCGATCGTCGCCATCGTCGACACCAACTGCGATCCCGATGAGATCGATTACGTCATCCCCGGCAACGACGACGCCATCCGCGCCGTGAAGCTCATCGCCGGCAAGATGGCCGATGCCATCCTGGAAGGCAAGCAGGGCGAACAGTCCGCCGAGCCTGCCGAAGCCCCCGTCGAGGCGTAAGCCACTTCGATCCTGATTGATTTTGAGAAAGGGTGAATTCACCATGGCGAATATTACCGCTGCCCTGGTCAAGGAACTGCGCGAGCGCACTGCCGCCGGCATGATGGACTGCAAGAAGGCCCTCATGGCCAACGATGGCGACATGGAGAAGGCCATCGACTGGCTGCGCGAGAAGGGCCTGGCTCAGGCCGCCAAGAAGGCCGGCCGCATTGCCGCTGAAGGCGCTGTCGTCCAGTATATCTGCCCCGAGTGCGGCAAGGTCGGTGCTCTCGTGGAGGTCAACTGCGAGACCGACTTCGTTGCCAACACCGACAACTTCAAGAGCTTCGCCAACTCCGTCGCCAAGCACGTCGCGAAGGCCAATCCCGCTGACCTTGATGCGCTGAACAAGCAGCAGTTCGTGGACGATGCGTCCAAGACCATCGAGGACATGATCTCCGATGCCACCGTGGCCATCGGCGAGAAGATCTCCATCCGCCGCTTCGCCCGCTATGAGACCACCGGCCTGGTGTCCTCCTACATCCACATGGGTGGCAAGGTGGGCGTGCTGGTTGAGGTGGCCTGCGATGCCGACCACAAGGACAACGAAACCGTGAAGGAATTCGCCCACGACCTGGCCCTGCAGATTGCCGCCGCCAAGCCCG
>CAZJOA010000233.1:0-2479 GCA_964547515.1 uncultured Faecalibacterium sp.
AGGCGCACCCGAATCAGGTGCGCCCCAGGCAAGGTGATGTGATTATTCCGCGATGGCATAGAATGCGGGCTTGGGCTGCGACTTGGCATCGAAGAGCAGCGGGGACTCAGTCACGCGCCAGCTCAGGTCGTCCACCGTGCCCCAGACCTGCACCGCGATCAGCTGTCCGGCGTACTGCTCGTACAGGTCAAACAGGTTGGCGTAGTACTTCGCCTGACGCTCCAGCATTTCGTCGGTGTTCTCCTTGATGCCCACATCCAGCTCGGACACGCGCAGCTTCAGGGGCGTGCCGTCCTTGAGGGTCTTGGAGGAGATGTTCGTCCAGGCGACCTGAATGCGATCCAGGCTGGGATAGTCCACGCTGTAGTGGCTCTGGAAGCCATAGCCGTCGATCGTGCCATCCTCAATCAGGCTGTCCAGCAGATGCATGATGCCGATCTGCTTGGACGTTTCATGGGTGTTGTAGTCGTTGTAGAACAGGAGCGTGCCTTCCGCGGCGTACTTGCGGGCGTATTCGAAGGCGCGGTTGACGAAATCCTCGCCGACGGTCTGCGTCCACAGGGAATCACGCAGCTTGCTCGAACCATCCGCCACGGCCTCGTTCACCACGTCCCAGGACACGATGACACCGGGGTAATTCTCGTTCGTCCAGGTCAGCACCTGCTTGATGTAGCTCTCCATGCGGGCGAGCACGATCTCGCGGGAGGCGATGGGCTTGTGGGTGGCGTAGTCCTCATAGAAGAAGGCCGTCGGGATCTGGCTGTGCCAAACCAGGGTATGTCCATGCACGGGGATGTTGTTGGCCTTCGCCCAGTCCAGCAGGGGGATGCAGCTGTCAAACTTGACGCACACGATGGTCTGGTCACCCGTGTCACGAACCTGCTTGCGGGTCTCGGCCATGTCCAGCAGCGCATCGGGCTTCATCTCGTTCCCGGCGGTGAACAGGCCGAACTGGCTCTTGTAGAACTCCATGCGATCCGCGTCCAGCACCTCATTGCCGGTGACGGCCGTGCCGACGATGAACTTGTCCGCATAGACCTCCTTGAGGCTGGGGATACCGGCCTTGCCGAAGGTGCTGATCTTCTCGGCGCACTTGAATTCCCTGATCTGGAACTCGGTGTCCGCCGCGCCGCCCTCCACATACAGGACGTACTTGTCGTAGCGCCCCGCCACATAGCTGGCCTGGATCAGCGTCCATTCGCCCTTCTTGGCGGTGCAGGTGCCCAGGTTCTCATAGGATTCGGAATCATCGCGGGTATGGGCGATGGACAGGATGAAGCCGGTGGAATCAGTCTGATCCTGCTTGACCAGAACGGAGATGTTGTAGGTCTTGCCGGGGACGAGGGCGAAATCGCGTCCGGGGGAATTCCAGGTGGACGTGCGGCCGACGATCATCAGACCCTGCTCATCCGTCACATAGACGGAGGCGCTGCCGCCGGAACGGGCATACCAGCCGTCCTCGCCCTCGGAGAAGTCGGAAACGTAATCGATGGGGGGCTCGGTGGACTCCTCCACCGCCTCGGCCTGACCGACCTCCACCACCATGTCGTCGATGTAGAATTCGGCGTTGTTCCAGTTTTCGCTTTCGTTCTGGAAGCGGATGTTCACCGGCTGATCCAGATTGAATTCCGCGGTGATCTCTGTCCAGGTGCGGCCGGCGAAGGTCGCCTTGCCCAGCGTGCCGTAATCGCCGCCCGCCTTGGCAATGCGGAAGGTGCCTTCCTCCTCGCTGTCCACATAGACCCACGCGGTGATCCTGCAGGGCACGTTCATGCCGATGCCCAGGGAATCCGCCAGCAGGTCGACGGCATCCCAGTTGTTGCCGCTGCGGCCGGTGACATACAGGGCGGACGCCCCGCCATGCGCGACGGCGGTCGACGTGGTGGGCTGGGTCGAGCCGGACAGGGTGAAGCTCGCGGGCAGACCGTCCTCGAAGTCAAAGGCGGTGGCGGTCATTTCCGCGTCGGCGGCCTCCACGGGGGCAGCCACGGTCACGGTCACATCGTCGATGTAGAAGTCGACCATGTTCCAGTTCTCGCCGTAATTCTGGAAGCGGATGTCCACATCGTCCTCCAGGGTGAAGGTCGCGGTGAATTCCGTCCAGGTCCTGCCGGGAATGGTGGCATTCGCCAGCCAGCCATAGTCCGCCGCAGACTTCGCGATAACGAAGGTGCCTTCCTCCTCGCTGTCCACATAGACCCACGCAGTGATGGTCACCTGGTCACCCAGGGAAATGCCTGCCAGATCCTTCTTGAGGTCGGCGGCATCCCAGTTGTTGCCGCTGCGACCGGTCACGGCCAGTGCCTTGCTGCCGCCATGGGCGACGCTCTCCGACACGCCGACGGTGCAGCTGCCGCTCTGTGCGAACGGGGCGATCTCTCCGCCCTCGAAGTCAACGGCAGTGGTGGTTTCCGCGCTGACGGTCTCCACGGGGGCAGCCACGGTCACGGTCACATCGTCGATGTAGAAGTCGACCATG
>CAZJOA010000234.1:0-2453 GCA_964547515.1 uncultured Faecalibacterium sp.
GCCCGACGTTACAGGCGGATAATCATGCGGCCGCAGCTCTCGCACTCGACCACCTCATCGGAGGCGTTGCGAACGCGATGGAGCACGGCGCTGGGCAGGCTGGTGTTGCAGCCGGAGCACTGGCCGTTGACCAGGCGGCTGAGCGGGGGTGTGATCTGCTTCTTGATGCGCTTGTAATGCGCCATGAGGGTCGCATCGACCTGCTTGGCCTTTTCGTCGGCGGTGGCGCGTTGCTTTTCCAGCGCGGCCTTCTTGCCGGGCATCTCCTTGTCGTACTGCACCTTGAGCTGCTCGAATTCGCTGCGCAGGCGGGCGGCTTCGGTGCGGATGGAGTTGCCGCGCTGATCGTTGGTGTTGGCCTCGTGGGTCAGCCGCTTCATCTCCTGCTCATAGCTGACGATGGTCTCGCGGCACTTGTTCACCTCGGACATAAAGGCGCGGACGGCGTCCAGCTCCTGGGGCGGGGACTGCTCGAAACGGGTCTGCAAGGTGCTGAGCTGATCCGCAGCACGGGCGAGGGCATCGCGGATGGCATCCTTGCGATCCGCCAGAACGGCGATCTGCTCCTCGATCTGCTTATACTGCTTCTGACGCTCCATAAAGAGGTTGCGATCATTCTCCATCTTCTGGCGGATCGGGCTGCGGCGGATCTCGTTCGCCAGCTTGTCAGCCTTCATGTCCTCCAGCTGATACTCCCACAACATCGTTAGCTGATCCATAGCTACCTCCTGATACTCACACATGCACATGCATGCTGGATTTACTGATAGGCTCCAATGCCGGTCATAAAAACACGCACCTTATATTGTACAGCAAGCGCGCTGTTTTGTAAAGCACCGGCGAGGGCGAAAATAGCGGGTTCTTCGGTGGCGCGGTGGCCGGCCTCGAAGAGGACGACCCCGCTGGCGGCGGCTTCCAGCGCCAGATGGTGCTTGACCTCGCCGGTCAAGAAGGCATCCGCGCCCATCTGCGCCGCCGTGTGCCATTCGTCCGCGCCCGCGCCGGAGCACACGCCGACCCGGCTGACGCGCTGCTCAGGGTCGCCCATCACGCGCACCGTGTCGCCCAGGGCACGGCTGATCTGCGCGGCGAAGGCCTGTGCGGACATGGCATCGGGCAGATTCCCCACGCGGACGAAGCCTTCGCCGGTCACGTCCGACAGGCCGATGCGCTGTGCCAGCACGTCATTGCAGCCATTGACGGCCTGATCGAGGTTGGTGTGGGCGGAGATCAGGCTGATGCCGTGCCGGATGAGCCGACAGAGCATGGCGGACTGATGATCGGTCTCCACCAGACGCTTGATGGGGCTGAACATCAGCGGATGATGGGTGACGATGAGGTTCGCGCCGTTGGCGATGGCCTCGTCGATGACGCGATCCGTCACGTCCAGCGCGCATTGGATGGCGTGCACCTCCTGCGCGGGATGTCCCACAAGAAGGCCGGAATTGTCGTATCCGACCTGCGTGTCAAAGGGCGCGAAGGCATCGATGAAGTCGTATACCTGCTGTACGGTCAGCATGAGAGTTCCTCCTGTTTCGCATGATACCAGGCCACGTCGGCGCGTGCTCCGGCGAGTGCTTCGGGGTCGGGATGGGCGGCGGCAAGCAAGCCGTTCAGGCGTTCCTGATGGACGTGCATGCGCCAAGCGGCGTATTCCCGCAGGAGCGTGCCGTCCCCCTGCCACAGAAGCCTGCCATACCGGCATTCGTCGGGGGTGAGCACCTCCGCGCCGACCTCCGCGCGCCACAGGACATAGAAGCGTCCGCCTGCACGGCAGAGCTCTTCCCGGACGATGTGATAGCCGATGCCGCAGATGGCCTCACGCACCCGATGCAGCTCGGTATGCGCCCCCAGCACCAGCACCGCGCCCTGAAGGCGCATTTGCCCCCGGCGCAGGATGTCCGCCATGGTCTCGCCGCCCATGCCCATCAGGGAGATGCAGCCGCAGGGGCGGATGACGGCATCCAGGCCGTCCGCGCGGATGATCTCGGCGCGGTCAAGCAGGTGATGGCGCGTCAGGTTCTCGCGGGCGTGGACGAGTGCCTTGGCGCTGACATCCGCGGCGATCATGTGCTTGCAGATGCCCGCATGGAGCAGGTGGCAGGGGAGCAGGGCGTGATCCGTGCCGATGTCAGCGCCCCAGTCGCAGGGTTCATAGAGGTCAGCGGCAAGGGAAAGACGCTCGTCCAGCATACAAACCTCCGGTGATGAGATCAGCCCTGCCTTTTGCAGACAGGGCTGATAAGGTTTCGCATAAGTGGCGAGGCCGCTTTTGCGAGGAAAGCTCCGGTCGATACGATGAGAGTCTTGCAGACGGCGAATGACTGCTGCAGAAGGCTTGATTTTCGACAGGGCTGGTAGCGATGATCGTCTTGTTCGTCAGTCGATATAATCCTTGAGCTTCTTGGAGCGGCTGGGGTGACGGAGCTTGCGCAGGGCCTTGGCCTCGATCT
>CAZJOA010000235.1:0-2443 GCA_964547515.1 uncultured Faecalibacterium sp.
CCCCCCTATTCAGCGTCCCTCATTCGTTGCAGCGGTTGGCCGTTGCGCGTCTTCCCATGCGCGCTGGATGGCCAGTAGCACGTCGCCGTATTCGCCGTTGAGGGAGATGGTCGCGCCGGAGGCCGCGTCCGCCGCGTTGGCCGTTGTGTCAGCCGTATTGACCGCATCAGCCGTGTCCGCCGTGTTGGCGGTGTCCGTCGTATTCGCCGTGTCCGCCGCGCCGGCGGAGCTGCGCTGCCCTTCGTACCAGGCCTTCACCTCGTCGACGGTCTTGCCCACCATTTGACGCTCATAGGCATCCATCTGGGCGCGCCAGGTGCCGCCGGGCAGCTTGTAATCCTCGCCCATCGCGCCCTTGGTCATCCAGGCGGAGGCTTCGTTCAGGAAGGCGGTCTCACCCTTGGTGTCCGCCGGAAAGCCGCTGAAGGTGTTCCCGCCGCCCAGATTCGGGCTGACCAGCTCCAGCTGATCGATACGCATATGGCGGATGACGCCTTCCGCGTCGAATTTGCCGCACGCCACGGCGATATTGACGGAGTACACCTGCTTTCCGTCGGCATCCTGACCCGGGCCGACGCGGCCGGTGGTCGCCATGCCCATGCCCATGCGGACTTCCTTGGCCGCTGTGTCCGTCTGCTGTGCGCCGTCCAGGCCAATGGCCTTCGCCACTGCCTGCTTGATGGCATTGCTCGTCACCGTCGCCCCGGATACACCGTCCACATCGATGCTGTCCGCCTCGGCGATGAGCGCAGGCAGCGCATCGATGGCGCGCGTGCCAACACCCTGCGTTTCGTGGTGCTCCGTCACCTTCACGCTGGTGATGTCCTCCCCCGTGCGAACGACGGTGACCTTGAGCGTCCCGCCGTACCCCTCCGCTTCGCCGGTGTGCTGCTCCGCACCCGCGGTGCACCCCGTCATGCACAGCGCCAGCACCAGGCACAGCGCCGGCAGGGTCATGCTCTTCAACATGGCAAGTCCTCCTTGTTTCGATAGCCGTCGGTTTTCCCGCGTGCATCGATAGCAGGATGTCCCGCTTCGTCCGCCATCATGCATTTTTTCGTCCGATGTGTTTTTCGGCAGGAAAATTGCATTCGATGGCGAATATACATAATGAATCTGCCGGATTCTACTTGTCCGCAGGTCATTTTGACATCCCATGTTCAGAAAACCCGCAGAAAGCAGGTGTCAGCCATATGAGCAACAATCCCCGCAACAAGCGCCGCGATCCCATGACGGCGCTGATCGTCATCGCGGTGCTGACCGGCCTCCTCGCCGCTGCATGCATCGTCGGCGGCAGCATGATCAAGACCTACCGCGCCGCCGTGCTGAGGGAGAAGCAGCAGGACGTGGATAGCCGCAACGCCGAAAAGGTCGAAGCCTATGACCGCGATGTGGCGGAATACATGGCCAAGCTGAATCAGCCCGACCAGGTCAACGAGGCGTGGCCCGCCGCAGCAGCGGAGGGCTGGGATCTCATCGACCTGACGAACTACCCGCTGGAGGCGCCCGCCACCGTCACCGTCAGCCGGGCGGACCTGTTGAACAACGGCCTGCTCCTGGTGAACGAGTGGCATTCACGTCCGGAGGACTTCGATGACAGCAAGGTGATCGGCGTCAGCGGATATGCGCGTGAGTCGGGGCTGGACAGCTTCTGGGAGAATTCCTCCTGCAAGCTGCTGCCCCAGGCGGCGGATGCCCTCATCGCCGCCCTCAAGGACGCAAAGTCCGCCGGACTGGAGCACTTCGTCCTCAAGGCCGGCTACACCTACCGCAGCTGGGACGACCAGAACACGCTCTTCCAGGCTGAGGTGGAAAAGCAGCGCGCCAGCCATTCCTCCTACACCGAGGAAAAGCTGATCGAGCGCGCCAAGCGCTATGTCAACTATCCCGGCACGAGCGAATACAACACGGGTCTGTCCTTCCAGCTCTACCTGTATGAGAAGGACAATTCCGCGCTGAACAACGCCAGGTTCTACGAGACCGAGCAGGGCAAGTGGCTCTATGAGAACAGCTGGAAGTACGGCTTGGTGTTCCGTTTCCCCAAGGCGGGCTACCCCATGGCGGACACCACCGACAAGTCCTACAAGACCGGCGTGAGCACCGGCCTGAACATCTACCGCTATGTCGGCGTGGCGAACGCGGAGATCATGCATCATCTGGATCTATGCCTGGAGGAGTACATCGAGTTCCTGCTGGAGCACCCGCACTTTGCGGTCTTCCAGGACGGTGCAAAGCGCTATGAGGTCACCCGCCAGCAGGTGGGCGATGACGCAGCGACCTTCTCCGTGGACATCAACCGCATGACCACCAACTACACCATGTATCTGGACAACATGGGCGGTGTCGTCACGGTGTACACCTACTGAACCAGCAGCGTCCGGAAGCCAGGAGAAGGCTTCCGGACGCTTTTGCATTGGGGGAAGGGCCGATTCGCGTGGGGGGG
>CAZJOA010000236.1:0-2411 GCA_964547515.1 uncultured Faecalibacterium sp.
GTTCTTCCACCCCGATGTCCGTCAGCAGCCCCTTCAATTCGCCGGTGGGCATGGTGTAGCGCTGGCTCAGGTAGCGCAGGGACGCGCTCAATTCGCCGTCCGGCCCGCCGTATTGGCTGATGATGCGCATGGCCATGGCCGGGTCGGTGCGGGCGATGTGCACGGGATATTGCAGCTTCTTTTCGTAGGCGAACATGACACTTCTCCTCCTTCACCGCGCATTCAGTCGCCTTGGGGGACGTACTCCCACGGCCAGGGGGCATCGACCCAAGCCCAGCGGTCGGAGCAGGTCTCACCCGGGAGGAACGCCGTGGCATAGCCCTTTTCCCCGGCCTGCTGACGGAGACGGCGGAACAGCTTCAGCGCGTCGCGGTCGTTGGGGTGGGTGTCGAGGAAAAGCCGCAGCTCCCACACGGCGAATGCACCCTCCTGCGCCGCATCCCCGCAGCCGACGGCGGGGGCATCGTAGCCGTTCAGGGGCATGCTCAATGCCGGGAAGAGCGTGCCTGCCCGCAAGGCTTCGGCGGACGCATAGGTCGTGTCCAGGGTCTGCATCACCGCGCCGACCATGCCCACGCCCTGATTCGCGGCAGGACAGGCGGACGTTTCCGTGTCCGCCGGATGAGCATTGCGGCAGCGCGGACAGTCCGCCGTGAGCGTCCAGCTGCTCTTCACCGGCGTGAAGCCCTCATGCCGGACAGGATTCTGTTTCTGCATAGAAAAAGCACTTCCTTGTTTCAGCGTCAGGGGGAAATGTCCCCGTGACAGCCTATGACAGTGGAGGTGCTTTGGTGTGCTATTTGTGTGCCCGGCGGTTCTGCTTCTGCTTCATGCGCTGCTGGGTGATTTTCCGGCGGACGTTCGGGGTGACGGGGGCGGGTTTGTCCTCCTGCTCGGGGGCGGGCTGGGGTGAGCCGTCCGCCATGAGCGGCCGTCCTTCCTTGTCGATGCCCCGATACCGCAGACACCACTCGGCGGCCTCCTTCACCAGACCCATGATGGTCGCGAACAGCGGCACGCCGATGACCATGCCCACCAGGCCGAAGAGATCACCGCAGACCACGATGGAGAACAGCACCCACAGCGCGCTGATGCCGATGGAATCGCCCAGGATCTTCGGGCCGATGACATTGCCGTCGAGCTGCTGGATGATGAGGATCATCACGGCGAAGCCCAATGCCTGCGCCGGGTCAAGGAAGAGCAGGATGATGATGCCCGGCACCGCGCCGATGAACGGGCCGAACACCGGGATGATGTTCGTCACGCCGACGATGATGGAGATCAGCGGCGCATAGGACATGCGGCAGATGAGCATGCAGATATAGGTCAGCACGCCGATGATGGCCGAATCGATGATCTTGCCGGTGAAGAAGCCGCTGAGGTTGCGGTTGGCGGTGTGGCAGATGCGCAGGGTGGTCTCGGCGACGCTGCGCGGGAGGAAGGCGCGGGTCAGAATGCGGGCATGGCGCAGGAGCTTGTCCTTCGTCGTCAGCAGATAGATGGAGGATGCCGCCGCCGTGAACACCGCCACGAAGGTGCTCGTCACATCGGAGAACGCATTCATGATCTGCGGCACGGAATTCAGCGCCATCTTCAGCAGATCCCCCACGATGATGGAGAAATCCTGCACATAGTCAATGGCCGTGTCCAGATAGGGCTGAAGCTCCGGCCAGCGATCCGTCAGCGTCAGGAGTGCCGCCTCGAGGTTCTTGGTGTATCCGCCCAGGTTGCTGGCGAAGGTCATGATGGACGTCAGCACCTGCGTCACGATGAGGTACGCCAAGCCGCCCACCAGCAGGAGCGTCACCAGATAGCCCAGGAGCATCGACAGCCAGTGCAGCTTGCGATTCCCCCGGAAGACGGTCTTCATCAGCCACATGTCAATGGGGTTGATGACATACGCGATCACCACGCCCCCCGCGAAGGGCGTGAGAATATTCACGATGCCGCCCAGCAATCCCAGGACGCTGCCGCCCTTGTTCAGCAGCATATAGAACGCGATGGCGGCGAAGACGATCAGCATCCAGTCCAGCATGGTCTCCGGCTTGCGGCGAAGCCATTTGCGCGGCTCGGCGGGTCGATTCTGCTGCATGGTGAACCTCCTGCTCTTGTATATCGGGTCGATATGGCTATTATAGCGCATTTTTGCAGCGCGGTCAACGGGGAATCAGCAGGGTTTTCCGGGGGAATGAACGACCCTACGGCTGACTTTTCCTCCGCCGCGCCGTCCCGCGCAGGAACACATATAGGACACCGCAAAAGCGCAGTTTCTCATAAGTGTCGCAGCAGACCACTCATGGGTTATTCGAAACGTTGGTGGACGGATGGGTGAGGCGGCTGCATCGAGACCTCAAAGGGGGACGGTGCGGCGAATATGCAGGCGATTGCTTCCTGTTTCCATTCCAACTATG
>CAZJOA010000237.1:0-2407 GCA_964547515.1 uncultured Faecalibacterium sp.
AGAAAATGTGTGCCATTCAGCGATTGACGACCCGTCCGCCGCGTGATACAATGAAGCAAAAAAGGAGAACCGATATGGAAAAGTCCGAAAAGATCGTTGTGCTGGACGGTGCGGTGGAGAACCCCGGCGACCTGTCCTGGGAGCCGCTGGCGGCGCTGGGTTCGCTGACCGTCCATGACTACACCGCACCGGAGGACGTGCTCTCCCGCATGGGGGATGCCGCCATCGTGCTGACCAACAAGACCGTCATCACGGCGGACATCATGGCGCAATGTCCGCATCTGCGCTACATCGGCGTGCTGGCCACGGGCTACAACGTGGTGGACGTGGCCGAGGCCGGACGGCGCGGCATCGTCGTGACCAATGTCCCCGCGTATTCCACGCCCACCGTCGCCCAGTTCACCATGGCGCTGCTGCTGGAGATCGCCCTGCATGTGGGGCATCACAGCGAAGCGGTGCATGCGGGGAAGTGGAGCGCGTGCCGGGATTTCGCGTTCTGGGACTACCCGCTGATGGAGCTACGCGGCAAGACCATGGGCATCGTGGGCTACGGGAGCATCGGCCGGGAGGTCGCCAAGCTGGCGAAGGCCTTCGGCATGCGGGTGCTGGCCTATTCCCGCCATGGCTGCGAGGAGGACTACGCCCCTCTGGACGAGCTCTATGCCCAGTCGGACATCGTGTCCCTGCATTGTCCGCTGACGGCTGAAAATGCGGGCATGATCGATGCCTCCGCCATCGCGAAGATGAAGGACGGGGTCATCCTGCTGAACACGGCGCGGGGCGGCCTCATCAATGAGCAGGATCTGCGGGAGGCGCTTTTGTCCGGCAAGGTGTACGCCGCCGCGTCGGATGTGGTGTCCGCCGAACCGATCCGGGCGGACAATCCGCTCCTGGGGCTGGAGAACATGATCCTCACGCCCCATATCGCGTGGGCGGCGACGGAGGCACGTCAGCGCCTGATGGACATCGCCACGGACAATGTCCGCCAATTCCTGGCCGGACAGGTGCAGAACCATGTGACCAAGTGAGGAGGGCTGATATGCGTCCGACGATCCTGACCTTCAACCTGACGGAAGGCCGCTTATCGAAGCTCCGCTTCCTGTGCATGAAGCTGGGCTGCGCGGTGAAGCCCGTGCCCGAGGCCGACTGGGGACAGCCGCTGTCGGCGCTGTGCGGCCTGTCCGCCCGGGACGAAAACGCCCCATCCGCCCATTTTGACGGCGAAATGCTGGTCTTCTGCCACATGGACAGCGCCGTCGACCGCTTTCTGCAAACGGCGAAGCAGATGCGCTTCCCGCCGGTGGCGCTCAAGGCCATCCTGACCCCGACCAACGCGGCGTGGTCGCCCGTCCGCCTCCATGCGGAGCTGACCGCCGAACGCGCCGCCATCCTGCACGGCGAAAAAGCTGACCATCCGACCTGAAAGGAGCATCCCCATGCATGAGCTGACCATCCGCCCGGAGGACGGGCTGCAAGCCGCCATCGATCGTCTGCCTGCGGACGGCGAAAGCGCCGTCATCCGCCTGATGCCCGGTGAATACCGCGAGAAGGTCGAGCTGCGGCGACCCCACACGACCCTCATGGGCGCGGGTGCGTCCACAACGCGAATCGTCTGGGCGGACGCGGCCGCCGCGCCCCATCCCGATGGGCTGAACATCGGCACTTTCCGTTCCTATACGCTGCTGATCCTGGCGGCGGATTGCCATTTGTCCGGGCTGACCGTGCAGAATGCCGCCGGCCCTCGCGAAGCCGTCGGGCAGTGCGTCGCGCTCTTTGCGGACGGCGACGGCTTCACCTGTGAGGACTGCACCCTCCTGAGCCATCAGGACACGCTGTTCACCGCGCCCCTGCCGCCCAGGGAAGCACTGAAGAACGGCTTCCTCGGCCCGACGCAGAACCTGCCGCGCGTCCGCCAGCGTCAGACCTATCGCCGCTGCACCATCAAGGGCGATGTGGACTTCATCTTCGGCGGGGCGGCGGCGTGGTTCGAGGACTGCGACATCGTCTGCGTGGACGGCTACGAGGGACGGCGCGTACCGGGCGGATTCGCCACGGCGGCTTCCACTCCGGAAGGGCAGAGGTACGGCTATGTGTTCCACCGCTGCCGCTTCGTGGGCGAGAACGTCCCGGAGGCATCCTTCTATCTGGGACGTCCCTGGCGGGAATTCGCCAAGACCATCCTGCTGGACTGCCACATCGGCGCACATATCAAGCCCGAGGGCTGGAACGACTGGGGCAGGGCGGACTTTGCGCAGACCGGGCTGTACGCCGAATACGGCTGCACCGGCGCGGGCAGCGGCACAAGCGCCCGGGCGAGCTTCTCCCGGACGCTGACGGCGGACGAAGCCGCAGCCATCACCTATGAGGACTTCATGCAGAGCCTGTGAGAAAACTGTGGATAACAAAA
>CAZJOA010000238.1:0-2343 GCA_964547515.1 uncultured Faecalibacterium sp.
AACACATGCGCAAATGGAAAGCAAGAGGGGGAGGACTTCGTCGTGTTATTTGTTCCGTTGGAACAGCGGCCTCATTCGCGGATGGTCAGGCACAGCGGCCAGTGATCCGACCCGCGGACGCGATGGAGCACCTGACAGTCCTCCACGGCGGACATCAGCCGCTGGGAAACGAGGAAGTAATCCAGCCCGGCGGCTCGCAGACCTCGCCGATAGGCGAATGTCCCGGCCTTTTCGCCCGGATGCAGCTGACGGTACGCATCCGCGAAGCCGCTTTGGAGGATGGCGGTCAGGCCGCTGCGTTCCTCCTGCGTGTACCCCGGGACGCGCATGTCCTGCTTCCCGCCGGACAGGTCATCCTCGTTGTAGGCCGCATTCAGGTCGCCGCAGAGGAGGACGGGCTTTTCCGCGTCCAGCTCGGTCAGCAGGCGGAGCAGCGCGGCATCCCAGCGCATGCGTTCCTCCAGGCGGGATAGGTCAGCCGCTGCATTCGGCGCATAGCAGTTCACCAGATAGAAATGGGCGAAATCGAGGGTGATGACGCGGCCTTCGCTGTCGAAGGCGGGGTCACCCAGACCGCAATAGGCGGCGGACGGCTCGCGCAGAGTCAGCACCGCCGTGCCCGCATAGCCCTTGCGCTCGGCGTAATTCCAGTATTGCAGCACCCCGGGGATGTCAATGCCGCCCTCGTCCGCCTGTAGCTTCGTCTCCTGCAAGCAGAGCACATCCGCGTCCAGCGCGTTGAAGGTGTCCAGAAAACGCTGATTCATCTGCGAACGGAAGCCGTTCACGTTCCAGCTGACGATCTTCATTTCGTGTAACCCAGCTTCTTCCATTCCGGCGGATCGGTGCTGTCCACGCCGGTGTAGCACTCTGGGAAGAGCGCGGCGGTGGAATAGGGCTCATCCGCCGCATAGAGATGGCTGATGTCCCCCAGCTGCATGCAGCGCCAGGAGACTACGCCCTTGACGCGCTCCTCGGTGATGACGGTGGTGACGCTGGAGGGCTGTGTGCTGAAGCCATGCCAGAGGTTGACGGGGGTGATGCCGATCAGGTGGCTCAGGCAGGCCATCATGATGCCGAAATGGCAGAAGAGCACCAGTGTGTCCGGCTGATTGTCCGCGACGCGGTAGATATGTCCGTCGCGGATGTAGCCGTGCTCGGCCAGGAGGGCGTCCAGCCCCTGGGTGGTTTCGTGCCAGATGTCCGCCACATTGCCCTCGGCCATCATGGGGTCGTCCAGCCAGGTGTCCATATCCCGCAGTGCCTTGTGATCCTGCCAGAGCGCGGGCTTCATGTCCCACGGGATGCGTGATCGGCCGTTTTCGGGATCGATGCTGCGTCCGCGGAATTCCGCCAGCCAGGGCAGCACGGTCGCCTCACGTCCGACCTTTTCCAGGGTGTAGCGTGCCGTTTCGCGGGCGCGTCCCAGGGGCGAGGTGTAGAAGGCCTTCACGTCCAGCTTGCTCAGGCGCTCGGAAAGGAGCTGCGCCTCCCAATGTCCCTTGACCGTCAGCGAATCAATGGCGTAATACGGCTCGGCATGGCGGACAAACATCAATTTCATAGGCTTCCTCCATCAGAAAGGGCTGACCGGCACAAGACCGGCCAGCCTGTTGATTACTTCAGCTTCCAGGCCAGGTCGTTCAGGAAGAGCTGCTGCTCCAGACCCTCGACCGTGGTGTCCTTGGTGATGTGCACGAACTCGATGTCCATCATCGTCGCCCAGTCCTTCATCTGCTCGGCCGTCACGTCGTAGCTCAGCACCGTGTGATGCGCGCCGCCGGCGGTGATCCAGCATTCCACGCCGGTGGTGAGGTCGGGCATGGCACGCCACATCACGCGGGCGACGGGGAGGTTGGGCATCTCCATGATGGGCTTGACGCACTCGATGTCCTGACAGATCAGGCGCAGACGGCCGCCCATGTCCACCAGGGAGACGACGATGGCCTGACCGGCATGACCCTCGAAGACCAGACGGGCCGGGGGCTCACGGTCGCCGATGCCCAGGGGATGCACCTCGATGCGTGCCTTGTCCGCCGCGACGGACGGGCAGACCTCCAGCATATGCGCCCCCAGGGAGTACTCATTGCCCTTTTCCAGATGGTAGGTGTAATCCTCCATGAAGGCGGTGCCGCCGGTCAGTCCCTCGGACATGGCCTTCAGGATGGCGGTCATGGCGGCGACCTTCCAGTCACCCTCGCCGCCGTAGCCATACCCCTGCGCCATCAGGTGCTGGGAGGCCAGGCCGGGCAGCTGCTTCATGCCGTAGAGATCCTGGAAGGTGTTCGCGAAGGCCATGCAGCCCTCGGCATCCAGCATCTTCTTCATCGCGATCTCCTCGCG
>CAZJOA010000239.1:0-2315 GCA_964547515.1 uncultured Faecalibacterium sp.
GGGAATCGGTGATGCGGCCATCGTCCAGCACCTGCAGCAGCACATTGAACACATCGGGATGCGCCTTCTCGACCTCGTCGAAGAGCACGACGGCATAGGGATGACGGCGGACGGCTTCGGTCAGCTGACCGCCCTCGTCGTAGCCCACATACCCGGGAGGTGCACCGATGAGACGGCTGACGCTGAATTTCTCCATGTATTCGGACATGTCGATGCGCACCATGTTCTTCTCATCGTCGAAGAGCGCCTGCGCCAGAGCCTTGGCCAATTCGGTTTTGCCCACGCCGGTGGGGCCGAGGAAGAGGAAGCTGCCCAGGGGACGATTCGGGTCCTGGATGCCCGCACGCGAACGCAGGATGGCTTCGCTGACACGGGTGACGGCCTCATCCTGACCGATGACCCGCTCATGTAGCGTGTCCTCCAGATGGAGCAGCTTCTCGCGTTCGCCCTCCATCAGCTTGGAAACGGGGATACCCGTCCACCGGCCGACGATCCGGGCGATCTCCTCGTCGGTGACGCGGTCGCGCAGGAGGCTGTCCTCCCCCTTGGCCTCGTCGGCAATGGCCTCCTCGGCAGCCAGCTCCTTTTGCAGCTTCGGCAGTTCGCCGTATTTCAGCTCCGCCGCGCGGTTCAGGTCGTAGGTGCGCTCCGCCTTGGCGATCTCCGCGTTCACCCGCTCGATCTCCTCACGCAGCTTCGTCACCTTGCCAATGGCGTTCTTCTCCGCGTCCCATTTGGCGCTCATCTGGTTGAAGATGTCCCGCTGCTCGGCCAGTTCCTTCTGCACCTCGCTCAGGTGCGCCTGGGTCAGCTGATCGTCATCCTTCTTCAGCGCGGCTTCCTCGATCTCCAGCTGCATGATGCGGCGGCGGACGTCATCCAGCTCGGTGGGGAGGGAATCGATCTCGGTGCGGATCATGGCGCAGGCCTCGTCCACCAGGTCGATGGCCTTATCGGGCAGGAAGCGGTCGGTGATGTAGCGGTTGGACAGGGTCGCGGCGGCGATGAGGGCGTTATCCTGAATTTTGACCCCATGGAAGACCTCGTAGCGTTCCTTCAGGCCGCGCAGGATGGCGATGGTGTCCTCCACCGTGGGTTCGCTGACCATCACGGGCTGGAAACGCCGCTCCAGCGCCGCGTCCTTCTCGATGTACTGCCGGTATTCGTTCAGCGTCGTCGCGCCGATGCAGTGCAGTTCGCCGCGTGCCAGCATGGGCTTGAGCAGATTGCCCGCGTCCATCGCGCCGTCGGTCTTGCCCGCGCCGACGATGGTGTGCAGCTCGTCAATGAAGAGGATGATGCGGCCTTCGCTCTTCTTGATCTCGGCCAGGACGGCCTTGAGCCGCTCCTCGAATTCGCCGCGGAACTTCGCGCCCGCGATGAGGCTGCCCATGTCCAGGGAGAAGATGGTGCGCTCCTTGAGGGAGTCGGGCACGTCACCGCGGACGATCCGCTGTGCCAGCCCCTCGGCGATGGCGGTCTTGCCCACGCCGGGTTCGCCGATGAGGACGGGGTTGTTCTTCGTCTTCCGGCTGAGGATGCGGATGACATTGCGGATCTCGGTGTCACGGCCGATGACGGGATCGAGCTTGTTCTGCCTTGCCAGCGCCACCAGGTCGGAGCCGTACTTCTTCAGTGCATCGTAGGTCTCCTCGGGATTGTCGCTGGTGACGCGGGTCGCACCGCGAACCTCGCTCAGCGCCTTCAAAAACGCCTTTTCGTCATAGCCCAGCCGCTTGAGGATGTCCTTCACGCGGGCATTGGGCTTGGCGCACAGTCCCAGCCAGAGGTGCTCGACGCTGAGGTACTCATCCTTCATCTGCTTGGCGCGGCTTTCCGCCTCTATCAGTGCCTTCTCCATATCGGGGGAGATGTAGACCTTGTCGGCCTCGCGCCCTGGGCCGGAGACACGGGCGATGCGTCCCAGTGCATCGGTGAGCGCACCGCGCAGGGCATCGCCGGACATGCCGCACTTTTCCAGCAGCTGGGGGATGAGCGCCACGCCGTCCTCCGTGAGGGCGAGCATCGCATGCTCCTGATCCACCTGCTGATGACCGTATTCCACCGCCAGCGCCTGAGCACGCTGGATGGCCTCGATGGATTTCTGCGTGAATTGATTCATATTCATAAAGGAAGCCTCCTTTGCCGACGCAGAGAGCGTCGTTTGACTTTCTTTGACCTTTCGGCAGGTCTATTCTATCGCAGTTTCCCCCGCCTGTCAAGGGGAAATTCAAAAAAATGTGCAAGGCGGCGCTGAGGCGGGGCATACGAATGCGCAGGGAAATGCGGGGTGACCCCCGAGGACGTTGTCGGAC
>CAZJOA010000240.1:0-2294 GCA_964547515.1 uncultured Faecalibacterium sp.
AGCGCACCCGTCACCTGCGCGCTGACGGCATCGTGGACAACGCGGCCGAGGCCCGTACCATCCACAAGCTGCTGCCCTACAAGTAATTCGCCCGTTAGCTGGCAAGGAGGATACTGAAAAATGGCACGTATTAAGAGAGCTGTGAATGCTCAGAAGAAGCGTCGCAAGGTAATGAAGCTGGCGAAGGGCTACTGGGGCGCAAAGTCCAAGCAGTACCGCGCCGCGTCCGAGCAGGTCGCCCGTTCCCTGCGCTATGCCTTTGAAGGCCGCAAGCTGCGCAAGCGTGATTTCCGCTCCCTGTGGATCACCCGTATCAACGCCGCGGCTCGCCTCAATGGCATGAGCTACTCCACCTTCATCAATGGCCTGAAGAAGCAGAACATCACCGTCAACCGCAAGATGCTGGCTGACCTCGCCGTGAATGATCCTGCCGCCTTCACCAAGCTGGTGGAGATCGCCAAGGCCTGATTCGCCCTGACGAACCGCTGATACAGCAACAACGCTGCCCGATGTGTTCCGCGTGAACGTGTCGGGCAGTTTCGTTTGACTTTTCCCCGCGCATATGCGCATTGGATCACAGAAGAGGTGGCTTTCTCCCGATGAATGACTCGAATTCCAGCCGGTTCACCCACAGTCCGCTGCATGTCGGTCAGCGGAGCATCAAGACCGCCGCTGCGGCGACCCTTTGTGCGCTGCCCTACCTCATCGTGGGGGCAGACCCGTCCTTCGCGTGCATCGGGGCGATCTTCGGCCTGGGCAGCGATATGTCCATGTCGCGGCTCAATGGCGGCAACCGCTTCTTCGGCACGGTCATCGGCGGATTTATCGGCATCCTGCTCTACCGGATGTACCTCGTGCTCGTGCCGACGGGCGTGCGGACGCTCTGGCAACTGCTCTTCCTGTTCGCGGGCATCGTGGTGCTGATCCTGTGCTGCCAGCTGTTCAAATGGCCGGGCGGCATCCAGCCGGGCGGCGTGGTGCTGTGCATCGTCATGTTCCAGAAAGACCCGAGCATTTATCTGGAGTATTCCATCTTCCGCATGATCGACACGGGCGTGGGCGTGGCCTGTGCGCTCTTCGTCAACTGGTATTTCACCCGCGAAAGGGTGGAACGCATGCTGACGGCGCTGCACCTGCCCCACCACGCGGCAGCGGTGTCAGCCGAAAGCGCTGAACCGGATGCCTGAACGCCATTGAAAAGGGCTTGCCCTCCGACGGAACGGGGGACAAGCCCTTTTTCGTATGTGCATCAGATGCCGTGCTTGACGCGGTCGTGTTCCTCGGCGCGTTTGGCGTTGTTGAAGCGATCCAGCGTGCCGACGAGGTAGCCGGTGATGCGGCGGATGCGCTCAAAGCGATGTCCGTCCGCCTCGGTGCGGCCGCAGTGCGGGCACGAATCGCCGATGATCCCGTTGAAGCCGCATTCCGGGTCGCGATCCACCGGATGGTTGATCGAGCCGTAGCCGATGCCGCTGTCGTGCATGAAGCGGACGATCTTCTCGAATGCGTCCAGGTTCTGCAGGGGGTCGCCGTCCATCTCCACATAGGAGATGTGTCCGCCGTTGGTCAGCGCGTGATAGGGCGCTTCGATGGACAGCTTGTGGAATGCGGAGCAGGGGTAATACACCGGCACATGGAAGGAATTGGTGTAGTACTCGCGCTCGGTCACGCCGGGGATCACGCCGAAGCGCTCCCGATCCATGCGGATGAAGCGTCCGCTGAGGCCCTCCGCGGGGGTGGCGATGAGGGAGTAGTTCAGGCCGCGTTCACGGCTCATGCGGTCGGTGAAGGCGCGCATGGCGCTGATGATCTCCAGGCCCAGGTTCTGGCTCTCCTCGGATTCGCCGTGATGCGCGCCGCGCAGAGCCTTCAGGCATTCGGCCAGGCCGATGAAGCCGATGGTCAGCGTGCCGTGCTTGAGCACCTCGCCGACGGTGTCCTCCCAATCGAGCTTTTCGGAGTCGATCCACACGCCCTCGCCCATGACCTTCTTCTTGCTGATGATGGCGAAGCGCTCGTCCAGCTGATCGACCACCAGCTGCATCTTGCGCTCCAGCTCCTCAAAGAACCAGGTGATGTCGCCGCCGGACTTGATGGCGATGCGGGGCAGGTTGATGGAGGTGAAGGACAGATTGCCGCGGCGGGGTGCGGTCTCGCGGGTCTTGTCGTATTCGTTGCCCATCACGCGGGTGCGGCAGCCCATGTAGGCGATCTCGGTCTCGGGATGGCCGGGCTTGTAATACTTGATGTTGAAGGGCGCGTCCACAAAGGAGAAATTGGGGAAGAGGCGCTTG
>CAZJOA010000241.1:0-2245 GCA_964547515.1 uncultured Faecalibacterium sp.
GCGCCTTCTGATTGGCCTCCTCCAGGCGGCTGAGGTCGACCAGCGAGCCGGGCAGTAGATCGGTATCGCCATTGTCCTCCACGCGCACCTTGCGGAGCATCTGGCGGACGATGATCTCGATGTGCTTGTCGGCCACGGCAACGCTCTGGAGGCGGTAGACCGACAGAACCTCCTTGAGCAGGTAGTCCTGCACGGCCTTCGGGCCGAGGATGCGCAGCAGATCATGCGGGTTGATCGAGCCGTCGATGAGCATGTCACCGGCGTTGATGACATCGTTCTCCTGCACCTTGAGGCGGCTGCCGTAGGTGATGGGGTAGGTCTTCTGCTCGAAGACGGGATCAACGCTGTCCACCGTGATGATGACCTCGTTGTCGGCCTGCATGAGGCTCACGCGGCCATGGAGGTCGCTCTTGATGCTGACGTTCTTGGGGTTGGCAGGGACGAGGATGTCCTTGACCAGCACGTCGCCCTGATGCACCTCCGCGTTTTCGGAAACGAGGATCGTGCCGACCTGGCTGACGTAGGTGTGGCTGATGAGGCTCTCATCGTCCGGGACGATGGTCAGCTCGCAGCGCTTATCGGTGCCGGTGATGTGCGCCGTGCCGCTGAAGTCCGCCCTGATCGTCACCGTCTTGGACGTACCCGGGGCGACGAAGGTCTTGTACAGCGTGTCGCCCGCTTCGACATGCGCGCCGTCCTCCACACTGGGGACGATCAGCGCGGTGAAGTAGTCGTGCTTCTCATAGGTCGGGTCTTCCGCGGTGATGACAAGCTCGTTCTTGCCCTTGACCTGCTGGATGGACACACGGCCGCTGATGTCGGACAGCACGGCCTCACGCTTGGGCTTGCGCGCCTCGAACAGCTCCTCAACGCGGGGCAGACCCTGGGTGATGTCGTCACCCGAGGCGATACCGCCGGTGTGGAAGGTACGCATGGTCAGCTGCGTGCCGGGCTCGCCGATGGCCTGCGCGGCGATGATGCCGACGGCCTCGCCCACGTCCACCTTGCCGCCGTGCGCCATGTTCTGGCCATAGCAGCGGGCGCAGACACCGTTTTCGGTGCGGCAGGTCAGCACGGAGCGGACGGATGCCTTCTGGATGCCCGCGTTCACGATGGCCTTGGCCTTGAAGTAGTCGATCGGCTCATTCAGGTGGACGATGACCTCGCCCGTGTTGGGATCGACGATGTCCTCCGCAGCGGTACGGCCGCGCAGACGATCCTCCAGATCCTCAATGACGCTCTTGCCGCTGACCAGTGCCGTCACCTGCACACCGCGCACCTGGATGCCGCGTGCGGCGAAGCAGTCCTCCTCGCGAACGATGACCTCCTGGGAGATGTCCACCAGACGGCGGGTCAGATAGCCCGAGTCGGCGGTCTTCATGGCTGTGTCGGACAGCGCCTTGCGAGAGCCGTGGGAGGACAGGAAGAACTCCAGCACGTTCAGGCCCTCACGGAAGTTGGCGCGGATGGGCAGCTCCACGGTCTTGCCGGTGGGCGAAGCCATCAGGCCGCGCATGCCCGCCAGCTGGGACACCTGCGCGGCAGAACCGCGCGCGCCGGAGTCGGTGAACATGCGGATGGGGTTGAAGGGATCAAGGTTGGGGAGGATGCGCTCGCGGAGGTTCTTGGTGCACTCGTTCCACAGGTTGATGACGCGCATGTAGCGCTCGTCCTCGCTGAACAGACCCATCTGATACATCTCGTTGATGGCAGCGACCTCGGCATCGGCGGCATCGAGCATCTGCTGCTTTTCCGGGGGGATCTTGATGTCCGCGACGGAAACGGTCAGCGCACCGATGGTGGCGTACTTATAGCCCAGGGACTTGATGGCATCCAGCACCAGAGCGCACTTGTGCTCACCCTGGGAGCGATAGCACATGTCGACGATCTCGCTGAGCTGCTTCTTGCCGCAGAGCTTGTCGATCTCCAGCTGGAACATGTCGTCCAGGCATTCGCGGCGCTTGAAGCCCAGATCTTGGGGCAGCGCGTCGTTGAAGATGAGTCGGCCGAGGGTGCAGTCGATGATCTTCGTGCCCTTTTCGCCGTTGAACTCGCGCTCGATGCGCACCTTGATGGGGCTTTGCAGGGTGATCTGCCCCAGGGCATAGGCCATATGCGCCTCTTCGGGGTCGCGGAAGATGCGTCCGGCGCCCTTGCCGTTGGGGTTCTCGATGGTCAGGTAGTAGCAGCCGATGACCATGTCCTGAGAGGGGGACATGACGGGCTTGCCGTCCTGGGGCTTGAG
>CAZJOA010000242.1:0-2159 GCA_964547515.1 uncultured Faecalibacterium sp.
TGGGTCGGGCTTGCTTGCAATCGCCCCGCGAAGCCAGCGCAGAGCCTCCCTTGTGCAAAGGGAGGTGGCATGCGAACGTAGTGAGCATGACGGAGGGATTGCCCCCCGACACAGGCCGAAAATGCATCAGTCCAGGTCGAAGATGCCGCCCTCCAGCGCACTGCGCGCGGCAAGGATGTACTTGCTGGTGTCCAGCGGATCGACGCTGCGGCGGGGGGCGGTCGCACCCAGCTCCAGCGGGCATTCCCGGTAGCCATGCAGCTTCACGCTCATGCCGGCACGTCCGCCGGTGGCACTGGCGAGGGTCGAGGCGTATTCAACGCTCGTGGCCACGGGCACAAGCGCTGTCATCAGCACACGATCCTCATCCGTCTCGGTGTGGGTCACTTCGCCGCGCATCAGCGCCACATCGCTCATCACGCGTCCCACGCAATCCGGCGGGAGGACGAAGCGCACCTCCAGTATCGGCTCGAGCAGGGTCGATCCGCCGCGCTGCAAGCCATCCTGGATGCCCCAGGGCGTGGCGACGATGAAGTCCAGCGGATGGGTGTGGAACTGGTGGTGATTGCCCTCCGCCAGGGTGATGTTCACATCCGTGACCTCCCAGCCCAGGCGACCCTGATGCAGCGCCAGGGGCAGCGCCTGCTCCACCTGATGCTGATAGCGCAGGAGGATGTCCCGCACGGGCACGTCGGACTTGAAGGTGACACCGCTGCCGCGCGGGGCAGGCTCGATCTCGAAGCGCATGATCGCCCAGCAGGGCTTGGGCATGGTGTACGCCACATAGCCGCTGGCGGGTCGGGCGATGGTCTCCTTGTAGATGACCGCGGGCTTGGAGAACGTCACCGACAGGCCATAGCGGGTGTCCAGCAGCTCCTTGATGATCTCCAGCTGGATCGTCCCCATGACGCGCAGCTGCAACTCGTTCAGCGAACGGGTGTAGCGCGCCTGGAGCAGGGGGTCTTCGGCGGACAGTGCCTCACAGGCGGCACGCAGCGTCTGCATGTCCTCCGGCTTCTCCGGGATGACCTGCACCGCGATGAGCGGCGTGCGCAGATGTCCCGGTTCGACGCGGCGGGGCAGGAGCGTTTCGTCCCCCAGCACCTGACCGACCTTCACGTCCCCCAGACCATAGACGATGCCGATCTCCCCGGCGGCGAGGCTGCCCGCGTCCGTGCCGTCCGCCCGGCGGATCTGGCTGATCTTCCGCTGGACGAGCCTGACTTCGCCGCTGAGCGGGTCGACCCCCGCCGGGAGCGTCACCGGTGCACGGTTCTCCAGCCTTCCGGCGTACAGACGCACCCACACGCCCCGACCCAGCAGCCGATCCTGTGTGCTGGCGAAGACCACGCCGCAAAGCGTGCCCGCGTCCTCCGGCGGCGGGGGCAGGAGCGTCACCATCGCGTCCAGCAGGGGGACGATGCCCTCGTCCCGCAGTGCCGAACCGCTGTACACGGGGTACGCCTTCGCCGCGCGGGTCAAATCCGCCAGACGGGCATGGAGGACTTCCGGTGCAATCGCTTCCCCGGCGAGATAGCGCTCCAGCAGCGCGTCGTCCGCCGCACAGACGAGCTCCGTCACTGCATCGTCATCCGCCATGAGCACCGCGTCAGCCGTCAGCATGCGCCTGATCTGCGCCAGGACACGGGGGACATCCGCCCCTTCGCGGTCGGTCTTGTTCAGGAAGAACAGCGTCGGGATGCCCTGCTCCTCCAGCGCACGGAAGAGCGTCTCCGTATGGGGCTGCACCCCCTCCACCGCGCAGACCACCACCACCGCCGCGTCCAGCGCCCACAGCGAACGCTCCACCTCGGCCGTGAAGTCCACATGCCCCGGCGTGTCGATCAGGTTGATGGACGTGCCCCGCCATGTCAGGCGGACACAGGTCGCCTTGACCGATATGCCCCGGCGCTGCTCCACCGGCAGCGCATCCGTGTGCGCCGTGCCCTCATCCACGCTGCCCGCACGCCGGATCGCCCCGGAATGCATCAGCAGCTGCTCGGTGAGCGTCGTTTTGCCCGCGTCCACATGGGCGAAAATGCCGATATTACGCATGTGTTCCATCCTTTCGGCCTGTGTATGTATGGGATACGCAGGGCTCTGCCCCGCACCCGCGAAGGGTCTTCGACCCTCTCGACACCCATTTCGCGATGGGGTTG
>CAZJOA010000243.1:0-2078 GCA_964547515.1 uncultured Faecalibacterium sp.
TCTGTCCCGAGGGACGGCGCATCTTCCAGCAGATGACCGTCCGCGAAAACCTCGAAATGGGCGGCTTCACCCGTCCCAATGCCGAATTGCCCGCCTCCATGGACGAGATGTTCCAGCGCTTCCCCCGCCTGAAGGAGCGCGAAAAGCAGATCGCCGGGACGCTCTCCGGCGGCGAACAGCAGATGCTCGCCATCGCCCGCGCCATGATGTCCCGTCCCCGTCTGCTCATGCTGGACGAGCCGTCCATGGGACTTGCGCCCATCCTGGTGGAGCAGATCTTCGCCATCATCAAGGAGCTGCACGCCGCGGGGGTGACCATCCTCCTGGTGGAGCAGAACGCGCAGATGGCCTTGTCCATCGCCGACCGCGCGTATGTGCTGGAAACGGGCACGATCTCCAAATCGGGTCAGGCGGACGCGCTCCTCCATGACGACGATGTCCGCAAGGCCTACCTCGGCAGCTGAATGCGCTGAATCCGTCCCGCACGGGGGCGGATTTTCCTTTCCCGGCGGACTCCTGTCGCGAAAATGCCGTCCCCCCCTTTACAAAGCCGCCGCTTTCGCGTTATAATATGGTTGGCATGATATGCCTGCATTTTTGTGACACTGAATCAGAATGGAATGGAGACGATCACTATGGCGATGAACCTCAAGCTGACGGGCGTCAAGGGCTTTGTGAATCAGGCGGAGCTGGACAATATGTCCGCCCTGATGGAGACGGTCAACCAGGTGCTGCTGTCCGGCAAGGGCGCGGGCAATGACTTCCTGGGCTGGCTCGACCTGCCCGTGAACTACGACAAGGAAGAGTTCGCCCGCATCCAGGCGGCGGCGAAGAAGATCCAGGGCGACAGCGAGGTGCTGGTGGTCATCGGCATCGGCGGCTCCTACCTGGGCGCACGCGCCGCCATCGAGTTCGTCAACGGACAGATGTACAATGGCGTCCGCCCCGAGGGCATCCCGGAGATCTACTTCGCGGGCAACAACATCTCGTCCTCCTACCTGAACGACATCATCAAGATCATCGGCGACCGCGATTTCTCCGTCAACATCATCTCCAAGTCGGGCACGACCACCGAGCCGGCCATCGCCTTCCGCGTGTTCAAGAAGATGCTGGAGGAAAAGTACGGCAAGGAGGGCGCGAAGAGCCGTATCTACGCCACCACCGACAAGGCGCGCGGCGCGCTGAAGAACCTGGCCAATGTCGAGGGCTATGAGACCTTCGTCGTCCCGGACGATGTGGGCGGACGCTTCTCCGTGCTGACCGCCGTGGGTCTGCTGCCCATCGCGGCGGCGGGCATCGACATCGCCGCCATGATGCAGGGCGCTGCCGAAGCGCGTGAGGTCTGCAAGGACGGCGACATCGCCTCCAACCCCTCCATGACCTACGCCGCCCTGCGCAACATCCTCTACCGCAAGGGCAAGTCCACCGAAATTCTGGTGAACTACGAGCCCGCGCTGACCATGACCGGCGAATGGTTCAAGCAGCTCTTCGCCGAGTCCGAGGGCAAGGACAACAAGGGCATCTTCCCCACCGCGGCGAATTTCTCCACCGACCTGCACTCCATCGGCCAGTTCATCCAGGACGGCACGCGCAGCCTGTTCGAGACCGTCATCTGGGTGAAGCAGCCCCGTTCCGAGGCCATCATCGAGGAGGCCGCGGAGGACATCGACGGCCTGAACTACCTCGCCGGAAAGTCCGTCCAGTTCGTCAACAGCAAGGCCTATCAGGGCACGCTCATGGCGCATATGGACGGCGGCACGCCCAATATCATCGTCGAGATCGATCAGGCGGATGCGTACCATTTCGGCTACCTGTGCTACTTCTTCGAGAAGGCTTGCGGCCTGAGCGGCTATCTGCTGGGCGTGAATCCCTTCGATCAGCCCGGTGTGGAGGCGTACAAGAAGAACATGTTCGCCCTGCTGGGCAAGCCCGGCTACGAAGAGCGCAGGGCGGAGCTGGAAAAGCGCCTGTAAGCCTGCAAGGGCATCCATATTGCGTCCCCATACGCTGATTCCTTCGGGGATCAGCGCAGGGTTTCGAAAAAGTGGCAAAGCCACTTTTTCGAGGATAGCTGCGGA
>CAZJOA010000244.1:0-2044 GCA_964547515.1 uncultured Faecalibacterium sp.
CCCCCCCTCGTCCTGGTCGGACTATCGTCCGACAACGTCCTCGGGGCTTGCAATCACCCCCTGCCCCACGCGGGCACTGTATATCGCGAGAAATGGGACGAAGTCCCCGCGAGAAAACGGGACGAAGACCCCGAAGTCCCCCGCATGATTCCTCATTCACCATTCAGTCCGATCGCATTTCCCGTTCTCTTACGCTGAAAGAACGCCCGCATGACCTCGGCGCATTCCCCGGCCCTTTCGCCTGCGCGCCATCGCGTTCCGCCCTGGAGCGCAGGGTCACCCGGCAGGTCGTATACGCTGCCGCAGCAGCCCTGCCGTTCGTCCGACGCGCCGTACACGCAGTCCGTCAGCTGACTCATCAGCATCGCCCCGGCACACATGGGGCAAGGCTCCAGCGTGACGAAGAGCGTACAGCCGCGCAGCCGCCAGTCCCCCAGATGCATGGCTGCCTCGCGCATGCAGAGCAGCTCCGCATGGGCGGTGGGGTCATGCGCCGCTTCCCGGCGGTTGTGTGCACGGGCGATCACCTGTCCATCCTTGACCAGCACCGCGCCCACGGGGATCTCTCCCTCCGACGCGGCCTGACGCGCTTCCTCCAGCGCAAGCGCCATGTAGTCCATCGTCATCCCTCCCTGCCCTGATTGTAGCACAGCGCGGTTTTTTCTTCAAGCGGGAAGAATCCGCATCGCCGGTTCGTTACATCTATGACGGACCTGTTCTGAAATCGAGGTGAAGAGGCGATGAAACGAATGCTGCTCATCCTGTGTCTGCTGTGCATGCTGATGACAGCCGCAATGGCGGAATCCCCCTACGAGGGGGCGGACACACCCCTGACGCTGTTCGCCGTGAATGTCGGCAAGGGCGACGCATTGCTGCTGAACTGCGGCGGCGACACCTACCTGATCGACACGGGCAAGGCGGAGCACTGGGGCGAATTGTCCCGCGCACTGAAGGTGCTCCAGGTGGAACACCTCTCCGGAGTCATCCTCACCCACACGGATAAGGATCACGCAGGAGGTGCGTTTGCGCTGGCGACATCCTCCATCGCGGTGGACGCATGGTACGCCCCGGCCTATTTCACCTGCAAGGCAAGCAAGCATCCGGGAGTGCTGGCGGCGGAGGTGCGCGGAGAGAACGTCCGCTACCTGAACGCGGGTGACGAGCTGCCCCTGGGGACGGGTCGTCTGCGCGTGATAGGGCCCCTGAGCGCATCGGAAAAGGAGAACTGCAACTCGCTGGTGCTTGTGGCGGAGGCGGGGGGCGGACGGATGCTCCTGACCGGCGACATGGAATTCCCGGAGGAGGAAGAGCTTCTGTCGGCCAATGTCATCCCGGCGTGCGATGTCATCAAGATCGGCAATCACGGAGAGGATGACGCGACCTCGGAGGCGCTGATCCGCGCGGTGCAGCCCCGCGTCGCCGTCCTGAGCACCTCCACCGCAGAGGAGGAGGATACCCCTGCCCCGCGCGTGGTGTCCCTGCTCAAAAAGTACGGCGTGACCCTCTATCAGACCCAGGAGGCGGCGTCCGGCGTGCTTGTCACCCTGGATCAGGGCGAACTCTCCGCGAACCGCATGGCTTATCGTGACCTGCCCACCCAGCCCCAAGGCGTTTCCATCCTTTCGGTGGACAAGGCGGACGACCGCGTCACCCTGCGCAGTGCGTCACCCGAAGAGGTCGACCTCTCCGGGTGGTTCCTCTTTTCGGAGAAGGGCAAGGAGATCTTCGTTCTGCCGGAAGGCACGGTGCTGATGCCGGGCCGGACGCTGACCATCACCAGCCTGTCCTCCGGGGAAGGCGGCGACCTCATCTGGCCGGAAAAGAATGTCTGGCACAAGACAAAGGACGACCGCGCCGTGCTCTGCGACGTGTATGGGCGGGAAGTGTCCGCATACCTCGCGGACTGAGCAGGGGGCTTCGGGGTCTTCGACCCTTTTTCACGCGATTGGGTTGACTTTGCTTTCATACAAGTCCCGCGTGGGACGGGGAAAAGGCCGCCCCCCGAGGACGTTGTCGGACGATAGTCCGACCAGGACGAGGGGGG
>CAZJOA010000245.1:0-2041 GCA_964547515.1 uncultured Faecalibacterium sp.
TCCCCACCAGCAAGTCCCAGGTGTTCTCCACCGCCGCTGACGGTCAGACCACCGTCGAGATCAATGTCCTCCAGGGCGAACGCCAGATGGCCTACGACAACAAGTCCCTGGGTCGGTTCATGCTGGACGGCATCGCGCCCGCGCCCCGCGGCGTGCCGCAGATCGAGGTCACCTTCTCCATCGACGCCAACGGCATCGTGAACGTGTCCGCCAAGGACAAGGCTACCGGCCGCGAGCAGAAGATCACCATCACCGCGTCCTCCAACCTGTCCGAGGAGGAGATCAACCAGCGCGTGAAGGAAGCCGAGATGTACGCCGAGCAGGACAAGAAGCGCAAGGAGGAGGTCGAGACCCTCAACCATGCGGATGCCATGATCTACGAGATCGAGAAGCAGCTGCGCGAGAACGGCGAGAAGCTCTCCGAGGAGGACAAGAACACCGTCCAGGCGGAGATCGATGCGTTCAAGAAGGTGCGCGAGGGCAACAACGCCGACGAGATCAAGAACGCCATGGAGGGCTTCAGCCAGAAGGTCTACGCCATCTTCGGCAAGCTCTATCAGCAGCAGACCCCCGAAGGCGCTGCCCCCGACATGGGCGCTCAGGGCGGCTATCAGCAGAATGCTGACGGCACCTACGAGGCGGACGGCGAGGTTCACTGATTCCGAATTACATCCACCGGGAGTGCCCGACCGGCGCTCCCGGATTTTCCGGGTTTTCCGGACAAAACGGCGGCATTTCCCATATGCGGAGGGCTGCCCCGCGAGGTGACTGAAAGTGGCCAATAAACGCGATTACTATGAGGTGCTGGGCGTTGAGAAGAACGCCACGGATGACGAGATCAAGCGTGCCTTCCGCCGCAAGGCGAAGGATTGCCATCCCGACCTGCACCCCAACGATAAGGAAGCAGAAGAACGCTTCAAGGAACTGAACGAGGCCAATGAGGTGCTGTCCGACCCGGATAAGCGCGCCCGCTACGATCAGTTTGGCTTTGAAGACCCCATGGGCGGCATGGGCGGCGGGGGCAATCCCTTTGGCGGCATGGACTTCTCCGGCATGGGCGGCATGAGCGACATTCTGGAGCAGATGTTCGGCATGGGCGGCATGGGCGGCGGCAACCGGCGCAATGCCCCGCGTCAGGGTGCGGATCTCCGCTATGACCTGCGCATCTCCTTTGAGGAGGCCGCCAAGGGCTGCAAGAAGCCCATCGAGTTCTACCGCAACGAAAAGTGCCCCACATGCAGCGGCACGGGCGCGAAGCCCGGTTCGAAGCCCGAGACCTGCACCATGTGCAAGGGCGCGGGTCAGGTTCGCCAGTCCGGCGGATGGATGACCACCGTGCGTACCTGCCCGGGCTGCGGCGGCGCGGGGACGGTCATCAAGGACAAGTGCCCCTCCTGCGGCGGTTCGGGACGGCATCGCGTCAAGCGCACGCTGGATCTGAAGGTGCCCGCCGGTGTGGATGAGTCCATCGTGCTGACCAAGCGCGGCGAGGGCGAACCCGGCGTCAACGGCGGCCCGAATGGCGACCTGAACATCCGCATCGTGGTGCGTCCGCATAAGCTCTTCCGGCGCGAGGGCACGAACATCCGCCTGGATGTGCCGATCAGCTTCACGCAGGCGGCGCTGGGCGCGGAGATCGAAGTGCCCACGCTGGACGGCAATGTGAAATACCAGATCCCCGAGGGGACGCAGACGGACACCGAGTTCCGCATCCGCGGCAATGGCATCCAGCAGCTGGGCGGCAGCAGCAAGGGTGATCTGATCTTCCGCGTGCGCGTGGAGATCCCCAAGCGCCTGACCGACAAGCAGCGCGAGCTCCTGCGCCAGTTCGACGAGAACTCCACCGGCAAGGAGTACGACCAGAAGAAGTCCTTCCTGGACAAGGTGAAGGATCTGTTCAACTGATGGCAATGGCGTGTGGGGATTCTAAAGCGCAGTTTATAAAAAAGTATCGCGAGAGACCAGCCGCAGGTTATCCGAAACGTTGGGAGCGGATGGGTGAGGCGGCTGCATCATGACCTAAAAGGGGACGGTGCGGCGA
>CAZJOA010000246.1:0-2037 GCA_964547515.1 uncultured Faecalibacterium sp.
TAAGCCAAGTAAGGGGCTCTCCGGTGTGATACCGGAGAGCCCCTTTTTGCTAATTAGGAATGAGGAATTATGAATTATGAATTTGGTTTCTTGAACCGCCAGCCGCCGCCAAACATTCTAAATTCCTAATTCCTAATTTCTAATTCCCCCAAAGGGTTTATTCTCTGAAAAACTCAAACTCGCCCTTGCGCATCAGCTCAGTGAGCATCAGGAAGGTCAGCCCCTGCCCATAGGCGGTGGGGGTGACGATGATGTCCTTGTAATGCTGGAGGGTGTAGCCCATGCCCGTGCCGCCGGACACGCCCTGCACCGCGCCGGTATCGTCGATCTGCTCCAGCACGGACTTCGCGGCCAGCTGCGCCATTTCGAAGTAGCGTGCGTCGGACAGCTCGCCCATGCGCAGACCCTTCATCACGCCATAGGCGATGGCCGCCGTGGCGCTGGTCTCGCAGTAGGTCTCTTCCACGTCGATCAGCGTGGTGAAAGAGCCGTTCACCCGCTGATACTTCCACAGCGCCAGCACCTGATCCTTCCACGCGGAGAGGATCATGCGCATGGCGGCGTTGTCGCGCCCGGTGATGTCCTTCAGCTCGATGGCGGCGGCGGTGAACCACGCATTCCCCCGCGCCCACTTCGCATTGGCGTAATTATGGCGGCGATCGAATGTCCACCCGTGATAGAACAGCCCCGTCACCTTGTCCTGCAAATAGCGGATGTGCAGCAGGAACTGGTATTCTGCCTCGTCGATCCATGCCGGCTGATTGAGCACCACACCGGCCTTCGCCAGGAAGAGGCAGACCATGAACAGCGTGTCACACCAGAGCTGCTGATAGTGCTTGTTCCAGACCGTGCAGTGCTGGAGTCCGCCATATTCCGTGCGGGGCATCTCCTCCAGCACCCATTTCGCCCAGGACTCGATATACGTCAGGTATTCGGGATTGTGCGTCTCGTCGTACAGGCAGGTCAGCGTCAGCACGGGCGCGACGGTGTTGACATTGCGGTGCGGCTGATTCTCCCGGTGGAGCATGTCGTCATACCAGCCGATGAGGTAATCCAGAATGGCCTTGTCGCCGGACTGCTGATAGGTCTTGTAGATGCCGTAGAGCGCCACGCCGGTCGGCCACTCCCAGTTGTTCATGGTCAGATGACCGCGCGAGGGGTCATTGCCGTCCGCCCGCTGGAGCATGCCCAGCACCTTGTCCGCGATCTGCTTGAAATCCATATCCATGCTGCATTTTCCTCCCATTCAGATGATGAAGTCCCGTGTGCGCGGGTCGGCGCGGAGTCCGTCCGCCACCAATGCCGCGATGACCTGCGCCCCGTGGGCGTTGAAATGCGTCTTGTCGTCGTGTCCGTCGGGGAAATCGGGGTTTTCGCCCTTGGCGATGCGGACAAAAAGCCCGGCGGTCTCCTCCTCGCCCAGCCGGAGATACAGCGCGCGGGACGCGGCCTTCAGGTCCACCAGGGGGACATGCCTTTCGGCGGACAGCTGACGCATGGCGGCGGGGTATTCGCCGTGGGTGTAGAGCATCTCGCCGCCGGGAAGCCACCATCTGCGGCTGACGGGCGTGATGAGCACGGGCTGAGCGCCGCGTTTCAGCGCCTCATCGCAGTACCAGGCGAGGAACTCGGGGTAGGTGCTGTCGGGGTCGGTGTGGAGCTCGGGGGCGTCCTTCTCGTCATTGTGTCCGAACTGGATGAGGAGGAGGTCGCCGGACTGCATGCCCTCCTGAACGGGCTTGAACAGGCCTTCATCGCGGAAGGAGCGCGTGCTCCGTCCGGACAGGGCATGGTTGCGGACAATCACCCCCGCCGCCGTATGCTCCGGCAGTGCCCATCCCCACCCGCGGAACGGCGGCTTGTTGTCCTCCACCGTGGAATCGCCGATGATCCATATCGTTGACATATTCTTTCACCTCTTGCATTGTTTTTCATATAAGTCAAAGGCGCGAAAACGGGACGACCCCCAGGGCTCTGCTCTGGACCCGCGAAGGAGGCTTCGCCTCGCTTATTTTTTCAGCCCTCTCGACACCCATT
>CAZJOA010000247.1:0-2036 GCA_964547515.1 uncultured Faecalibacterium sp.
CTTTCTCCTGTTCGCCGAATTGACAAAACCTATTTCGACGGTATATAATGCCTGTGCCGCGTTCCCCGATGGATGCGATGACAGACAAGGAAGCGATATGCATGCGGGATCTTTCCGTTCGGCGGCTGACGCTCGCGGGCGTTCTGGCCGCGCTGGTCTTTTTGATGACAGCCATCCCCAGGCTGCCCGTGGGGGTCACCGGGGGCTATGTCCACCTGGGGGACGGCGCGGTCTTCCTCGCGGCGATGCTCATCGGCCCGCTGAGCATCCCTGCGGCGGCCATTGGGTCAGGCCTGTCCGACCTGATGGGCGGATACATGGTGTATGTGCTGCCGACGATGCTCATCAAGGCGCTGATGGCGCTGGTGGTGTGGCGCATCTGGCGGGCGGACGCATGGCTGCGGGCGGCGGTGGCCTTCGTGGCGGCGGAGACCGTCATGGTGGCGGGGTACTTCGCCCTGGAGACGCTGCTGTACGGCACGGCGACGGCCTGGGCGGCGGTGCTGCCCAATGTGTTCCAGGGGGTGGCCGGTGTGGCGCTGGGGCTGGTGTGTCACGCGCTGTATCCGCGCATGAAGCCGCTGATCCGTCAGCTGACGGCATGATGCCCGCGCCCCCTCGTCAGGGTCGGACTGCCGTCCGACGACTTCCTCGGGGGGACTTCGTCCCTTTTCTCGCGATGGCGAGGGACGCACTGCCATGCTGTGACTGCGTGGGGGCACAAGCGGCTTCGCGCTGCCGCCGCGTCCACCTCATTCGTCTTCGCCTAATTCCCCTCCAGGGGAAGGCAAGACTCCTCGTCGCATCGCGGACTTTGACATGCTGAAAGGACTCGCCTTTTCCATAGCGAGTCCTTGTGTTTTCCGTTCTCAGTGCCTTTCGCCATTGCGGCCGCGGGCGTGGTTGACGCGCTGCACGGGCTTGGCGACGGTCGGGCGTGCGGATGTCCCCTGTACCTTGCCGCCCTTGCCGATGACGATGGCTCGGCCGTCCTTGGGCAGCGCCGGACGGGTCGGAGGTGTCGCGCTCGCAGCCGCGTTCCCCGGACCGAATCGCGGCTGATACGCCTGCTCCTTTGGCTTCGCCTGATGCCTTTTCAGGGCAGGTTCAGCCTGTGCGGCGGGTTTCGTCCGTCTATCGGGTTTCGCGGGCTTGTCCGGCACACGGCTGACGGGTGCGGTGTCCGCCTTGCGGGACTTGCGCTCCGGTGCGGCATTCCCCGTTGCGGTCAGCTTCTTGGGCATTTCCGCCGTCCGCCCCAGCTTCGCCATGCGTGCGGCCTTCGCCAGCTGTCGCGCGGCTTCCTTTTCCTTGGGGTCGGTGGGTGTGGTCACAAGCATCGGCCACTCGCTCTCCCGCACCGGCAGACGCTTCCCGATGAGCTTCTCCACCTGATCCAGCTGCTTCATCTCGTCGATGCAGCAGAAGGAGATCGCCTTGCCGTCGCGTCCGGCGCGTCCCGTGCGCCCGATGCGGTGGACATAGGCCTCGGGCTCCATGGGCAGGTCGTAGTTGAACACATGGGACAGACCGGCGATGTCGATGCCGCGGGCGGCGATGTCCGTGGCGATGAGCACCTTGCTCTCGCCGGATTTGAACCGCGCCAGGGCGGATTGGCGCTGTCCCTGACTCTTGTCGCCGTGGATGGCGCAGGCCTCGATGCCCTCGCGCTTCAATTCACGGACGATGCGATCCGCTCCGTGCTTCGTCCGGCTGAACACCAGGGCGTTCTCCACCTCCGGGTCACGCAGGAGCTTGGCCAGCAGATGCTTTTTGTTCGCCTTGTCCACATAATACAGGCACTGGTCGATCTTCTTCACCGTGGAGGACACGGGATCGACCTTGACGCTCTCCGGCGCATGGAGCAGATCCATCGCCAGCTTTTCGACCTCGGGGGGCATGGTGGCGGAGAAAAGCAGCGTCTGATGCTTTTCGGGCAGCTTGGCGGCGATGCGGCGTACATCGTGGATGAAGCCCATGTCCAGCATGCGGTCGGCCTCGTCCAGGACGAAGGTCTCCACCCAGTCCAGGCGGAC
>CAZJOA010000248.1:0-2028 GCA_964547515.1 uncultured Faecalibacterium sp.
ACCGGCATCCGCCAGTTCAACCTGATGTTCAAGACCCACCTGGGCGTGAATGAGTCCAACGCCACCGAGGTGCTGCTGCGCCCCGAGACCGCCCAGGGCATCTTCGTCAACTTCCTCAACACCATGCGCACCACCCGCAAGAAGCTGCCCGCGGGCATCTGCCAGATCGGCAAGTCCTTCCGCAATGAGATCACCCCCGGCAACTTCATCTTCCGCGTGCTGGAATTCGAACAGATGGAGCTGGAATTCTTCTGCAAGCCCGGTGAGGATCTGGAGTGGTTCCAGTATTGGCGCAGCTTCTGCAAGAACTGGCTGCTGAGCCTGGGTCTGAAGGAGGAGAAGCTCCGCCTGCGCGACCACGAGCCGGAGAAGCTGGCCTTCTACTCCAAGGCGACCACGGACTTTGAGTACCTCTTCCCCTTCGGCTGGGGCGAATTGTGGGGCGTGGCCGACCGCACCGACTACGACCTGAAGCAGCATCAGGAGCATTCCGGCAAGTCCATGGAGTACCTTGACCCCGTCACCAACGAGCGCTACATCCCCTACTGCGTCGAGCCGTCCGTGGGCGTGGAGCGTCTGGTGCTGGCCTTCCTGTGCAACGCCTATGAGGAGCAGCTGCTGGACGCGGAGAAGAACGATGTCCGCACCGTGCTCCACCTGCATCCGGCGCTGGCGCCCTACAAGGCGGCCGTCCTGCCGCTGCAGAAGAACAAGCTGGGCGACAAGGCCCGCGAGGTGCATGCGCAGCTGGCGAAGTACTTCCCGGTGGAGTACGACGAGACCGGTTCGATCGGCAAGCGCTATCGCCGTCAGGATGAGATCGGCACGCCCTTCTGCATCTGTGTGGACTTTGACACCGAGGCGACCGGCACGGTCACCGTCCGCGACCGCGACACCATGGAGCAGGAGCGCGTCGCCATCGCCGATCTGCGCCGCTACATTGAGGAGAAGATGGAATTCTGATTTTCACCAAGGAGGACACCCTGATGAAACGGCTGACTGCACTGCTGCTGACGATGCTGTTCACCCTGTCCGCCTGTACGGCGGCGCTGGCGTGGAGCTGCCCGAGCTGCGGCACGGAGGGCAATGGGAACTTCTGCACCGAATGCGGCACGAAGCGTCCGGAGGAGACCGTCTGCCCGAGCTGCGGCACGAATTTCGGCGAATCCAAGCCGAATTTCTGCACCGAATGCGGCACACGCCTGACCGAAGCGACCCCTGCGACCCTGCCCGCCGCAGCGACCGCGCCTGAGACGAAGTACCTCGCGACCTCCGACAGCGGGGTGAACATCGTCAGCATCGAACCGGTGGGGAACGGCTATATCACCGTCACCTGGGAGGACCTGAACAGCAAAGCCCCGTATGAAGCGCGCTTCATCGCGAACACCACCGGAAATTTCCAGACGGATCGTGCGAACAACCTCATCCGTCTGGAGGAAAGCGACCTGACCGCGACGAGCTACACCTATCAGTATCTCGTGCCGGGCGTGTCCTACTGGCTGGTCATCACCAATGCGGAGGGCAACGGCGTGTACATCTCGTATGACACCCCCGTCAGCGGGAGCTTCACGGATTTCACGATCACGGCATCCCGTCAGCCCCTCCTGCGTGCCGCTTCGGGGAGCGCCGTCTCCGACCTGGAGGTGTCCGCCTTCTCTGCGGCGGCGATCGCCATGAACGTCAGCGAGCCCGGTCTGTACCTCCGCATGGACTATCCCGCGCTGGATGCCTATCGGGAATATGCCGCGCAGCTGGTCATCACCGATCCGAACGGGTTCGCCCTGGTGGCGGATGCCGGCATGATCCCCTTTGAGGTGTATGAGAGCGGCGCGTATCGCTATTGGGAGTTCTTCAGCCTGGACTGGTATTTCGACGTGCTTGACCACCTGTACGACACCGTGCCCACGGGCGAACACACCCTCACCCTCTATCTGGACGGCAAATGGGCGGCTGAAACGACCTTCACCGTCGAGGAATGACGAATCACGGCAACATGCTGGGGCTTCCGCAGTGAACTGCGGAAGCCCC
>CAZJOA010000249.1:0-1960 GCA_964547515.1 uncultured Faecalibacterium sp.
CGGAAAAATCCCCCGCATGCACAAGCACGCGGAGGATGCCGTTCCGTTATCGGCTGACGGATGCTGTGTCCCTGTGATCCATCCTCGCCGTGCCGAAGCCGAAATGCGCTTCCACCTGACGGACGGTCTCGTCCACCGTGCTGTCAGCCGTTCGTTCGACCCGGAAGCAGCCGCTCTCCCGGATGGCGTGATAGTACGGCTCATTCAGGCTTCGCAGCGTCTCATTGCAGATGGCCTTGGCCTTTTCCGGGTCGGACGCGCTGTTGATGAAGGCGCTGAAATCCTGATGGTCGGGGCGGTTGCAGTAGTCATCAATGATGTGGGTGGGGTCTTTGATGAGGAAGGCGATGCGGGTCGCATCGGTGAGCTGGGCGGCCTGCTCCAGCGTCAGGTGGCAGTCGCACAGGACGATCTGCTCCTGCGACAGGCGGATCAGATCGAGCAGCACGAAATCCAGCTGTTCGCGGGTGTTGTCCAGCAGCCATTGCCTGTATTCCGCCACGGTGCGCCCGAAGAAGGCGTCCGCATCCGGGAAGGTCTTGTTCATCGCCGGCTGACTGACCGCATCGGACAGCTGCTGATGCCGGGCGAAGTGCTCGTCCACATCATACACCAGAAAGCCGTGACGCTTCGCCAGCGCGCGGGAGATGGTCGTCTTGCCGCCGCAGGGCGTACCGGTGATGAAGTAGACATTCTTCAGCGCTTCTTTGAGGACATTATTCTGAAATATCATTGCAAAAACTTCCTTATTAAATAGTTTGATGCGTCAGAAGTGCATAAAACTACTTAACGTCGCTTTATGCACTCAGATATTCCGCAATCTCAGGAACATGACCATGCCGAGCACCTCCAAACATCGAATTCGCAGCATATCCGCCGCACCCTACAGTATAGCAGAGAAAGCCTGTCGTGGCAATCAAAAAACACCCGCGAAGCCAAGCTTCTGCGGGTGCAGGTGTCCTGTCAGCCCAGCAGGCCGTCCACAAATTGAACCGCGCCCTGGATCTCGTCCGCCGTGGGATGCCCCTTGGCCATGCCGCCGATGAGCTTGAACGGCCCGAAGGAATCGAAGCCCAGACAGCCGTATTCGCCCAGCACCTTGGCGGAGCAGCCCTCCGCCGCCGCGCGGATGGCCTTGGTGTAGCCGTCCTTCTTCGCGCCGCAGGTGTACAGGAAGAAGACGGGCATTCCGGCGGGAAGGGTCTTGGCCAGCGTCAGAACGGACTTGTGGAACTTCGAATAGTAGATGCCCGACGCAAAGCCGACCATCTCGTAGCGGGACAGGTCAGCATCGGGCTGATCCACCGCGTCGATCAGGGTGACGTGGTGCGCCTTGGCAATGGCATCGATGAGCTTCCGGGTGTTGGCGTGGTGACGGGAATAATACACGATGGCGATCTTCATCGGACAGTCCTCCTTGACATAGGTTGGTATGAATAGTATACTTGATATGAAAACAGAAAGCAAGTACGCAGAAAGAGCGTACTTGGTATCACAAACCATACCGGAGGTCTGCATGAAGAAGGAGCTGACACCGGAGGAGTACCTCCGGCAAGTGCTGAATGCGCCGTCCGTGCGGAGCGACTGTCCCGTCCGCCGGACGCTGGACATGCTCAGCGGCAAGTGGCGGACGCACATCCTCTACGCGCTGTGCAAGCAGCCGTGCTGCCGATTCGGCGAACTGAAGCGCACCGTGCCCCACATCACCAACACGATGCTGACGGCGACCCTGCGCGACCTGGAGCACCTGGGACTCGTCCACCGGCAGCAGTTCAGCGAGATCCCGCCCCGGGTGGAGTATTCGCTGACGGAGAAGGGACGCGCGCTGCTGCCCGTGTTCACCGAATTGCACAAATGGGGGGAGAAGTACCTGACGGAGGAATGAGCCGCAGACGGACGGCAGGGTGATGGGGCACGGGAAATGCACGCACCACAAAAAACTTTGAAAAAAGCTGAAAAA
>CAZJOA010000250.1:0-1954 GCA_964547515.1 uncultured Faecalibacterium sp.
ATTACTTCCCTTCCGGCTTGCGCGCCTTGGCACGCAGCTGATGGTCGAGAATGCGCTTGCGCATGCGCAGGTTCTTGGGGGTGATCTCCAGCAGCTCATCATCGTCGATGAACTCCAGGCATTCCTCCAGGCTCAGGGGGTGGACGGAGATCAGGCGCATCGCGTCCTCCGATGCGGAGGCATTGCGCATGTTGGTGACATGCTTCTGCTTGCAGACATTCACCGCCAGATCCATGCTATGGGCGTTCTGACCGCAGATCATGCCGGCATAGACCTCCTGACCCGCGCCGATGAAGAGCGTGCCGCGCTCCTGGGCGTAGAACAGGCCGTAGGAGGTGGTCGTGCCGGTCTCGAAGCAGATCATCGCGCCGACGCTGCGGTGGGGGATGTCGCCCTTGACGGGCTCGTATTTTTCGAACACGCTGGACATGATGCCTTCGCCGCGGGTGTCGGTCATGAACTCGCTGCGGTAGCCGAAGAGTCCGCGGGAGGGCACGAGGAACTCCAGGCGGACGCGATCCAGGCCGGACATGCTCTCCAGCACGCCACGGCGGCGGCCGATCTTCTCGATGACCGCTCCGGCGCTGGCCTGGGGCGTGTCCACCACCAGACGCTCAATGGGCTCGCACTTCACCCCGTCGATCACCTTGTAGATGACCTGGGGCTTGGACACGGCGAACTCATACCCCTGACGGCGCATGTTCTCGATGAGGATGGACAGGTGGAGCTCACCGCGTCCGCAGACCTCGAAGGCATCGGTGGTCTCGGTGTCGTTGACGCGCAGGGACACATCGGTCTGCAATTCGCGCATGAGGCGTGCACGCAGGTGACGGCTGGTGACGTACTGTCCCTCGCGTCCGGCGAAGGGGGAATCATTGACCTGGAAGGTCATGGTGACGGTGGGCTCGGAGATCTTGACGAAGGGCAGCCCCTCGATGCAGGAGGGGTCGCAGACGGTATCGCCGATGGAGATGTTCTCCGCGCCGGAAAGCGCCACGATGTCGCCCATGGACACCTCTTCAGCATCCACGCGGCGCAGCGCGTCGTAGGTGTAGAGGTTGCCCAGACGCCACTGGCCGGAGGTCGCGCCTGTCTCCAGGTTGGTGTGGACGACGTTCATGCCCTGCCTGAACTTGCCGCGCACCACGCGACCCACGCCGATACGACCCACATACTCGGAATAGTCGATGGTGGAGATGAGCACCTGTGCCGGGCCGTCGGGATCGCCCTCGGGCGCGGGGATATAGCGGAGGATGCTGTCGAACAGGGGCTTCAGATCCGTGCCCGGGGTCGCCAGATCCAGCGTCGCCGTTCCCTTGCGGGCGGACACATACAGGATGGGATTGTCCAGCGTGCTCTCGTCCGCATCCAGGTCGATGAGCAGATCGAGGATCTCGCTGGTGACCTCCTCGCAGCGCTGGTCGGGACGGTCGATCTTGTTGATGACGATGAGCACCTTCAGCTTGAGTGCCAGCGCCTTCTGGAGGACGAAGCGCGTCTGCGGCATCGGCCCTTCGAAGGAATCCACCAGCAGCAGCACGCCGTCCACCATCTTCAGCACGCGCTCCACCTCGCCGCCGAAGTCCGCGTGACCGGGGGTATCGACGATGTTGATCTTCGTCGTGCCGTAATGCACGGCGGTGTTCTTGGCCAGAATGGTGATGCCGCGCTCGCGCTCGATGTCACCGGAGTCCATCACACGGTCGACCGTCTGCTGATTCTCGTGATACGCGCCGCCCTGCTTGAGCATCTGGTCAACCAGGGTGGTCTTGCCGTGGTCGACGTGGGCAATGATGGCAATATTGCGAATGTCTTCGCGGATCATATGAAAAGCATCTCCTTGAAATGTGTCGGGATTTAGTAATGGCTGAAAACTCGTTTTTCCTCATTTGCAACACAAAAGCCCGAGTACAAGGCCGCTTTCGCGCGTCGAAAGCGGCGCAAAGCCGCCGGG
>CAZJOA010000251.1:0-1872 GCA_964547515.1 uncultured Faecalibacterium sp.
GCCCCCCTCGTCCTGGTCGGACTGCCGTCCGACAACGTCCTCGGGGGCTTCTTTGTCCCCCCACGCAGGGACTGCATGGCAGTGCGTCCCCCTCAATCCTGAGAAAAAGGGTCGAAGCCCCCGAAGTCCCCGAAGACCCTGCGGATGATGTGGCTGGCGATCAGCAGTCCCATGGCACTGGGGACAAATGCGGTCGAGCCGGGGGGCGTCCGGCCATTTTCGGCGGACAGCCGGGGCGCGTCCGCCGGAGGTGTCACCGGCTCTTCCGTGGAATACGCCACGGTCAGGTGCTTCACACCCCGTTTGCGCAGCGCAGTTCGCATGGCGCGCGCCAGCGGACAGACGCTCGTCTTGTAGATGTCCGTGATTTGCAGGCGCGACGGGTCAAGCTTGTTCCCCGCGCCCATGGCCGCGATCAGCGGAATGCCCCCCGCCTCGCAGCGCACCGCCAGCTCGAGCTTCGCCGCGACCGTGTCCACCGCGTCCACCACATAATCGTAGACGCTCAGGTCGACCTCATCCGCATTTTCCGGCAGATAGAACATCTTGTGCTCGTTCACCGTCACATGCGGGTTGATGTCCCGCATCCGCGCGGCGATGACGCTCACCTTGTCCTGCCCGATGGTGGAATGCAGCGCGATGATCTGGCGGTTCAGGTTGCTGACGCTCACGGTGTCATTGTCGAATACGTCCAGCGTGCCCACGCCGGAACGCACCAGCGCTTCGCAGACGTATCCGCCCACGCCGCCCACGCCGAACACGGCCACACGGGCGGACGCAAGCCGATCCATGGCGGCATCGCCCAGGAGCGCCGCCGTTCGGGAAAGCTGTTCGGACATGCGATCACCTCATCAGTTGAACCAGTGGCGGAATTTCGCCGCGATGGCGGAGATCACCGGCCCTAAGAAGAAACAGGCTGCCACGGTGAACAGGCCGATCTGTCCGCCGAGGAGGAAGCCGAGCACCGTCACGATGATGTCAAAGGCGATGCGGATGATGGAGAAGGGGATTCGGGGCAGATGTGCCGCGATGATCTGCGATATGGCATCGTAGGGGGCAGTGCCCAGTTCGACGACCATGTAGAAGGCCACCGCCACCAGGAAGAGCGCCGTCGTGGGGATGAACACGCCGCCGCGCACCAGCATGGAATGGCTGTCGCCGGGGAGCAGCAGCTCCACCAGGGGCTTGAAGGCATCGCGGGAATAGCCCACCAGCACCATGTTCGCCAGCGAACCCAGGCCGATGAAGCGCCCCTCCTTCATCAGGAGGATGATGACCAGCAGGAAGAGGTTGAACAGCAGCTGCCATGTGCCGAGGTTCTGCCAGTGGAGCACGTTCTGCGCGACGGCGAGGTTGAAGACGGTGCAGGGGTCAGTGCCGACCTGGAGCTTCTCGAAAAAGGCGACGCACATGCCCATCAGCACCACGCTGATGATGAGCACCGGGATGCGCCGACCCATGTGGGGCTGACAGAAAAGATGGCTGTAGAGCTTGCGCAGCATGGGGATGCTACCTCCGGATTCTGATGTTTTTCGCGCTCTATCGTATCACATTTCGGGCGGAATGAAAAGTACTTATCGCGAAAATCCCGCATTTGAACGGGCGGACACCCCTCGTGCCCGCCCATTTTGCTGATTATTGCTTTTTCGCCACGACGCGGCACTCTTTGTCCCAGAAGGCGATGGCGTAGGTCCAGATCTCCTTGAAGCGGTACCGCCGGAGGATGGCGGTGTAGTCCTTTTCCTCGATCTGCTTCATGGCGGACGCACAGGCTGACTCCAGCTTGTCCTCGTCCTTCACGTCCTTGACTTCCACCACGAAACCGATCTTCCGATCCTTGCGTTCCACGATAATGTCACAGCGCCCCTTGCC
>CAZJOA010000252.1:0-1852 GCA_964547515.1 uncultured Faecalibacterium sp.
CACACCTTCCAAGACCTGACGGCGTGCATGGAGAATGCTTTCTGCATTCTGCCGCATCCCGGTGGACGCGGCGGCTCTGATTGACTTCACAGATATGATAGCACAGCTCCGCCGGATTTGCAAGAGGGCATTTTCCGCCTTGTGCATGCCGTCCATATGTGGTATAATGAGGCATCAAGCCGCATCGGAGGACAGTATGAAGCATATATACAGCCAATTTCGCCTGGAGGGTCGGGTCATCGACTGTACCCGCACCGGCGGCGGACACATCAACCGCACCTACCTGCTCGTGACCGCCAAGCCCCATCTGTACATCCTGCAATGGCTCAACGGGCATGTGTTCAAGAACCTGACCGGGCTGATGGCCAATGTCGTCGCCGTGACGGAGCATCTGCATCATCAGTCGGATGATCCCCGTGCCGCGCTGACCCTCGTCCCCACCCTGACCGGTCAGCCCTATCTCCTCACCCCCGAGGGCGATTGCTGGCGCGTCTACGAATACATCCTGGACAGCGTCTGCCTGGAGGCCGCCGAGACCCCCGATGATCTGCGTCAGTCCGGCGTGGCCTTCGGCATGTTCCAGAATCAGCTGGCGGACTTCCCTGCCGCCACCCTGGTGGAGACCATCCCCCATTTCCACGACACCCCGGATCGCTTCCGCCTGCTGCGCGAGGCCATTCAGGCGGATGCCGTCTGCCGTCTGGAGGGGGTGCGCGATGTGGCGGAGCGCTACCTGGCGCACGAGAATGAGGCGGATGCCCTTCATGCCCTCCTCCGCGCCGGCGAGCTCCCCCTGCGCGTCACCCACAACGACACCAAGCTGACCAATGTCATGCTGGATGACACGACCCGCCGTCCGCTGTGCGTCATCGATCTGGACACGGTCATGCCCGGTCTGGCGGCACATGATTATGGGGATGCCATCCGCTTCGGCGCATCCACCGCGGCGGAGGACGAGACCGACCTGCGCAAGGTCAGATTGTCCATGGAGATGTACGCAGCGTTCACCGAGGGCTTCCTGAGTGCCTGCGGGGATCGGCTGACACCCCGCGAGGTCGAGACCCTCCCCCTGGGCGCAAAGCTCATGACGCTGGAATGCGGCGCACGCTTCCTGACGGACTACCTGAACGGGGATGTGTACTTTGCCACCAGCCGTCCGGGACAGAACCTGGATCGGGCGCGCACCCAGCTGGCACTGGCGGAGGACATGGAACGCCATTGGGACGAGATGCAGGCAGTCATCGCGCGGTATCGGCGATGAAAGCGTCCGCCATGCGGAATCCGCTTGACAAATCAAGCCTTTCCGCCTATGATACAAGGGTATGAAAACCAGGCGTGCCAATCCAGGCACGTACCACTGGAGGAGGAACAACAATGGCTGATCTGACGATGGATAAGCTCAAAGCACTTTGCCAGAACCGCGGCTTCATCTTCGCGGGCTCCGAGATTTACGGCGGCCTGGCCAACACGTGGGACTTCGGCCCGCTGGGCGTGGAGTTCAAGAACAATATCAAGCGCGCCTGGTGGAAGAAATTCGTCCAGGAGAGCCCCTACAACACCGGTCTGGACTGCGGCATCCTCATGAACCGCGAGGTGTGGGTCGCATCCGGCCATGTGGGCGGCTTCAACGACCCGCTGATGGACTGCAAGGCCTGCAAGGCGCGCTTCCGCGCCGACAAGCTGATTGAGGATTTCACCCAGGGCGCCGAAACCGGCGATGGCTGGACCAACGCTGAGCTGGAAAGCTACATCGCCGAGCACGACATTGTCTGCCCCGTCTGCGGCAAGAAGGATTTCACCGGCATCCGCCAGTTCAACCTGATGTTCAAGACCCACCTGGGCGTGAATGAGT
>CAZJOA010000253.1:0-1838 GCA_964547515.1 uncultured Faecalibacterium sp.
CTGCCCGGCTCGCTGGTCGACCTCAGCCGCCTGGAGGAGGCCAATCAGAAGGCGCTGATGGAGGGCAAGCGTCCCGCATTCGTCAAGCGCGTCCTGCTGGGCATCACCAAGGCTTCCCTCGCCACCGACTCCTTCCTGTCCGCCGCTTCCTTCCAGGAGACCAACCGTGTCCTGACCGAGGCCGCCATCAAGGGCAAGATCGATCCGCTGATCGGCCTGAAGGAGAACGTCATCCTGGGCAAGCTGATCCCCGCCGGTACGGGCATGCGCCGCTACAAGGGCATCGAGATCCGCGAGAATTACGCCACCTATTGATCCCCAACGGGAGCTTCCAAGCGAGGCTCCTGTTTTTCATGTGTTGACAAAGCGGTGCGCGGCGGCTATACTACAGGGGAAACCTTTGCGGGAGTGACGCGCATGAACATCATCCTCATCGGCATGCCGGGCTGCGGGAAGTCCACCGTGGGCGTGGTGCTGGCCAAGGCCGCCAATATGGACTTTGTGGACTCCGACCTGGTCATCCAGCGCGAAATGGGCATGAAGCTCGCCGAAATCATCGAGCGTCACGGGGACGACGGCTTCCGGGACATCGAGAACCGCATCAATGCGGCGCTGGACGTGCAGAACAGCGTCGTCGCCACCGGCGGTAGCGTCGTCTACGGCGAGGAAGCCATGCGTCACCTGAAGGCGCTGGGCAAGGTGGTCTATTTGAAGCTGAGCTGCGAGACCGTCACCGAACGCCTGGGCGACCTACATGCGCGTGGTGTGACCATCCGCCCCGGGTGGACGCTGCGTGACCTCTACAACGAGCGCTGCCCCCTCTATGAGCGCTGGGCGGACATCACCATCGACTGTGAGCACCTGCGCCTGCGCGAGGCCGTGGAGGCCATTATGGGGCATCTGGACACATAATGGCAGCAAAAAAGGGAGGCTTCGTCCTCCCTTTTCGTATATGGCTGATGTCAGTCCCTGCGCCGATTGGCGATCGTCACCAGCCTGAGCAGCGACAGAAGGCTCGTCACCGCCGCCGCCACATAGGTCAGCGCAGCCGCCGTCAGCACCTTGCGAACGCCGCGTTCCTCCTCGCCCGTGACGTACCCCTCATCCGTCAGCATGGCAATGGCGCGTCGGCTGGCATTGAACTCCACCGGCAGCGTCACAAGCGCGAACACGGTGGACGCGGCGAACAGCAGGATGCCCAGGGTGGTCAGCGGCTCCCAGGCGAAGATGAGCCCCAGGCAAAACAGCGGCGACGACAGCCCGGAACAGAAATTGACCGCCGGAACGAGACCCGTGCGGAGCTTGAGCGGCAGATAGCCGTCGTACTTCTGCATGGCATGCCCGGCCTCATGCGCCGCGATGCCCAGCGCCGCCACCGAATCGCTGGAAAACACGCCGTCGGAGAGGTTCAGCGTTTCGGTCGCAGGGTTGTAATGATCCGTCAGCTCGCCGTTCACGCGGCCCAGGCGAACGTTGTGATTCCCCTGACGGTGCAGCGCGTCGTTCACCACGTCAGCGGCGCTGCGTCCCAGCCGGGTGGGCATGCGGCTGTACTTCGCGTAGGCGCTCTTCACCCTGATCTGCGCCCAAATGCCCAGGATCAGGCCGGGGACGATCAGCAGATAAGTCCAATCATACCAGAACATGGGTGTCCTCCATCAAAATTCGTCCAATTCGGAAAATACAGGCGTCCGCCCGAGGTGACTCCGCCGTACAGCTTGTCATCATGGCGGCCAATGGTCACGTAGTGGTCGATGACATGGCGCGCCGTCACGGGCATGGGCAGCGCCGACAGGGCGGACAGCGCATGCCATTCCAGGCGGCCTTCATTGCTATGC
>CAZJOA010000254.1:0-1835 GCA_964547515.1 uncultured Faecalibacterium sp.
GAAAGGAACACGCACTATGAATTGGAAGCAGATACTGCGTTCCCTGCCGGTGGTGGTGCTGGGCAATGCCATCATGGCGGCGGGGACGGTGCTCTTCATCCTGCCGTCGGGGCTGATTACCGGCGGCACGACGGGACTGGGCATCATCGCGGAGCACATGGCCGGAATGCCCCTCGCGGTGTTCACGGCGATCTTCAACATCATCATGTTCGTGCTGGGGCTTTTCCTGCTGGGGAAGAGCTTCGCGGCGACGACGCTGGTCAGCACCTTCGTCTACCCGGTCATCCTGGGAGCGATGCAGCGCATCGTGGGGGACTATGTCCTCTGTGACGATCTGCTGATGTGCGTGCTGTTCGGAGGCATCTGCGTGGGACTGGCCATCGCCATGGTGGTCAAGGTCGGCAGCAGCACCGGCGGCATGGACATCCCTCCCCTGCTGCTGCAAAAGTACATGGGCATATCGGTGTCCAAGAGCCTGTATGTGTTCGATTTCATCATCGTGGTGGGACAGGCGCTCATCGTCTCGCCGAACATGCTGCTCTACGGCGTGCTGCTGGTGATGGTGTACTCCATCATGGTGGACAAGGTGATGGCGCTGGGTGACGCGCAGCTGCAAATGGAGATCGTCAGCGACAAGGCGGACGAGATCCGTCAGGCGATCCTCCAGGATGTGGATCGCGGCGTGACCCTCCTGCACGCGCAGACCGGCTACTACCGCAAGGAGCTGGACGTCCTCCTGACCGTCATCTCCCCCCGCGAACGCCACCGCACCGAACAGCTCGTCCGACGTATCGACCCCAACGCATTCATCATCCTCAGCCAGGTCAGCAAAGTCAGCGGACGTGGCTTCTCCGAGAGCAAGAAGCACCTGCCGCCCATGGGCTGACGACCCCTGCACACGATCAAGGAGGCATCAACATGGCGAAATTCGTACTGTCCGCCTTTGCGGACGAAGCCAGTCCCCTGCTGGATGAACAGCTGCACGCGCTCCGGGAGGAGGGCATCGACCGCATCGAACTGCGCGGCGTAGACGGCAAGAACGTCTCCGCGCTGACGCTGGACGAGGCGTCCGCCGTCAAGGCGAAGCTCGATGCGGCAGGCATTTCCCTGTCCGCCCTGGGTTCGCCCTATGGCAAGGCCAGCCTGGCCGATCCCTTCGATGAGCACCTCGCCCTGTTCCGCCATGGCCTGGCGCTCTGCCGTGTGCTGGACTGCAAGCGCATCCGCATGTTCAGCTTCTACCCCGCACCGGGGGTGTCCGCCGAGGACAGCCGGGATGAGGTGCTCCGCCGCCTGGGGATCATGCTGGACGAGGCCGATGCAGCCGGCATCCGGCTCGTCCACGAGAACGAAAAGGGCATCTATGGCGACGACACGCAGCGCAATGCCGATCTGCTGGATGTGTTCGGCGAACGCCTGGGCTTCGTCTTCGACCCGGCGAACTTCATCCAGTGCGGCGTGCAGCCCCTTGAGGCCTATGAGCGCCTGCATGAGCGCATCACCTACATGCACATCAAGGACGCGCTGATGGCGGGCGGCGCGGTGGTGCGTGCGGGACACGGCGACGGGCATGTGGCGGAGCTGCTGCGGCGGCTGAACGGCGAACGCGCGGATGAGGTCATCCTGACGGTCGAACCCCACCTGACGGTTTTCGACGGTCTGAGCGGCTTGCAGGACGAAGCGCTGCTGCACCACGAGCAGTACCCGGACAGCCGGACGGCCTTCCATGCGGCGGTGACGGCACTCAAGGCGCTGCTGGACGAACTGAACTGAATGCCCTGAACGATTTGAGGGACTGTCCGCGCAGGGCAGTCCCTTTTGCATGCAAAAAGCGG
>CAZJOA010000255.1:0-1819 GCA_964547515.1 uncultured Faecalibacterium sp.
ATTTCTGAATCATGATTAGTATGAAAAAGCGGGGTTTTTGCCGCACGCAAAGCCCCCGCGTCAATCACGCATTTCGTCCATGATGATCTGGTATTCTTCCTCGGTGTACCCCTTGAGCAGGTCGGGGTTTTCGAAGGCAAAGACGATCTCGCCGTCGCGGATGAAGCCATAGTTCTCCCGGGCTTCGTTCTCCACATAGCCCTCCGACCCGACACGCTGAAGCTCCAGCTGCAAGTCAGCATAGTCCATCTCCAGGATGCTCACCTGATATTGCAGCGTCGTGTCCTGGGTCTGAAGGCGCGACATATCCTTGCGCAGCATGTGCATGGACGCGCCAAACAGCACCACCAGCAGCGTCGCTGCCAGCGCCATTCCCCGCCAGCTGATGTACCGGCGGTCGCGATCGATGCGCGCCATGTCGCTCACCCCCATGCATGTGATGCGCCCTCCGTCCGCCCGCGATGCAGGCGCGGACACGAGGCTGCGTATGTCTCCAGTTATTCTGCATGGGGGGGGGACTTTCCTGCCGGTGCGGGGGAGAAATTTTTGCTTATCCGGCGGACGATCCGTCCGACGAGGCGCAGCACCGGCCAGATGCCGGCCAGGGTGAGCGCCGCGCCGATGCAAAGCCCCAAGAGGGCATACAGGCGGATGCCTGCGCCGCTTTGCAGGAGGATGTCCGCCAGGGTGATGGCCGTACCCAGGGCGAGGAGCAGATCCACGCCATGCCCCAGCGCCGGACACCGCCGATGCAGTCCCCCTGCGAGCAGGACGCCCAGCGCCAGCGCCGCGCCGCAGAGGAGCATCAGCAGGAAGGTACGCCCCTGAGCGGCCTGCGCAAAGAGCACCTCAAGGGTCATCCCAGCGCATGGCGGAGGAAGCCGCCCCGGCGCTTCGGAGCGCCGCCGTCATACACCGCGCCGTCGATGCTGCCGTCCACCAGCAGTCGCCCTTCCTCCAGCTGGAGGCTGGCGACGTGGAGTCCCGTGCCGGTGAGGACGAGCCGTCCGCCGTGGGTGTGGAGGACGACCTCGTGCTCATCGAAGCGTTCCACATCCGTCACCCCGGTCAGGACGGCCTTCTCCCGACGCTCCAGCGACAATCCGAATGCCTTTTCGTCCGGCTGATTCATCCCCATTCCCCCTCTCACGGGAAGCATATGGGGCATGGGGGACGGTTATGCCTGCGGGGCGCAATGCTCCCAGTAATTGCCGTATTCGATGCCGTTTTCGCCGATGAGGGGCTTGCTTGACAGCACGAAGCCATGCAGCACCAGGGCTGTCTTGCGCTGCTCCATGTAGGGCAGCGCCTTTGTCACGATGCGCCGGCAGCCGAACATGTCATGCAGGGCGGAGAGCATGGTGGACAGGATCTCGTGGAACACATCGGTGAATTCATACTGTCGGCACACGTCGATGCGCAGCACGCCCAGCCCCTGACCGTCCTCGCCGTCATCCCGGCGGAACATCTCCACCGTGCCGATGGGGCGACCCCTGTGCAGGATCACCCACCGCACGAACCACCGCTGCTCGTAGCCCTTCAGCCACATGTTCACGCAGTTCTCCATCTCCCCCAGCTTGCTGTAGCGGAAGTCGCTGGTGCAGTTGTCGCAGTTGAAGTAGTGTTGCGCCTGACTGTCGCTGTAGACCTTCAGCAGACCGGGCACGTCCTCCCGTCGGACGAGTCGGTAGGTGTACTTCGGGCTGATAAACGTCGGGCAGTATTCGTAGACAGGAATGCTCATGGGATCATCCTCCTTCGCAATGGGAATGTATGTTCTATTCGACGCGAACATGGATTCTCCTGCTGATATGCGAAC
>CAZJOA010000256.1:0-1805 GCA_964547515.1 uncultured Faecalibacterium sp.
GTCTCCCTGGCCGTCGCCGACCGCATCGAGAACGGCAAGGTCATCTGCCGCTAATTCCTAATTCATCAAAAGGGTGGTGTTGTCCGTGCCGCAAGCCGTCGGCCGTTTCGCCCCCACGCCCAGCGGACGACTCCACCTGGGCAATCTTCTCTGCGCCATGCTGGCGTATCTGTCCGCAAGATCACAGGGGGGACGCTTCCTCCTGCGCATCGAGGATGTGGACGTGCCGCGCTGTCCCCGCCGACTGGCGCAGCAGGCCATCGATGACCTGACCTGGATGGGCTTCACCTGGGACGAGACGCCCCTGTACCAATCCGAACGCAGCGACATCTACCGTGCCGCCCTGACGCGCCTCACCCAGGGGGGACACACCTACCCCTGCTTCTGCACCCGTGCCCGGCTGATGAGCCTTGCCGCGCCCAATCAGGGTGACACGCAGGTGGTCTATCCGGGCACATGCGCCCATCTGACGGCGGAGGAGTCCGCCGAACGGGCATTGGTTCGTCCCCCGGCGATCCGCCTGCGCGTCCCGGAGGAGGAGGTGTCCTTCACGGACGGGCTGTATGGCCGTCAGACGGAGAACCTCGCGCGGGACTGCGGGGATTTCGTCCTCCGCCGTTCCGATGGGCTGTATGGGTATCAGCTGGCCGTGGTGGTGGACGACGCGCTCAGCGGTGTGACGGAGGTCGTTCGCGGGCGGGACATCCTGTCCGCCACGCCGCGTCAGCTGTATCTCCAGCGGCTGTTGGGCTATGAAACGCCGTCCTACTGGCACATACCGCTTCTGGTGGACGCGCAGGGCCGACGTCTGGCGAAGCGCGACAAGGATCTGGATCTCACGGCGCTGTCGAAGCGCTTCACCCCGGCGGACATCTGCGGATGCCTCGCGTGCAGCGTCGGGCTGCTGGACGAGGTGCGCCCCGTCACCCTGGAGGGGCTGATCCCCCTGTTTGACTGGGCGAAGGTGCGCCGCGCGGGGGACTGCATCCGCCTGAGCCGATTGGACGGGGGGACTTGAGCCGGCGGCTGTTCTGCATGCAGCGCCGGGGCGGGAGACCCCGAGGACGTTGTCGGACGATCGTCCGACCAGGACGAGGGGGCGCTCCTCATGTGCTGACTGCCACCACCTGATCCGCATGGTCAAGAAAGCAAAAACAGCATAGAAAAACCCCTGCGATCCTCATGATTGCAGGGGGCAGCCCATCAAAAACCCTCCAGCCATTCCGGCCGGAGGGTTGCTGTTGTGTTCCCTTGTTTTGTGATTGGAGCGGGACGGCACAGGGCCGTGTTATACTAATTTTCATCTAAACCATATCATTCGCACAGTGTCTTTTCCGCCCTGGCTTTGCTTCGTTCCGCTCGCGCGTACATCCAGTACGCCTCGCTGCACTCAGCTTTGCCAGAACAAAAAATCCACTATGCTCGGTGCTATGTTTTAGACGTAAATTAGTATTACTTGGCGTACTCCATAGAGCGCGTTTCGCGGATGACGTTGACGCGGATCTGTCCGGGGTACTCCATTTCCTTCTCAATGCGCTTGGCGATCTCCTTGGCGAGCACCTTCGTGCCCTCGTCGGTGACATCGTCGGGCTTGACCATGATGCGCACCTCGCGGCCGGACTGGATGGCGTAGCACTTCTCCACGCCGGGGAAGGACATGGAGATCTCCTCCAGCTTGGTCAGGCGCTTGATGTAGTTCTCCAGGGACTCACGGCGCGCACCGGGACGTGCGGCGCTGATGGCATCGGCCGCCTGCACCAGCACGGCTTCCACCGTCTGGGGCTCGACATCGTTGTGATGCGCCA
>CAZJOA010000257.1:0-1790 GCA_964547515.1 uncultured Faecalibacterium sp.
TTGATTATCGCACGGACGGCGGACATTTTCCATGCAGGCATTTCGCCTTTTCGCTTGTTCTTTTTTCGGGGGACTTCACTTCGTCAGCCGGTCGTAGGTCAGGCGTGCAGCGTCCGTCAGGCGCGGCATGGCCTTCATGGCATCAAAGTCCGACATGCGCAGGACGTTCTCCCCCGCGTCAGCATAATAGGCGGCATAGAAGGCATCCACCTGCTCGCCGCCGGCATCGATCCAGACCTGCTTCGCCTGGGCGACGGCCTGGGCGGCGGTCACGCGCGGGTCGATCATCGCCGTGCGCAGGATGGCATCCACATCCGCATTCGCCTTCACCTTGATGGATTGCAGCGCATCCGGCAGGACGGGCAGGAACTGCTGCCACTTGCGCGGATCGGACGCGCCCGCCTCGTTGGCGATGCAGTGCAGCCGATAGAAGAGCACCCCGTACTGCTGGGTGACGGGATCGTCCGAGATCAGATACTGATTGTACTGCTCGTTGGCGAAGCGGTCGGTTTCGTCGCCGTTGAGCTTGATGGATGCATCGTAGAAGGGACTCCAGGCCAGCTCGCTCTCGATCGTTTCCGCCGGAACGACAGCGTAATACGTTCCGTCCGCATTTTTCTCGTAGTACTCCCCCAGCGGCCCGAAGGATAGGTATTCATCCACCGCCGGGTCCATCAGCCAGTTGACATAGGCCAGAACGCCTTCCAGATTCTGCGTCCGGGGATTGATGAAGCCCTCGAAGGATACGCCCCCGTTGTTATAGGCGGTGTAGCGTCCGTTCTCCGTGGCGGGCAGGGCAAAGGAGGTCAGCTCCGCGCCGGGATTGCGCGCCATGAAGTCCCGATACAGCGCCAGACCCGTTTCCGGCTGACAGAACCGACCCTGCCCATAGATGCCGATGCGCCCGTTCAGGAAGTCCACCCGGTCGTCGTCCCCCTTCATAATCATGAAGTCCGGGTTGACATAGCCGCTGTTGATGATCGTCTTGCAGTAGTCCAGCCAGTCCTCCATGCGATCCCACGCATAGACGACGCCGTCCTCCGTCTCGATGTACTTCTCCGGCCACGGGAAGCCCCACATATGCGCATAGATGCGCTGGGTGTCGCCGGTCATGCTCGTGCCCCAGGTGTCCTGGAGGCCGTTGCCGTCCGGGTCGCCGATGGTGAAGGCCTGCATGATGTCCAGCAGCTCATCCGTGGTCGTGGGGAGGCTCAGGCCGAGGTTGTCCAGCCAGTCCTTGCGGATGACGATGTTATGGTTGTGGAACACATTCTCCGCATAGCCGAAGCCATAGCGCACCCCGCCGAAGGTCGCGGCCTTGTCCGCCTCCGGATAGGCGGCGATGCGCTTGAGGTAATTGGGCACCTGCCGGAGCATCTCGTCCGTGACCTCCATGCACATGCCCTTGGTCACAAAGGCCTGGGGATTGGAGCCATAGGGGATGTAATCCGGCGCTTGTCCGGTGGCGAAGAGGTGCATGAGGATCTGATCCACATCCGCGCGGGCGACGGCGACGAATTCCACCTCCACCGGCGCATTGTCCATGACCCATTGTGTCCAGCGGTTGTTCGCCGCATCGCCTTCCCCGGTGGGGACTGTCCCCCGGTCGAACACCATCACGGTGATCTTCCCCGGGACGCTCTTCTCCCCGCGTGCAGGGCAGATCGCCCCCATCAGCACACAGGCGCAGAGCATGCACAGCAGTCGTTTCATCACGATCCCTCCTTTGCCACAGGATAACGCATTCCGCCGCGCTTGTCAACCGAGGGTCAGCTCCGCCAGGCCGCTGC
>CAZJOA010000258.1:0-1782 GCA_964547515.1 uncultured Faecalibacterium sp.
TACGCCAGTCGGACAGATAGGTAACATATTGCTGCTGTACCCATTCCCACACCGTACCCCGCTCCGCTACCGGATAATGCAGGGCAATCTTTGCCTGAATCTGCTTCTTGCAGGGCTTGGAGTACAGAACATGGCAGGTGCGGTCAAATTGCAGTTCCTCGTCTTTCATCACTTTCTACCCACCAGCAATGTCGAGCCTTGCAGCATCAGCCTTTTAGATTCTTTCTTCGTCATGAACATCCCGTCGGTCGTGTCGATCATGCGAACTTCCGCATAGCCCATCTCCCGGAGCTTCCGGCAGAAAGCCTCCATATCGCCGTAACGGTGCTGGCTCATCAGGTCATGGATGGCGAATGTCCCGCCCTTTTTCAGGGTTCGCAGGGTTTCCAGCAGAAGCTGCTGCTTATCCGCGCCTGAGATGTTGTGATAGACATAGTTGCTGGTGACGGCATCGAAGCTCTCGTCGGCAAAGGGCAGTTTGGTAGCGTCGGCTTTTTGAAACTCCGTGTTGCTGACCCCTTCCGCTTTCGCATTGCTCCGGCAAAGAGGCAGACTGAACTCCGCATAATCCTTGCCCCAGCGGTCAACGCCCACCATACGCCCCTGAGGATTTCGCTTGGCTGTGGCAATTGTCAACGCACCGCTGCCGCAGCCAATATCCAAACCGATACCGCCATCGGGCAGGGTGATATATTCCGCAGTTCCCTGGGTGATTTTCCGGGAAAGCTGCCGCTTTCCATCATAGGAAAAGGCACGGTACGCCGTGATGCTCCATTGCAGTGTCTTGCCGCAACCGACCGCCGCGACCGCGAACACGGCGCTGAGGATGATCCGCACGGCACGGCTGACAGCCAGTCCACCGCAGCACAGGACGATCAGCGCCGTCAGGGACAGCGCCGTTGCCGCCGCCATGCCCGCGATCAGGGACTTTGGCACCCAGTTCTTGTAATTCGGTTTCATCATGCTTCTCCTTTCACACATTCCACATAGGTCAGCGGAAAGCTGGCTTTCAGCACTTCACACTTCTGCACAACCCAACCCTGTTTTCTCAGGAAATCCAAGTAGCTTTCACTTGACCATTTGCTGTACTGCCGAAAGCCCACCAGCGTCATAAAGAACGCTTTGACGTTGCCAAAAAAGTCGTTGCCGGCGTGGGTGAAGGTCGGGGCGATCAGCACGCCGTCCTCCTTCAGCACCCGGTGCATCTCCGCCAACGCCTTCTCCGGCGCGGGGACGATGTGCAAGGCATTGGACACGATCACCACATCGAAGGAGCAGTCGTCATAGGGCAGGGTGAACATATCCTGCACGGCGAAATGCACCTTGGCGGACTGCACACCCCGTTTGGCCTCCTCGATCATGTCGGCGGATGCGTCCGTCGCTTCGATATGGTCAGCAGAACGGATGATGTGTTTGGCGATCAGCCCCGTGCCGGTGGCCAGCTCCAGCACCTGCCTGTGCCGCACGACAGGGGTCATCAGCGCATACATCCGCTCGTATGCCTTCCCGTCCTTGCGCATGAAGCGGTCGTAGAGCTTCGCCATGCGATCCCAGAAGGTTCTCCTCATTGCAGCACTTCCCTTCCTGTAAGTTAGCCATGGCTAACCGTACCCCTTTTGAAAAGCCGCCTCCCGGCAGCCTGTCCGCGAACCGGCCGATGCACTGCATGCAGCTTGTTCGCAGCCTGATTATACGCCTTGCGTGCACGTCTGTCAATGGATTTCGCAAAAAAAGGCGTCCGCCGCAGAGCATCCCACGGCGGACACGCCCTCACGCTGACGT
>CAZJOA010000259.1:0-1771 GCA_964547515.1 uncultured Faecalibacterium sp.
CCGGGGGGAAAGGGGTCTTCGACCCATTTTCTTAAGGGACGTATTGCCTTTCAGAAAAGAGGCGAAGCCTCCCCCGGCGGCTTTCCGCCGCTTTCAACGCGCGAAAGCGGCCTTCGATTATTTTAACCCAAACCTCAATAGGAAATCATTCCTTAGGCATGATCCGTTTTGCTTTTCCGCAAGGAATACGGATAACACGGCAACACCTGAGGAGTCCGCCGCAGCGCATTTTGCTATCATGAGGACAGCAATACCCCTTTCCCCGCCGATCAAGAGGAGGTACAGACCATGCACGGCATGAATCCCGTCATCCACGCCGATTTTCCCGACCCGGATGTGGTGCGCGTCGGCGACACCTACTACATGATCTCCACATCCATGCACGTCTTCCCCGGCGCGCAGCTCCTGCGCTCCTACGACCTGATGCACTGGGAGCATTGCGCCTATGTGTACGACACCTTGGGCGAGACCGCCCGTCAGCGCATGGACGGCGGACACATCTACGGTCAGGGCATGTGGGCGGCCTCGCTGAAATACGCGGACGGGCTGTTCCATGCGGTGTTCACGTCCAACGACACGGGGCATTCGTACCATTTCACGGCGGAATCAGCCGATGGCCCATGGACACGTCAGCCGATGGAGGGCTTCTGGTATGATCCCGGACTGCTTTTCGACACGGACGGCCGGGTCTATGTCGCCCACGGCAACCGCACCATTCGCATCACCGAGCTGACGGCTGATCTGTCCGCCGCCAACCCCGGCGGGCTGGATCGCATCGCCCTGGTGGACGACAATCCCGGATTGGGCTGGGAGGGCAGCTGCCTGACGCACATCGGCGAATGGTACTACCTGTTCTGCATCCACTGGCGACCCGATCACATGCGGTCGATGGGGTGCTTCCGCGCCCGCACGCTGGACGGCGCATTCGAGGGCGGCGAATTCATGGAGCTTGACCTGGATGGGCGCAGGGCCGGTGTGGCGCAGGGCGGCCCGGTGCAGCTCCACGACGGCAGCTGGGCGCTGTTCCTGTTTCAGGATCACGGCGCGGTGGGGCGCATCCCGGTGGTCGTGCCGTTCCGGTGGGCGGACGGCTGGCCGGTGGTCGCTGAAGTCCCCAAGCAGCTGACGCTCCCCTCCTCCCGCCCGGACTATGCCTACGCGCCGCTGTACACCAGCGATGACCTGCGCGGCGGCTGGTCGGTGCTGTGGCAGTGGAATCACGAGCCCCACCTACACCTGATCGACAGCGACGAAACCGGCCTGCACATCACCACCGACCGGCTGGCGGCGGACTGCACCCAGACCGTCAACATGCTGACCCAGCGCTGCTTCGGCGCACGGTGCATGGCGGAGGTCACGGTGGACGCATCCGGCCTGCGAGTCGGTGACATGGCCGGACTCTGCGCCTTGCAGGGCTGCTTCGCCCAGCTGGCCGTCACCCGCCGCGAGGATGGCCTGCACCTCGTCCTGACCTGCAGGGATGCCGCGACCGATGCCCTCATCACCGCCGAACGTCCCTGGCATGGCGAACGTCTCCGCGCGGATTTCGACTTCACGGCGGACACAGTGGCCTTCTCGGCCGTGGACGCGGACGGCGCTGTCCGCCCCATCGGCGAAACACACCAGCTCGTCTACCGGCTGGATCACTTCATGGGCTGCCGCATCGGGCTGTTCGCCGCGTCCACGGTCGCGCCGGGCGGACAGGCGGGCTTCAGCGACTTCGTGTACCGCGTCGCGGAGGATGCATCCGCCGAAAAGTTTTTCTGAAAAA
>CAZJOA010000260.1:0-1732 GCA_964547515.1 uncultured Faecalibacterium sp.
ACGAAAAAGGGAGCGCCGTTTGGCTACTCCCCCTCGGTCACGGATGTATCCAGTTCGATGATGATCCGATGCTCCGCCGGGCAGACGATCTTGCGGACGGGCTTCGGGGTGCCGTCCTCCATCAGCAATCCGGCTTCGCGGGCTTCTTTGCTGCCGATGGTCACGTTGTAGCTGGTGATATGACCACCATTCCCCTTTTGCGGTCTGAGTTTCATTTGCGTTTTCCCCCCTTTCTACCTTATATTATTTCACAGTCGGCTGCATTCGTCAATAGCGAATGTCAGGGTGCTGAAATCGTCCTCCGCAAAACAGACATTGCATTCCGGGACGATCGGGGGTATAATGTCCCTACGAACGATCAGGAAAGGACGGCGCATTGCATGGCAGACCGCAGCAGCCCCATTGGGGTTTTCGATTCCGGCGTGGGAGGCATCGGCACACTGGCCGCCCTGCGCAGGGAGCTCCCCCACGAACGCTTCCTCTTTTATGGCGACACGGCGAACGCCCCCTACGGCACGAAGTCACGCGACGAGGTGATGGGCTGCGTCCGCCGGATCATGAACCATCTGCTCGACCGGGATGTCAAGGCCGTTGTCATCGCCTGCAACACCGCCACCGCCGTCGCCGCCGCCGAGCTCCGCGCACAGTACGCCCTGCCCATCATCGGCATCGAGCCGGCGCTCAAGCCCGCCCACGAGCTGCGCCGGGACGGCAGCATCCTGGTCATGGCGACCCCCATGACCCTGCGGCTGGAGAAATTCCACGCGCTGTATGAACGCTATGGCGAAGGGGCGATCCCCTTGCCCTGTCCGGGGCTGATGGAGCTTGTCGAGCGCGAGGCGGACGACGAGGCACGGCGCTATCTGCTGTCACTGCTCGCCCCCTATGACCTGTCGAAGGTGGATGCCATCGTCCTGGGCTGCACGCACTATGTGTTCCTGCGGCCGCTGCTGAAGTCGCTCGTGCCGGACAGCGTGTCCATCCTGGACGGCAACGAGGGCACGGCACGTCAGCTGCGCCGGGTGCTGACGGCGAACGGGCTGCTCTCCGACGGCGAAGGCGGTGTCAGCCTGGAGACCAGCGGTGATCCGGCGACCGTGCTGCCCATCATGCGGCGGCTGTTGGGGAGAGCGTGATGGGCATCATCCTCTGCGGCCTGAACGGCTGCGGCAAAAGCACCGTCGGCCGGGCGCTGGCGGACGCGCTGGGCTGGCGCTTCATCGACAGCGAAGACCTCTATTTCCCCAAGGCCGACCCCGATCACCCCTATGCGGCGCAGCGCTCTGCCGGGGAGGTCGAACGCCTTCTCCTTGCCGAAGTGACGCAGGACGACCGCTTTGTGTTCGCCGCCGTGCGCGGGAACTACGGCGATGCGGTGCTTTCCCGCTATCGGGGCGCGGTGCTGCTGCACGTCCCGCGGGAGGTCCGGCTGATGCGTGTCCGCCGGCGCTCCGTGGATCGATTCGGCGAACGCGCCCTCCCCGGCGGCGACCTCTACGGCAGCGAAATGGCGTTCTTCGACCTCATCAGCCGTCGCCCGGAGGACTATGCCTCCCGCTGGCTGACCGAAAGCGCCATCCCCGTGCTCCACGCCGACGGCACGCAGCCCGTGCCGCTGACCGTCAGCCGGATCATCCGCTGGATGGAGGACAGCAGGCTGATCTGAAGCGGTTTCGACCCGTTCCGTGCGGGTCTTTTTTGATGGAAATGCGGCGATTTCCTCCCGAATGAG
>CAZJOA010000261.1:0-1716 GCA_964547515.1 uncultured Faecalibacterium sp.
AGCAGGCTGCTCCCAAGTTCTCCACTCGCGCTTACAACCGCTGCAAGCTCTGCGGCCGTCCCCACGCCTATCTGCGCAACTACGGCGTCTGCCGTATCTGCTTCCGTGAGCTGGCTTACAAGGGCCAGATCCCCGGCGTCCGCAAGGCTTCTTTCTAAGTCCCCGATCCCCGTCCGGCGCGCCGCGCCGGACGGGTACCATGGACCCATCCCTTTCGCAGCAGAGGCTTTTGATATGGGCCTTTGTGATACAGGATGGCGAAAGGTCAGGGCCAATTAATCCGCTGCGCGGCCCAAATTGGTCTTGATACCTCGCTGCCTGAACAGGCGGACAAATCTTTACCTGCCGTCTGTAACTCTAAAATAGGAGGAAAACAATATGCATATCACCGATCCCATTGCTGACATGCTGACCCGCATCCGCAATGCGAGCAACGCAAAGCATGAAAGCGTCGATGTGCCCGCTTCCAACATGAAGAAGAGCATCGCTCAGATCCTGCTGGACGAAGGCTACATCAAGAATTTCCAGATCATTGACGATGGCACGCAGGGCGTCATCCGCATCACCCTGAAGTATGTCACCGGCAAGCAGCCCGTCATCTCCGGTCTGCGCCGCGTATCCAAGCCCGGTCTTCGCGTCTATGCCGGCGCAGACGAGCTGCCCCGCGTCCTGAAGGGCCTGGGCATCGCCATCGTTTCCACCTCCAAGGGCGTCATGACCGACAAGGCTGCTCGCGCAGCGCACATCGGCGGCGAAGTCCTGGCATTCGTTTGGTAAGGGGAGGTTTGAACAATGTCTAGAATTGGTAGAATGCCCATTACCGTCCCCGCAGGCGTCGAGGTCACCATTTCCGAGACCAACGTCGTTACTGTGAAGGGTCCCAAGGGTGAGCTGACCAAGCAGCTCAGCCCCCTCATGAAGATCGAGAAGGACGGCGCAGTCATCACTGTTTCCCGCCCCAACGATGAAAAGGAAAACCGCGCACTCCACGGTCTGACCCGCACCCTGCTGCACAACATGGTCAGCGGCGTGAACGAGTGCTACAAGAAGGAACTGGAAGTCAACGGCGTTGGCTACCGTGTCGCCAAGGAAGGCGAGAAGCTCGTGATGAACATCGGCTTCTCCCACAACGTGACCATGGATCCTCCCGCCGGCATCTCCGTCGAGGTTCCCTCTCCCAATAAGATTGTCGTTATCGGCTGCGACAAGCAGGCTGTGGGCCAGTTCGCGGCAGAGATCCGCGAGAAGCGTCCTCCCGAGCCTTATAAGGGCAAGGGCATCAAGTATGCTGATGAAGTCATCCGCCGCAAGGTCGGTAAGACCGGCGGCAAGAAGTAAGGAGGTGTGCCGATATGATTAACAGACCCGATACCAATGCACAGCGCATCAAGCGCCACAAGCGCGTTCGCGCCAAGGTCTTCGGCACCCCCGAAAGACCCCGTCTGAACGTGTTCCGCAGCGAGAAGAATATTTACGCACAGATCATCGACGACGTCGCAGGCAACACCCTGGTGTCCGCGTCCTCTCTGGACAAGGAGATCGAGGGCAACGGCGGCAACAAGACCGCAGCCCGCGCAGTCGGCAAGCTGGTGGCTGAGCGCGCAAAGGCCAAGGGCATCGACACGGTCGTGTTCGACCGCGGCGGTTACCTGTATCATGGCCGCGTGGCTGAGCTGGCAGAAGGCGCCCGCGAAGGCGGCCTGGAATTCTAAAGAG
>CAZJOA010000262.1:0-1688 GCA_964547515.1 uncultured Faecalibacterium sp.
CGCGATCCTCTGTATGCGGCCAGAGCTGTCCGCCATTGACGCAAAGCACCTGATCGTTCCGATCTGGATGATCTGATGCTTGTCGGCGGGCGGCCTTCCCGCCGCAACACCGCCCCCCCCTCCGCCGTCAGCGGTCGCATGGGTCAGCCGTCCGCCGTCAGGAAGAACAGAGGAAATACCGGATGATGCATGGTCAATCGTCCGCCGCTGTGGTACAATGGGTGTGCAAGCCATTGGCCATGAAAAGACGAATGAGGGATACGATGATGAACGAAAAGCTGACCCCTGAGCTCCAAGGACTGTTCGAATTCCTGAAGGCCTCGCCGACGGCCTTCCACGCGGTGGACACGCTGAGCACCATGCTGGAGACGCAGGGCTTCCGCGCCCTGCAGGAATGCAAGGCCTGGGAGGTCGTCCCCGGCGGACGCTACTATGTGACCCGCAACCGCTCCAGCCTGATCGCCTTCACCCTGCCCGCAGGGAAGCCCGACAGCTTCCGCATCATCGCCAGCCATAGCGATTCCCCGACCTTCAAGATCAAGGAGAACGCCGAGCTGACCGTCCGCGACAAGTATGTCCAGCTCAACACCGAGCGCTATGGCGGCATGATCTTCTCGACCTGGTTCGACCGGCCGCTGTCCGTCGCCGGACGGGTGCTCTTCCGGGACGACAGCGGCATCCACACCCGCCTGGTCAAAATCGACCGCGACCTGGTGCTCATCCCCAATGTGGCCATCCACATGAACCGCGAGGTCAACAGCGGCTACAAGTACAACGCGCAGGTGGATCTGATGCCCCTGTACGGCGACATCAGCGCGAAGGGGAGCTTCCGCAGGCTGATCGCGGAGGAATGCGGGGTGGCGGAGGACGCCATCGTGGGCAGTGACCTCTACCTGTACAACCGCATGCCGGGGACGGTCTGGGGGGCGAATGGCGAATTCCTCTCCGCGCCCCAGCTGGATGACCTGGAATGCGGCTATGCGTCGGTGTGTGCGCTGAAGGAGCTGCCCGACGGCGGACATGTGAATGTCTGCTGCGTGTTTGACAATGAGGAAGTGGGCAGCGGGACGAAGCAGGGGGCGGATTCGACCTTCCTGTCGGATGTGCTGGAGCGCATCGCGGCCTGTGCGGGCATGAGCGCCGAAGCCTACCGCATGGCGCTGTCCGGCAGCTTCATGCTCTCGGCGGACAATGCCCATGCCACCCATCCCAACCACCCGGAATACGCCGATCAGGGCAATCAGGTGGAGATGAACAAGGGCATCGTCATCAAGTTCAACGCCAATCAGAAGTACACCACCGATGGCGTGTCGGAGGCGGTCTTCCACCAGCTCTGCAAGGCGGCGGATGTGCCCGTGCAGCATTTCGCCAATCGTTCCGATCTGCCCGGCGGATCGACCCTGGGCAATATCTCCGGGGCGCATGTGTCCATCAATACGCTGGACATCGGCCTGGCACAGCTGGCGATGCACTCCTGCTATGAGACTGCCGGCGTGAAGGATCTGGCCTGGATGATCCGGGGCATGCACGCCTTCTATGCCGGGGAGATCACCGCGCAGGCGGACGGGGAGTACGCCGTGGGATGATCCATCCGGCGAACAAAAAAAGCCGCAGCTCCATGGAGCCGCGGCGGGAAGTGCTGATGGCGGGACTCGAACCCGCACGCCGGAGCAGGGGATTTTAAGTCC
>CAZJOA010000263.1:0-1663 GCA_964547515.1 uncultured Faecalibacterium sp.
CCGGCGCACCAGCGCCAGGCGACTTGTATATCTTATCAAGAATCCGCCGAAAAGTCAACAGCCTTTTTTCATTTTTCGCGACTTTTTTGCAAACTTTTCGCATTTCCGAACTTTGCATTTCCTTTGTTTTTCGCGTGTTCCGCCTAAAGTCCGAACATTCCCGTCCTCCGCCCCTACGCCTCGTTCGGATTCCGCCCATCCGCCCTCATTCAGCCCTGTTTTGAAAAATTCCTACCATTATATATAGCGCATTCCGGGGCACTCCCTCCGCCGTTCCGGTCGAACCTCCGCCGTTTCCTCCATCCGCGCATTCGCCCTTGCCAATCGGCCGCTGTCCATGCTACAATAGGGGCATCACGAGCATTGGAGGCGCTGTCATGCGCAAGAACGAGATTCTCACCCTCACCGCCGACGCCCTGGGCGCGGACATGGAGGGCGTTTGCCGGGCGGACGGCCTGGCGGTGTTTGTGCCCGGGCTGCTGCCGGGCGAGACCGCGCGCGTGCGCATCGTGAAGGATCAGAAGCGCTATGCCTTCGGGCGGATGGAAGGTCAGCCCGAGCCATCGGCGGACATTCGCCGCGAGCCGGACTGTCCGGCGTATCCGCGCTGCGGCGGCTGCACCTGCCGGCACATGAGCTACGCGGCGACGCTGAATGCCAAGCGTCAGCAGGTGGCGGACTGCTTCCGGCGCATCGGCCATCTGGACGTGCCCGTTGAGCCAGTGCTGGGCATGGCCGAGCCGTCAGCCTACCGCAACAAGACGGCACTGCCGGTGGGCGGCACGGCGGACGCGCCCTTCGTGGGCTTTTTCGCGCCGCGCAGCCACGCCATCATCCCCATCGGGCGCTGCGCCAACGCCATGCCCCCGGCGGATGACATCAGCCGTGCCGTCCTCCAATGGATGCGCGTCCACCGGATCGCGCCTTACGACGAGGCGACCCACACCGGGCTGATCCGCCACATCGTGACCCGGGTGAACCGTCGGCATCAGGCGCTGGTGACGCTGGCCGTCAATGGAACGGCCCTTCCCCATGCGGACGCGCTGTGGGACGCGCTTCGCCCCCTGGGCGCAGCGGGGCTGGTGCTCAACGAGAACCGCGAGCGCACAAATGTCATCCTGGGGCGGAAATTCCGCACGCTTTTCGGCGCATCGACCCTGGAGGACACCCTCTGCGGACTGTCCTTCGACCTGAGTCCGGCGGCGTTTTTCCAGGTGAACCCCATGCAGACCGAGGTGCTCTACCAAACCGCGCTGGACTTCGCCGAGCTCCGCCCCGACGACCGTCTCTGCGATGTGTACTGCGGCGCAGGGACGATCAGCCTGATGATGGCGCGGCATTGCCGATCGGTGCTGGGCATCGAGATCGTCCCGCAGGCCATTGAAAATGCGCACGCCAACGCACATCGGAACGGCATCACCAATGCGGACTTCCGGTGCGGCGCGGCGGAGGACGTGCTCCCGGCGCTGGTCGCCGAGGGACTTCGCCCGGACGTGATCGTCATCGACCCGCCCCGCAAGGGCGTCGAATCCGCCGTGATCGATGCCATCGCCACCGCCAGCCCCCGCCGCGTGGTGTACGTCAGCTGCAACGTGGCCACCCAGGCGCGCGACGCGGCCCTGCTGTGCGAGCGCGGGTATCGCCTGGACAAGCTCCAGCCGGT
>CAZJOA010000264.1:0-1648 GCA_964547515.1 uncultured Faecalibacterium sp.
CCTTCGCGGGTGCAGGGCAGAGCCCTGCCGTCCTTCCACGCAGTTCTCGCGTGGGAGTTCGCTCTACCGCAGCAGAAATGCTGCGGCTTTTGTTTTGCGTGGAGAATCGTTCCAACCGTTGACGGTTCAGCGCGGACGTGGTATAATTCAAGATGTATCTTTGTGCCGATGAGAAGTCGGCAGAAGGGAGCTTCATGAACAAAAAGAATCTGCTGGTGGTCGCCGCGGTGGCGATGGCGGCGGTGCTCCTGCTGATCGTCAGCCTGACGGTCAGGCCGCAGAAGGCGGAGGAGGATGTGGTCATCATCTCCGTGGACGGCAAGGAATACAAGCGCGTCCCCCTGACCGAGCCGCAGGTCGTGACCATCGAACAGGCGGATGGCTGCGTCAATGTCGTCGAGGTGACGGCACAGGGTGCTGTCATGCGCTCGTCCACCTGCGATAATCAGCTGTGCGTCGGCATGGGCGAGGTCACGGTGGACAACTGGCCGTATCGCGCCAATCAGCAATTCATTATCTGCCTGCCCAACCGGGTGAGCGTGGAACTGGCGGTGACAGAATGACGAAAACGAACCGGAAAAGAGGCGTCCGCCTGCTGGCGCTGCTGCTTTGCGCATGGCTGCTGACAGGCTGCGCCGCGCAGGACACGCCCGAAAAGGGCAATGCGCTCTTCCCGACCGCAAGCGCGGAGAAAAAGGCCGATCCCCATGCAAAGACCACCGGCGTGGGGTTCTACTTCGATACGGTGGTGTACCTGACCCTCTGGGGTGCGCCGGAGGGGCTGGTGGACGAGGTCTGGGCGGCGTGCGAACGCTATGAGAACCTGCTGAGCAAGACCATCGCCACCAGCGATGTCAGCCGGATCAACGCGGCCAATGGCAAGCCCGTCCGGGTGGACGCGGAGACCTACGCCATTCTGGCCGAGGCGAAGGAGATCAGCCGTCTGACGGACGGCGCGTTCTCCGTGACCATCGCACCCATCACCGCCCTGTGGAGCTTCACGGGCACGAGCGTCAACAGCGTCCCCACCGACGAGACGCGCCTGAACCTGCTGCCCCTGGTGGACGATCAGAGGATCACCCTGGGCGAGGACGGCACAGTGACCCTCCCGGCCGGGATGCAGATCGACCTGGGCGGCATCGCCAAGGGGTACATCGCCGACAAGGTGGCCGACATCATCCGCGAAAAGGCCACGGCCGGCATCATCTCCCTGGGCGGCAATGTGTACACCGTGGGTCAGAAGCCCGATGGGTCACGCTTCTCCGTCGCCATCACCGATCCCCTCCAGCCGTCCATGTCCCGATCCATCATCTACACCCGGGACTGCACGGTCGTCACCAGCGGCACATACGAGCGCGGATTCAACTTCGGCGGCGTGCGCTATCATCACATCCTTGATCCGAAAAACGGCTGGCCTGCGCAGTCCGATCTGGTCAGCGCCACGTTCGTCATGTCCTCCTCCATGGAGGCGGACGCACTGGCCACGGCCTGCATCGTCCTGGGCAGCGAAAAGGCGCTCGCTCTGGCGGACAGCCTGCAGGCCGATGCGCTCTTCATCCGCGCGGACGGCAGCATCCTGACCACGGACGGCTTCATGGAGAAGTACGACCACATCCTCTATCAAGACCTCATCAACAAATGATCCCCC
>CAZJOA010000265.1:0-1611 GCA_964547515.1 uncultured Faecalibacterium sp.
CTTTACCTCCGGGTTGCGCAGATCCAGATAGCGGTACTTCAGGCGGATGCTCTCGTCCGCCTCGGTGGAGCGGTTGATCTGGAAGGGCCGCTCGTTATGACGGCAGCGCCCCAGCACCTCGATCTTCTCCGGCACGATCTCGATGTCACCCGTGGGCAGCTTGGGATTCTTGCTGTCGCGCTCGCGGACGATGCCGGTCACGGAGATGGTGGACTCCTTGTTCAGCCCCTTGATGACCTTCATCTGCTCCTCGTTCTCGATGACGACCTGGGTCGTGCCGTAGAAGTCGCGCACGACCACGAATGCCAGGCTCGCGCTCACCTCGCGGACATTCTCCATCCAGCCGGAGATCTGCACATGTTCGCCGACGTTGGCCATGCGCAGTTCGTTACAGGTATGTGTACGGTTCTGCATGATGATTGCTCCTTTGCTTTGATTGAAGTGTTCACCTTTTCAGCGGGATTCGGGTATAATACTTTTCCTCGTCCTCATGGTGGATGTAAGCGCCGTTGGCCAGCATCACATGGAGGGACGCGGGATTCGTTTTGTTCACGGACAGATACGCTTCGTCCTCGTCCAGCAGGGGCGCGGCGATCTGCAGCAGCAGCGCCAGACCGGCCTTGGCCAGTCCCCTGCCGCGACAGCCCTGACGGATGCCGTAGCCGATATGCCCCGAACCATGGCGTAGCACATCATTCAGCTCGGGACGGAGCTTGAACAGGCCGACGGCGACCTCATCCTCAAAGAGGACATAGCAGCTGCTGGGCACATAGCCCGGTTTGAGGTCGATGCCCCTGGCCCACTTTTCACACTGCGGCAAGAAGTCATTCACGAACGCTTCATAGGTCATGCCATAAGCGCCATTCATGAAGCCGTTTTCCTCTGGCAGCTCCTGCAGACAGGCATAGATGGCCTCCGCGTCCTGCGCGGACATCAGCCGCATGGTCAGCATGGTCTCCCTCCTTGCCGCATCAGCCCAGCATCTCCCGGACGGCGGCTGCGGTGTCCGCCGTGGGAACGGTGCGCTCCTCGCGGGTGTTCATGTTCTTGATCTTCACCACGCCGCTGGCCACCTCGTCATCCCCCAGGGTGATACACAGGGGCGCGCCGGTCTTGTTGGCGTACTTGAACTGCGCCTTGAGGCTGCGGCCGGTATGATCCATATCCGCATGGATGCCCGCCTGACGCAGCTGCTGCACCAGCGAGAAGGCCGCGACCTTGTTCTCACCCATGAAGGTGACGAACACATCATACTGGTTGGGCTTGGGGATCTCGATGCCCTCGGAATCCAGCAGCATCAGCACGCGCTCGATGCCCATGCCGAAGCCCACCGCATGCAGGCTCGGGCCGCCCAGCTGTTCGACCAGATTATCGTAGCGTCCGCCGCCGCAGACGGTCAGCTCGCCCTTGTCGGTGGTGGTGATGAGCTCGAACACGGTCTTGGTGTAGTAATCCAGACCGCGGACGATCCGGCTGTCCACCCGATAGGGAATGCCCGTCACGGCGAGGTACTTTTGCAGCTGGGCGAAATGCTCCGCGCATTCGTCGCAGAGCACGTCCAGCATGGAGGGTGCGTCCGCCACCAGCTCCTGACAGTGCTTCTCCTTGCAG